>CAYLRT010000049.1:0-18656 GCA_964385885.1 uncultured Anaerolineales bacterium | reverse complement strand
AGATTGGCTGGCTGGGTTTGACCTCTAATCTATTTCGCGCTGATGTTTGCGGGGCTTTGACACAGGGCTACTCTCTTCCTATACTCCTCATCGATACATACACAGTCAAAGAGGGCAAAGGTTTGTTTGTTTTCTCATGAACCCTGAAAGATCCAATGCGGCGTGGTTGAAAGCTCTAAACGGAGAGCCGGAGCAGGAAGCTCTCGAGGACCTGCGCGCCTATCTGTTAAGAGGCTTGCGTTTCGCGTTGGGGCAGCGATATCGCGTGACGGAGTCTGATCTGGAAGATTTCGTCCAGGAGGCGATGGTTCGGATCTTGGACAATCTGGATTCATTCCGTGGGGAAAGCCGTTTCACGACCTGGGCGCAGAAAATCGCGGTCCGCGTGGCGTTTTCGGAACTTCGGCGTAAGCGCTGGCAGGATATGTCTCTTCAGGATCTCTCATTGAGCCACGACAATATCACTGGCCCTGAGCTGGATTCAGCCCTGAACTGGTTGCCTTCTCCCTCTCTGAATCCCGAGCAGCAGGTGACCCAACAGAGTTTGCAGGCATTATTGATGGAGCTCATCCAGGAGGAGCTTACAGATCTCCAACGGAGGGCTCTCATTGCGGTCGCCATTCAAGGTATGCCGCTTGAAGAGGTCGCCAGACGGATGAATACCAACCGCAACGCACTCTACAAACTGTTGCACGACGCTCGCGTACGCCTTAAAAACCGTTTGGAACAGCGGGGGGTAACGGTAGAGGAAGTTATGGAGGCATTTTCCTCTGGATGACTCGTTGTGATGTAAGATCTGGCGTTTTCCTTCGGTCAAGATAGTATACGAGGTGTGGATGCGATGATGATACCTTTGGGGATAGATCAGTTCCGCCATTTGGTTGAACATATCTTTGCCACAGAGGCTGACGAGATCGATTGTGATACCTGCTTTACAAAGCTTGATCGGTATGCAGAGATGACGTTGGCCGGGCAAGATGCTGCGCATCTCATGCCACAGATTGATGCACATCTTCGCCACTGTTCGGCATGCCGTGAGGAGTATGAGGCTTTGCTCAGTGCGCTGAAAGCCGTTTCCTGACGTCACAGTCATGCGTTAATGATCTCTTAAGGTCCCCGCTGATAAACCAGGAACCACCAACGGGGATCACTGAGGAGAAGAGCGCAAAAAGCTCTCGCCCCTCCCATGCTTTTCAGGTGATTCGTACGCGACGTGCTGCTTGCGTGGCACCGCAGTTCAGTTCCTCGTAGGCCTCCCCGTTCCTTAATGTACTTGGTGACTGCCGCCTGGAGGTTTGGTCTCAGGTCTGTCCCCCGTGGCTTTGACAGTTCGCTTAAGCCATGCTAAGCTACCGTGGTTTTGACAGCGGCGACGACTTGAGCTTCATCGCGTGGAGTGGAGAACATGACCGTTGTAATCTGGCTGCTTTCGTTGGGTTGGCTGGTAATGATCTCTCTTGGAGCGATTGGGAGATCGTTGGAGAGTGGGACCTGGGAAGGTTTCTTTACGGCAGGGCGAACAGGTCGGGTCTTTCGCCCTTGCGGCTCACGGATGGCGTGGTGGGTGCAGAACCCTCCCTTTGGAGATGCTGCGGATGAACTTGATCGGAGATACCAGGCGATTGTGTCGCGACCCTATGAACCTGTCTACGTTCGGATCCGGGGCCAGGCGAGCCGTAAGGGACAATATGGCCCGCTAGGCTCGTACCAGCGCGTCCTCTATGTGGAAGAAGTGCTGGAGATCCGTGAACAGCGGGAGGGTGATTGTAAGAAGAAGGGGCGGGCCTGACCGGGGGAGGTGACATGGCGTTTCTGATAAGTTTGGGGATCGGCACGTGTCTGCTGGGAGCGGCGGTCCTTGTTCGGACGTTGATTGCCTGGCGTCAGGGCAGAGGGATGGAGAATTGGCCTGCTGTGCAAGGCACGGTCTCAAAGGTCTTTGCCACATCTGGAGAGGGTTCTCAGATGAGTGAGCCTGTTGTAGCGTTTGCTTATGAGGTGGATGGACAACGCTATACAGGCACAGGGGCGGTGACTCGTTCCATCGCGCCAGGGCAAAGGTACGAGGTGGGTACTGCGATTGAGATCTTCTACAATCCTGCTGTTCCCCAGCAATCCGTGCTCCGTAGGCCTGATGGATTCACGCGATGGGGGATGCCGGCTTTTGGGGCTGTGCTCGTGATCTTGGGTGTTGTGATCGCAGCCTGGAGCGTTTGGGGGCCGGTGTGATGCTACAAGCGTCAGTGTCTTTGGTGGGGATTCTGGATAGTGTGTTGTGGATAGGGAGTGACCAGGGCTATGGCTGAGATTCGGGGTTATGTGGAGGGCAGTCATACCGAGCATGAAGTCCTGCTTTATGCCTTGTCGACCTGTATCTGGTGTCGCAAGACGCGACAGTTCTTAGAATCTGAGGGGGTAGCTTTCAAGTTCGTCCATGTCGATCTGGTCGATCCTGAGGAACAGAAAGCTATTCGGAAGCACAACCGCCAATTCTCTGACCGCATGGCTTTCCCAACACTCATCGTCGATGACGAAGAGTGTATTGTGGGATTCAAGCCGGATGCGATTAGGGATCGGTTGGAGCTATGAACGAAGAGCGGATTATCTCTCAGGAGGCTGTTGACGCCCTTTACGAGCGGCTGAGCCGTGAGGCCAAAGCGAGTGGCTACAATTTGAATCCGCACGTCACCTTCACTAAGGGCTTAATCGAGGGCCTCTTGATCAACGAGGGCCACTATGGCTACCGGGCATGTCCCTGTCGGTTGGGTGAGGGTGTGCGGGAGAAGGATCTGGATATCATCTGCGCCTGTGATTACAGGGATGAGGATCTGGAAGAGTATGGTGCATGCTACTGCGCACTCTATGTCTCGGACGCAGTCGTGCGCGGGGAGCAGGAGGTCCAGGCGATCCCTGAGCGCCGTCCTCCTGAGGAAGTGCGGGCTGAACAGACGACAAGTCACCAGACTCAGCTTGTACCTGCCTCCCAGGAGGAACATGAGGCGGTGCTGGTGGGGCTCACCTGGCGAGGTATCCCCGTCTGGCGTTGCAGGGTGTGTGGTTACCTGTGTGCGCGTTCCCATCCCCCCTTAAAGTGTCCTGTGTGCAAAGCCGACCAGGATCGGTTCGAGCGCTTTCTGTAGGATGGGACCAGCTCAGGCCAAGGTGCAGGATAGATTGGACAAGGGACCATCCGGTCCCTTGTCAGTTCTGCTAGAGACAGTCCAAGATGCCTATCTATATTGATGTGTCTGCTGCCGTTCATCGCCGCGCCGGCCTCGGTCGTTATGCGGAAAGCCTTACCCAGGCGTTGCTGGCCACCCAGCGTGAGCCGATCGCGCTTTTCTACAATCGAGAGAAGGGGGTGACGGTTCCAGCGGCGTGGACCTCCCTCAGACGGGCCACGGTCTCGTTAGGGTACAAGCCGTGGCGGTTGGCGGTGTGGGCAGGGCAACTTATGGGCCTCGCCTTTGATCGTCTTTTGCCTGAGGCGTCGTTGTTCCATGCGACAGAGCATCTCCTGATGCCATTAAGGCGAGTACCTACGGTGTTGACTGTTCATGATCTGATCTTCGCCCATCTGCCACAGCACCATAAGGCCCTGAATCGGTGGTATCTCCGTCTGACGATGCCCCTTTATTGTCGACGCGCCGAACGCATTATTGCGGTCTCTCAGCACACACGGCAGGACCTGGCGCGTCTGTACCGCATTCCACTTGACAAGGTCCATGTGGTCTACGAGGCGGCTGATCCGCGCTTTTCCCCGCAGGATCCCGCGACATGGACACGTGTGGCGCGGCGTTATGGGTTACCCGAGGCGTTCGTGCTCTATGTGGGGACGATCGAACCGCGCAAGAACCTGTTGAGACTCCTTCGGGCCTGGGAGCCTCTGTATCTTAAGAGGGCTTGTGGCCCTCTCGTGTTGGTGGGCCGCCGGGGTTGGCTGTCTGAGCCGTTCTTTGCCGCGCTTGAGGCCAGTCCGGCGCGGGATGGCGTGATCTTGCCCGGCTATGTCGCCGATGATGATCTGCCTGCCGTCTATAGCGCGGCGACGCTCTTCGTCTTCCCCAGTCTGTACGAGGGTTTCGGGTTGCCACCACTGGAGGCTATGGCCTGCGGTACTCCTGTCATCTGTTCGGATGCGGCCTCCCTGCCTGAGGTCGTGGGGGATGCGGCGCGCCTGGTGAATCCGGAGGATGTGGAGGCCCTTCGCGCGGCGCTGCAGGAGTTATGGGGGCATCCTGATCTAAGGTCTGAACTCCGCGAGCGGGGGCTGGCCCGGTCTGTCCAGTTCTCATGGAAACGGGCCGCTCAGGAGACTTCGCGAGTCTATGACCTTGCCCAATCGCTCTGATTGCAGATCCGTGACACAGAACACCGCGAGGCATATGGTGCAGGAGCGAAAGACTGGCCAATGTGGTCTCAGCGGGGTATGGCTGAACAGGGCCATGTGGGGCTTTTTGTTGTCCGGTTTGGCCGTTCACGCCGGGACCGCAGCGCTACGAATAGGGTCTTTCTTGCCCTCCCCAAAACTGATAGACTTCGCCGGTTTCTATGCCGCGGCTCATGCATTGCGACAAGGTCTTTCGCCGTATGCCCTCTCACCAGCGTGGCGAGACCATCTTGCTGCAACAACTCGCATATTTCAGACGCCCCCCCTTGTGTACAATCCGTTGCCGTGGGTCTGGTTCCTGCAGCCGTTTGCATATGTTGACTATCCAATCGCGGCTGGCCTTTGGCTGGTGCTTAACCTTTGGTTGCTGGTTGGCTGCATACACTATCTCCTCAAACTGGCGGACCTCAGGGATAAGCGGGCACAGGTGCTGGGGATGGCCGTAATTGCGACGTTTGGCCCGGTGGTGTTAGACTTGACTCTGGGCCAGACGAGCGTGGCTCTCCTGGCCGCCATGCTGGTGGTGGGACGGACACTCTCCGCTACAAAGCATTCTGCGGTTCGCGGTGTGAAGCTAGCGTTGGCGACAGCGTTTGCGACAGGGGCTAAGGTATATCCCCTGTCGTGGCCCGCCGCTTTAGGGGCATCAAGGCGTTGGCGAGAGGCACTGTTCATGGGTGTCGGTGGGTTGGTGTGTCTCGGATCTGGGTTCCTCATCTCGAGGACCGCTTATGAGATGTATTGGAGCCGTTATCTGGTCGAGCGTTTACACACTGCCAGTTCGTCCGTCAGCATGGATGATCAGTCCCTCACGGCGTGGCTGCAACGAATGTCGCTTCCCCAGAGATATGTGGTTCCTTCGTTACGTGTTAGTGATCGAGTCATGGTCGTTTGGCAGCCTCCATGGACGTTTGAGCCGGGCCATATACGGCTGTTGGCGAATGCTCTCGCTTTGGTTGTGGCATTGGGGGCCTTAGTTCTTCTCGCGCGTTGGGGGCACAGTCATCCGGAGCTGAGTTTCTATCTCTGGTGTACGTGTCTCCTTGTGGTATTGCCCCACGTAGAGCGTTACAATCATGTCCTGCTGCTGCCCGCTCTGGCATGGCTCTGGGGACAGGGCGGAGACATGCGGCTGGCAAGCGCAGTGGCCTATGGAATGCTTGCTATCTCCCGGCTGAACCATCTGTGGCTGATTGCCTTCTCCTACCCCTGGGCTCCACTTCTAAGTGGTGCTGGACTGGGTGCTGCGTTGGTTGTGCTAGTGAGTACAGGCTATGCATTGGCGCGCTGGCCAAGCAGTCTGGGCGACAGGGCTTGCCGGGAGAGGAGTGCCTGATGCCACTCTATGTCCTGGATGTGCGCACAGCGACGCCCCACTTCCCGGGCATTGGGCGCTACGTACGCAACCTGGCGCGCGCGCTGGTCCCCCTGCTGAGGAAGGATGAACGGCTGGTACTCATCGAGGATAGCCACTACTCACTTCCTTTGCAGGAGCCATCGGTGGTCCATGTCCCCTTGGACGCCTCGCCTTTCACATTGCGTCAACAGTGGGCAGTGCCACGCTATCTGGCGCGCCTCGGGGCAGTATGTTATCACTCACCCTATTACCTTATGCCGTTCCGGCCCGGTGTTCCCACCCTGCTCACGGTCTATGACGTCATCCCACTACTTTTCCCTCAGCACACAACTCCTCGCGCCCGATTTCTCTTCCGCTGGATGCATTCGCTGGCGCTGGGGGCCGCCTCCCGGGTCGTGGTGGTCTCAGAGACTACGCGTCGGGATCTTACCCGGCACTTCACCAGGGTTTCGTGCCCTGTAAGCGTTATCCCTCTGGCTGCCGATCCAGTTTTCCGCCCCCCCACGACCGAGGTGGTCGAGGCCGTCAAGCGCCGATACGCACTGCATTCACCGTATATGCTTTACCTCGGGAGCGGCAAGCCCCATAAGAACCTGCCGCGCCTGATTGAGGCATGGGTTGAGGTCCACCGGCACTTCTCCGATCATATTCTGGTTATTGCTGGGCTTGGTAACGCACGGACGGTGATGCGGGGGCAACCTTTGGATCTGTCGGGCTCTGTGCGCTGGCTGGGCTCGGTAACGGATGAGGCTCTTGCCGCGCTCTACGGCGGGGCCCATCTTTTCGTTTTCCCAAGTCTGTACGAGGGCTTTGGACTGCCGGTTTTGGAGGCCATGGCCTGTGGTGCACCGGTGGTTTGCTCGGCGGTCGGTGCCCTGCAGGAAGTGGCAGGAGATGCCGCCCTGTACTTCAACCCTGAAGATGCGGAGGATATAGCCGATGCGTTGGTGAGGGCTCTGGAAGACGAAAGCCTGCGCGAGCGTCTAAGCCGCGCCGGGCTACAGCGGGCGGCTTCCTTCTCCTGGGCCAGGGCCGCCCAGACCACGTTGACTCTCTATCGGCAGCTTACGGCAGGAGGCTAGCTTTGCGCATTCTACATCTCTATAAAGACTACTATCCGGTCCTGGGGGGTATTGAGAATTACATCAAGGTGTTGGCCGAGGCCCATGCGGCTCAGGGGCACCAGGTCACAGTGCTAGTATGTGCTCCAGGTCCCCGGAGTGAAGTAAAGGAACTCCACGGGGTAAGGATCTATCGTGCCGCACGTTTGGCAACCGCAGCTTCCATGCCTCTCAGCCTGCAACAGCCGCTCCGACTGGCCAGGCTTCAGGCGGATGTGATCCATCTCCACGCTCCCTACCCTTTGGGGGAGGTAAGCGCTTGGCTCCTCAAACGGCGGACGCCCTGGGTGATGACGTACCATTCCGACATCGTCCGCCAAAAGGGCTGGCTCAAACTCTATGCCCCACTGCTGCGCCGCGTCCTGCGCCGCGTTGATCGTATCCTGGTCACCAGTCCCCGCTATCTGGAGACTTCCCAGTGGCTACGCCCGGTGCGGGACCGCTGTCTCGTGAGTCCTCTGGGCGTAGATCATCAACGTTTCCATCCGCCCGCGACACCTTATGAAGGGCCACCGCGGCTCCTGTTTGTGGGGCGATTGCGCTACTACAAGGGGTTGGATACCCTGTTGCAGGCCCTGCTGCTGTTGCCAGGGGACGTGACTCTGGAGGTTGTGGGCAGCGGTCCCATGTTGGCTGAGTGGCAGGCCTTGGCGGGCCGGCTCGGGGTAGCCTCACGGGTTCATTTCCGGGGCGAGATCTCAGATGATGCCCTACTGGGCGTCTATCGCCACGTCACGCTTTTCGTCCTGCCGGCGAATGCCCGGGCAGAGGCCTTTGGTATGGTATTGCTGGAAGCCATGGCTTCGGGCCTGCCCTGTGTGACGACAGAGATAGGTACCGGGACCTCCTGGATCGTGCAAGACGGGGTCACTGGCTTCGTAGTGCCGCCAGATCAACCAGAAGCTTTGGCTCGTGCCATTCGCCGGCTGTTGACAGATGCCGCGCTGCGTCAGCGGATGGGACGAGCCGCCCGTGAGCGTGTGGAAGCTGAGTTTACCCAACGCGCCATGGTGGACAGAGTGCTGACGGTCTATCGGGAGGTGGCCTCGGGTGACTCTGAGTGATCTGCTGGGGCTCCCGACCGCGTATCTCCCGATTCAGCTCCTGGCCCTTGCGAGCCCATTTACATTGGGCTGTGCACAATGATGTGCCTTCTGGGGGGCATCGCCAGGGGGCTGGATTGACCAATGCTCTGGCGGCCCCCCATAATTAACCAAAGGGGCGATGCAGGGCTAAGCACTCCGCAGCGCAAACGGCACCCTTCAGATTGGGGAGATGCGGGCTACAATGTCCGCCAGGATATGTCTTCCCTCCCATGGGGTACAAGCAAGACCTATCCACCCCAGTCCGGCTGCTGTGGTCTGACCGGAGGCATGGGCGGGATCGGGATCTCGATGGGGCGCCACCTTCCCAGCCTTACCTCGACGGTGTACGATCGACCGTCTCGTTCGTAGGTGATCTCCACGTGATCTCCGGGGTGATAGCGCAGGATCGCCTCATCGAGAGGGTGCTGCGGCGTGATGGGCTTCCCTTCCACTTCTGTGATCACATCTCCCGCCTGCAGGCCAGCTCGCTCTGCCGGGCTTTCAGGGACCACGGAGGTGATTTCAGCCCCCTCGTCTGTCATAATGAATGTCACCCCCAGCCAGGGCCGGGTTTCAAGCGGGAAGGGCCTTTCGGGGGTTTGGGGCTGAGGCATGGACGGAGGTTCCTGGTACTGCGGCGGGAATTCAGGGGCCTCGTGGTGCGACGTGGTCCCAGCTCCTATCGCGAACCCGATGATGCCACCCCAAAAGGCACTGACGACGCAGACCAGGCACAACACGATCACGGCGATCAACCCCAGGGCGGCCCATTTCCACCCCTGTGTCTTTGATTCAATTGAGCGAGTTTCATTCATCACTATTGACCTCCTCAATCATGAGCATGGAGGTACTTCTTTAACCTCCAGTACCACTTTGTGCCAGTGACCATACACGGTCGAATTCGTCCAGGTAGCGATCGGCGACATATGGGCTGTGGATGATAAGGAGGTTCTCGTCGTTACTCTCTGCCGCGCTCCGTGTGAAATTATACGAGCCGGTGACCACGATGGTTTCGTCAAAGATCATCACTTTGTGGTGCATGGCATAGGGGTTGCCGTCGGGCAACACCATCACACCAGCCCCTTGCAGCCGATCGAAATCGGAGCCCGCGATACCCAGATTCCTGCCCTCCAGCACACCCCGAACGGCCACGCCGCGTTCATGGGCAGCGATCAGTGCGTCAGCCAGGGCGTCATCTGTGAACACAAAAGCCATGAAATGGATACTTGCCTGGCTGTTGTCGATCAGCTTCAGAAGGCGCGGACGTACATTCCCCTCCGACTCGAAGAAGGTCTCTATGCGAGCCTCAGCACCGGTGAGTTGGATGTCGGGATAGGGAATAGAGGGTGGCGAAGTTGGGCCAAAGGCGTGACGCGTGAACATCTCGTCGAATTCGAGACTGTAATTTTCGACCAACGCGGGTGATTTGACGAGGACCACGTTGTTGTCGTTGCGGTAAGTGCCGTTGTACGTCAGGTTCCAGGAACCTGTCCACAGGATGTCCTCGTCCAGGACGACGAACTTGTTATGCATGAAAGCCTCTCGGCCATCCCCTACAATGGCCACGCCCTCCGCAAGCAGCCTCGACGCCCCTCTTTCATCCAGGTAATCACTGTCGGTGACGATGCGCACGTCGACACCCCGGCGATAGGCTTGCAGCAGCGCCTCGGCGATGCTCTCCGACTCGAGGTCAAACGTCGCAACCCAGGCTCGTTTCCTGGCGGACCCGATGAGCTCGACGAGCCGCTGGTCCATGCGGATGGAGGGGGTTGAAAGCTCTACGTCTTGGGTGTCCTGCGGTGCGGTGAAAGCGATCTGGATAGCCCCTCCTGGCTCCCCCAAGACATCTGACAAGTCGATGCTCAGGATCTCTTTGCTGGCCCAGGCGAGGATAATGCAGAGAAGTGCGACCAGGAGCTCGCGCCATTTCAACTCATTGGAGCTGTGCGGGGTAATGTTCATTCCAATGCCTCGGTGTGGGCTGCGGGAGGGGCCATGGCGAGATTTTCCCCTTGCTCTGACAGCAGGATCTCGCGCAGTGCTGTCGCGGGATCGTCTGATGTGGCGCTCAACGCTGCCAGGTGTTGCATGCGACGCCGGAGGGATTGTACCTCGCTGTCCAGCCCCTGGCGGGATGCTGGCGTCCCTTGGTCCTTCTCCCTGTTCCAAAGCTGGATGAGCTGCTCTTGCGCCCAGGCGAGCAATGTCTGGGCGGCGGCATCGGGCAATGGGTCAGTGATCTTGGGATCCTCGGCCAGTTGCTCCAGGATACGCTGTAGCCAGTCGTGCAGATCCTCCTCGTTGCTCCGTGTCTCCTCCTGGCCGGCGGATACCTGACGTCCCAACGGGGAGGGGTGAAGGCGCTGCCTGGCCCGCACCTTCTCCGCGAAAGCCCTTGTGATAGCCTGCTGTGGGGGCGTGGGCCGCACGAACGGTCGCCGCTGGCAGACCCGTTCCCAGGCCCGCTCGACGGGGTCACCGGTGTAGATGAGATAAGCCACGGCCATGGTGGGAGCGCGGCCCACACCTGCAGCGCAGTGAATGTAGACCCCATGCCCTTGTTCGACCTGCTGGTGGATGAAGCCCGCGCCACGGGTTAACTGCTCCAGGGTGGGCTCTGTGTCGTCAATCACTGGCAACCAAAGGTAAGCATCCAGCGCCAGGCCATGGGCCGCATCGTCCCATTCCTGACGCATGTTGACGATCGCCCGGATCCCCAGCTCTCGCATGGCCTGTAACCCGCGGTGTCTGTGCTGACCGCCCACGAAAAGGAGATCCGTGACCTGACTGAGTTCTGGGGGGGAATATCCCCGTATCCGGCGCACGAGTTTATCTTTGACCCACAGCCATGACGTCCTGATCCCCTGCTCCACAAGCCTGCGATAGACGATGTAGATGAACAGGGCAGGAGGGCAAGCCTGAAGGCGTTCATGGGTTTTGAAGACCGATGCTTTCAACTCCGTTCACTCCTGTGACCAAGGTTCATCCATAGAGCGCTTCGATGGCATCGTCCTGATCATCGAGCCCTTTGGCGATCTCTAACGCCACCTCGCGGTAGTCGCGTGTGTGGATTACCACTGGCATAGGTACGGCATGCCCCAGGATCAGCGCCTGCTGGCGGGTCTCCAGGCGGGCCAGGACCTCCCGCAGGGCGGCTGTGCCTGCCACGCCTGAGAAGACGGCTCGGATGTCGTTTTCCTCGTCGAGCAGGGCCGTGATGCGAGTGCCGATCTGGCTCATCACTTCGGGGTCAATCCCGCTGGGGCGTTGATCGACGATCAACAGCGTGACGTTGTACTTACGCAACTCTCGCGCGATGGTCCCGAAAATGGTGTGCCGCGCGATGGCTGGGTCGAGGAACTTATGCGCTTCCTCGATGGTGATCACCAGGGGATGCGGTTCCTCCCCTTGTCCCCCCAGGTAACGTTCCTTGAGGTCCACGTAGGCATGGTGGATGCGGCGCGTGATGTAGTTGGCCACCAGAATATAGGCCTCCAGGGAGTTCCCGTAACGACCAAATTCCAGGATGATGTGCTTGCCACTCTTGAGGTTCTGCAGAATATGCTGGATGGGATCTTCGTCTGGCGTGTCGGTCAGGAATCCAAACCGCCGAAGTTGTTCGAGCTTCCGTTGGATCGCTCCCAGGGTACCCTCGTGCAACCGGTTCTCGTCGACCAACTGGGTGAGTGCAGGGCTTGGCTCTTCAGCCAGTAACTGGCGCATCCAATCCTTGCCTAGCTTCCGATAGAGCATATATAGCGCGTTGGTCTGGACGTCGGTGAAGCCAAACAACGGCGCCAACATCTCTACGTCCTCGGGCTCGAGCTGATTGTAACTTATCCGGACCTCGTAATCTATCTTGCTGCCACGGCGACGCGAGGAGTCCATATCCAGGGTGAAGACCAGGACCTGCCCGCCGTAGAACAACTGCCGTAACCCTTTCACCTCTTGCCGGTTCTCATCTTCGCTCTTCCAGCCGTACTCGTTGTGCATGTCGAAGACCAGATTGACAGCGGCCTGTTCCTGGATGATGCCGGCCAGGATCATCCGTGTGAGGAAGGTCTTGCCGGTCCCTGTCTTTCCGAAAATGCCGCTGGAGCGCTCCACAAACCGATGCAAATCGAGAGAGATCCGTGTGCTCTCCATCTCCAACGGCTCACCGATGTAAAAACGTCCGGCCTCATCCGGGTCCCCAAAGACCTGCGCGACTTCCTCGGGAGCCGCCTCAAAGACAGGGGCGAAGTGGGTCGGGATGGTCTTTGCGGGACGAATCTCGCCCGTGCTCTGGTCCACCGTCAACATGGGCGTGATATGGAGCCTGGCCGAGGTTAGTGTCCCGCGGTAGGCACGGGCGATGTAGCCCTCAGGGTCTGAGGGCGGCGATTGCTCGATCTCGGGATAGCGAGTCTCCAGCGCGATGTCGGTGATCATCCCAAAGAAGCGCTTGCCCGTCTGCCCACGGATGACGACATAGCGGCCCACGGCCAGTCCTTCGATAAGACGGTTGGGAAGCAGTTTGGCGTCAAGCCCTCGGCTGAGGCTGCCTGCCACAACCGTCGCCAGGGGGTCAGTGGGGTGGATCTCTGGGCGTGGGAAAAATGTGTCCAGTTCACTTGTCATGACGATGCTTCACTCCTTCGCCTAGTTCCCCTCACACCCCACCTCCCACACCCAGATCTTGGTCTCTGCAAACTGACCGTCAGCCGACCACACCCTCACGCTTGCTGGCATGGCCTTACAGAGCCGCCAGCGAGTGTGCACCTCAAGCCCATCCTCGATGGGCTTGTCCTCGATCTGCGACCGATAGGGGGGCACTCCCCCCTGGATACGCAGGCGTAGGGTGCCTTCCCAATCCCCAGTATCGGGGATCTTGTGCCACTCGACCCACTCCCAGGCGGGATCCAGGAAGACCAGAGGCGGCCCCGGCTTCGGCGGTGTGGCGGTAGGCGTCTCTGTAGGAGGAGCGGGTGTGGGTGAGGGAGTGTCCGTGGGCTTGGGCGTGGCCGTCGGCGTCTCAGATGCTGAAATCGCTGGCGCGGTCTCGGTGGCTTCGGCGTCAGGTGTCGTTGCCTCTGGAGGCATGGTGGCCGTGCCTCCCTCAGAAGAGGGTGTGGCTTCTTGGGCTGGAGGCTGGGTCTCGCCACCAGACGGCGCCTGTGTCACAGAGATGGGAAAGCCCGGGAAGTTGCAGGCCAGAGCTAAAAGAGCCAACAGGGCCACAAGGGTTCTCTTGTATCTCATTGTTCCCTCCTTGGATATATCAAGTGCTCTCAAGGTGATGCTGCCATCGACTCCAGCAGAGTCTTGAAGGCTTCTAAGTCCCATTCTCCTCGAATTCGGACCCGAGGCCACGCATAGCGGGTGTCCAGGCGCTGCTCGTAACCCCAAGCGGTGGTCACGGCGCCCCAATAGCCGGCAGAGGCGACGACCGCTTCGGCTGCGGCATCGTGGCGCCCCGAAGGGTAACAGAAAAATCGCACGGGTTTCCCTGTATGCGCTTCCACGGCCTCGCGGGCTCCCAGGATCTGGTAGACCAGGAAGTCGTAGGAGCGGTTGGTGAGATCGTAGTGATCTCGGCCATGGGCCTGAATGGACATCCCGCCCTCCGCCATCTCGCGCATTTGGTCCCACGTCAGGTACTCCGGAGCCTCATAATGGGCTGGGGTGGCGAGCACGAAGAAGACCCCGACGAATCCATAGGCCTGCAGCCGGGGGAACACTTCCGTGAAGGCGTTCCGATATCCATCATCAAACGTCAGGACGATGGGACGTGGCGGCAAAGGCTTGCCCGTGCTCAGGGTTTCGTAGAGGTCGGACAGGGTGACCGTCTCATACCCCTGACTCTTGAGATACTGGAGATGCGCCTCGAAAAGCTCTGGTCTGACGGTCAGGTCGATGCGATAGCGATCCGCATCAGGTGGAAGCTCTGACACATGATGGTACATCAGGATTGGGACGTGGAGGGCCTCTGGAGGCGGTGGATAGGTCGGTGTGGGGGGAGGTGTTGGTGTTTGCGTTAGCGCTGGAGCGGGGGTCCATGTGGGTGTCGGTGTTAACGTCTGTGTGGGGAGCGGGCTGGGAGTCGCGGTGGGCCTCGTCGTGGGAGTGACTGTCGCGGTGGGAGGTGGGGCAGGGATCGTTGGCTCACTCAGGTGTGCCTGTGCAGTAGAGGTGGCACACCCCGACGATCCCAGGAGCACAGAGAGCACGAGAAGCCAGGGGAAGAGAGCCCTAGACCACAGGTGTTTCATTGGCACTTCAGGATCCACGTCGTGAGAACCAATAGGCCAGCAGTGCACTCGCCACGGTGGCCATACCCAGCGCAACGGGTACCCATAGCTGCCCTCTGCCACCAGGCAGAGCCAATTCCGGTTGTGGCTCGGGCTCGGCGCTTTCACTTCCCCCTACCGCACCCGGAGCGGGGCGTGAGGGCTGTGGTGATACCTGCTCAATGGATAAGGTCTCTGTCGATTCCTGCGGGCCTTCCCTCATCTCTGCGATCGAGGTCGCCTCCACTGTAGTTGTGGGCACCACAGCTTTTTCTGCCTCAAGGGCCATGGCTGGGGTTGCCGTTGGCGGGGTCTGGGCCGCGGTCATCTCCCCGCCTCCTATGGCATCTGTACGATTGGCACCTTCCTCAGTAGGAGACGGTGTGGCAGATGTGACCTCCTCCTGGGTCCGCTCTGCCGGTGCCTCGATCTGCTTGGTGACTTCTCCCCATGTGGTGTCGGCTTCCATTTCGCGAGGGGCCGTCTCAGCCATGCCCTCTTCCGGCGCGAACTGGGCGACTGGCGCCTCGACGAGCGGCGCGGCGGCGGGCATGGGCCCTTTCTGGAACGATACCGCCCGTGGCAGGACTTGCCAACCCACACTGGCGATGAAGGCCATCGCCATGAGGATGGCCAGGGCGCGAAAGGCCAGGGCTGCTCGACGTATCCCCCTCCTTTGAGGCTGAGTCTGCCGCCGGGTCGGCTGAGGCGACAACAGGTAGTTTCGTCTGGGTTCGTGCAGGGGCATAGTTCTCACCAGCGTCACCACCTGTCTCATGGCAGCGATCCGCTGGCGCAGTTCAGGGTCTTTCGCGAGATCTTCCTCCAAAGCATGCTGTACCTGGGCGTTTAACTCCCCGTCCAGGTAAGCGGAGATCTCAACATCACGCCATTTCCTATGCCCTATCATCCATAGCCTCCAACGATAACACTACTTCATAGACGATAGCGATGCGGTAGGAGTTCCGATTCAGATTGCAGGAGGCTCTGCATCGTCTGCCTGGCCCGCGCTAGACGGGATTTCACTGTACCCTGGGCCACACGCATCACTTGCGCGGCTTCCTTATAAGAGAGCCCCATTTGGTCGACCAAGATCAGCGTCATACGTTGGTGTTGAGGAAGTTTGGCGATCGTACGCTCCAGCAAGTCCCGTAGCTCTTGTTGAGCCAAGGCCTCTTCGGGGGACACACTGGTGTCGGCCATATGAGGATTGGCTTCCTCGTCCACATCCCCAAACTCCTCCCATGAGATCTGAGGGCGTCTCTTGTGCCGCCGCAGCTCGTCGTAGCAGGCATTAGTAACGATCCTGAGCAGCCATGCCCGAAACGATCCCCCTCGGAATCTCTTGAGGGCACGGTAAGCTGAGATAAAGGCCGTCTGCGCAGCGTCATCAGCCGCGCTCTCGTCATGCATGATATGGTAAGCCAGGTTGTACACCTGGGTCTGGTAACGCAGGACAAGCTCGTTGAACGCCGTGACATCGCCCGTTTGGGCTGCCTGGATTAGGGCTTGCTCTTCCGGCGTGTCAGGTGCTGTTTTCATCGTGATGGTTCACAGTTTTCTCGGTGCGACCAGCATATTATGGGGATCGGGATGGTCCTCCCCACTGGGGGTGAACTGTTACCCTTTCATCCTTGGCTTGACGTACCTGTAGATCTGATTATACTTATTGACAGGCCGAAGTGGCGGAATAGGCAGACGCAAGCGACTCAAACTCGCTCGGGCTTTGCCCATGTGGGTTCGACTCCCACCTTCGGCATTATAACGCAAACGAGGAGGTGTCCAAACCTCCTCGTTTTTTGTTGCCTGCGGAAGGGGTGCCTCTGCCCTTGTGGCATTCAAGCTGACCTCAGCGACCAAGCATAGCAGGGCCTTTTCTAAGGATAGGGCAGAAATGGGCTGAGAGGCTGGGGATCGAGTCGAAGCACTATAGCGAGGTCCTGGCAGAGAAACTGCAGCGTAAGGAGTTCTCGTTTCCAGAGGGGGATGGTGAGATAGAGACAGTGACCTGGCACGATTCATGTCACATGGGGCGCGTGTCCCATGTGTACGAGGAGCCCCGGCAGCTTATTCAGGCGCTGCCCAATGTCCGGTTTGTTGAGATGCCCTACAACCGTGATGAGGCACACTGTTGTGGCAGTGTGTTGACGCTGATCAAGGACCCTCCGGTCGCTGCTGAGGTGGGTAAGGATCGCCTCGAGGAAGGCATTGAAGTCGGCGCACAAAAGGTCCTTGCCGCTTGTCCGTGCTGCGAGTTCCAGTTCCGCGTATCACGCGATAAGAAGGAACTGGATGTGGAGATCGTGGACCTGGCGCGCTTCGCGGCTGAGAAGTTGGGATATGAGCTGCCTGCCCCACACCCTGAGGTGAAGGCTCAGTGGGCTGTATTCGAGGCAATGATTGCCCTTATGACACCGGAGGGTGTCGCGGAGTTGATGGGGACAATGTGGCCGGAGCTGATTGACGCGATGCCTCTTGGCATGGGAAAGATGATGCGGGTGATGGGCGAGATCCCCGGCACGCTGGAGCTCATGAAACCGCTGTTCCCAGTGCTGTTCCCCCGGCTTCTGCCGCTGATGATGCCCAAGGTTATGCCAACCATGCTTGAGCGTGTGGCCGAGCGCGTGCCCATGCCGGATTACGTGCAAGAGCAGATGCCGGAGATGATGCCGGCCGTGATGGACAACTTGATGCCGCACATGATCAGGGATGTGGTGCCTCTGGTCACGGACCCCATGATTGCTTATCTTCGGGGCAGGGCCTGAGCTTGCCCGGGATGATTGCGGGCCGCGGCCAGGTGCTGTGGACCGCATCCCCGTCAATCGAGGCGCTGGCGTAGAATCTCACGGGCATGCATATCGCCCAGTGCCTCGGCGGCGGAGGCAGCGGCTTGCAGCCATGTCCGCTGTTCAGAAGGTGGCAACAGCACGGAGAGCAGTGGATAACCATGCACGCCCAGGTCGCGGATCCATCGCTCCAGTCCCGAAAGTGTGGGCCAGCCAGGGGCATCGCCCAAGGCCCGGCGCCACGCGACAGGTAAGTGGTCCCAAAGCAGGTAGCGGTCAACCGGCTCGCTGATGCGCTGCCTTGGGTCAAGGATAGCAATGTCTCGAACGGCTTCTCTCAGGACGTAAATCACGTAGCGTGTGGTGACCTCACGGGCGAAGTCCCCCTGCCCCAGAAGTAAGGTTTCGGCGAAGTGCTGAACGGCTGAATGGAGCTCGTAAAGGGCGGATTCGGGATAATGTTCGATGAGCCCGGCCTGGACCAGGTGATGAAGTCTGGAGATCGCCTTCTCCTCCGGCAGATTCCAGACGGCGGCAGCAAGTGCGCCGCTGAAGGGGGCAGGCATCACTGCAAGGGCCTCCAGTGCCTTTAGATCCTCGTCATCCAGGTGCCTATAGGCAAGCTCCAGGGCGATATCCACGGCTGTGACAGGGAAATTTGGATCCAACAGTGCCGCGGCGACCTGCTTGGCTTGGGCCAGTTCGCGGAGCACTCTTCTCAACGCCCTGGCGTCCGTTCTCTCCAACACTGAGGCGAGTAACCGCAACGCCAGCGGGTTGCCCTCCAGGAAGATCACTAGTTTGGAGAGCGTGCGGGATCCGAGGGAAGCCGTGGATGGGCTGAGGTGTCCCAGGAGTTGACGGGCCGCGGAAGACTCCAGACCACCGACCCTACACAAGGGCAGTTGGGGAAGGTGCGCGCTCAGGTCGACATGCGAGGTCACGATGGCCCGCGAGAGCGCCTCTCTGGGCAACAACTGGTGGACCTGAGTTGTGCTTTACCGCATCGTCGAGCAGTAGGAGGGCATGCTTGTGGCTCAGAGTGGCCCGGTAATGCTGGCGCACCGACTTGGGATCCTCAGGGCGATTCAGCTCTGGGGCCAGGAGGCCCAGGATCTTCCGTTGAATATCTACCACCGGAACGGGGCGGGGGTGACGAGGATCTCCTCCCAGATTGACTTCGATGAAGCCATCGGGGAATTTGCCGATCTTCTCGGCTGCAAACGCCCGTGCCAGCGACGTGAGCCCAAAGCCCCCACCAAGTCCTGTTGCCTGGATCAGGATATCGTTCCCCTGCAGGGATCGAAGTTGCTGGAGTTCACGCGCTCGTCCGAATAGGCGATGCCCTGGATTTAGAAGGCTCATCAGAAGTCACACCACTTCCCTCGCTGATAGCAAGCCGCATTGGCGACGGGCGACCTGTGTCAGCCTGTGTATCCTGTTCCCGCCAGCTATTCTAGAACCCTTGCCTGGCAGGGCAAGGCCCCGCCCAGTGGCAGCAGTTCACCATTGGAAAAGGAAGGTTGAGGGTTCCCGAATATTACCTGGCTGCACACTGCTCCTTGTCGTGTCAGTTTCACTGTCCCAAGGCATAGACATGGCCCCTGCGGCTCTTCCATTGATCTTGAGCGACACATAGTGGGATCTG
>CAYLRT010000048.1:0-19084 GCA_964385885.1 uncultured Anaerolineales bacterium | reverse complement strand
GAGTTGCCCGACGGGCACGCCAGCACGGCGGTGCTGCAGGCGCTGCGCTATCGCCCCCCGGTGCGGAGCGTCCAGCCGCGGCGCACCATCCTGGTGGACCTGACCCCTACGGAGGACGAGATCCTGGCCGCCATGAAATCCAAGACGCGCTACAACATCCGCCTCTCACAGCGCCGCGGGGTAAAAGTACGGCAAGGATCACTGGAGGACATCTCCCTTTTCTATCGCCTGATGCAGGAGACAGGCGTGCGGGATGCCTTCGGTATTCACACAGAGGCATACTACCGGCGCGCCTACGAACTCTTTGCCCCACGAGGGCAGGTAGCGCTGCTGCTGGCCGAGTTCGAAGGCGAAGTCCTGGCCGGGGTGCTGGTCTTTGCGGTAGGCACGAAGGCATGGTATATCGCAGGCGGGTCCTCCAACCGCCACCGCAATCTGATGCCCACCTACGGCGTGCAATGGGCAGCCATGCAGTGGGCCAGGGCACGGGGCTGTACGGTCTACGACCTCTGGGGGATCCCGGACGCCGATGAGGAGATATTGGAGCGCGACTTCACCGAGCGTCGTGACGGCTTGTGGGGGGTCTATCGTTTCAAGCGGGGATTCGGGGGGCGAGTGGTGCGCTATGTGGGGCTGTGGGAGCGGCCGCTGCACCCGCTCTATCCGCTGGCCTCGGCGCTGGCGTTGAAGCTCGCCCGACGCTAGGGCTAGGGCACAACTCTCGCTCCGGTGGAGCCGTCGCACCAGGAGGATGGCGCCAAAAGATGCCAGACATTATCGCCCGCTGAGGGGCAGGAGGGAAGCATTCCGCGATGCCATTTGCGTTTGAACCAACAGAGATACCCGAAATCGTACTCATCAAACCGCAGACCTTCGCCGATGCGCGGGGATATTTCATGGAGATGTACCAGTCGTCGGCCTTCGCGGCTCATCATTTGCCGACCTCATTCGTGCAGATCAACTTTTCGCACTCCGAACAGGGAGTGCTGCGCGGCCTGCACTACCAGAAACATCCCGCTGCGCAGGGCAAGCTGGTTGCTGTAGTGCGCGGGGCGGTCTTCGATGTGGGGGTGGACATCAGACAGGGATCGCCCACCTTTGGGCGTTGGGTAGGGCGCATGCTGAGCGACGAGAACCACCACATGCTCTACATCCCGCCGGGTTTCGCCCATGGATTCTGTGTAGTAAGCGAGGTCGCAGACGTGGTCTACCAGGTTACGCATGAGTTCGCCCCAGCGCTGGACCGCGCGATCCTGTGGTGTGATCCGGACCTCGATATCGCCTGGCCAGTAGAGGCCCCGCGCATCTCGGCCAAAGATGCCGCAGCCCCCCGGCTTAGGGAGGCCGACAACAACTTCGTCTACGGGTGATGCCCCGCCAGGCCCCTTCCCCCACAACCCTGGGGCTGGAAAGGGAAGCGGTCAGCGCACAGTGGTGCAGGTACAACAAGATGACCCCGATGAGGATACATCCCCTGGGCTAGCCAGGCCGGGCTACCAGGTGTAGGTCGCCACCCACGTCTCAAGCTCTTGCGCATGATGGGTCATAAGCCGCCAGCCCTCCGGGGCGCGCACGACATTCCACTCAGTATCCCAAAGCCGCCCCACCACTACCCCTTCCTCGTTGTGCCAGGTCGTGACCATCGCAGCAACCCGAGCGTGGGTCTCGGTGAGGGTGTCGGGGATGGGGTGGACACTGCCGACTCGCACCCGCATGAGTGTAGCATAGCCCAGCGCCCAGTCTTCGTAACTCTCCCGGGTGTCCGGATCCAGCAACTCATAGGCGCGAAGCAGGTCTCGGTCGTTGAGCGCCAGGTAGAAGCTGATCACCGCGTACTCCGGGCGATGAGTGGGATAGGATTGCGGGCGGTCGGTGAAGTACCAATCGTAATAGTCCGTGGTCCAGCCATAGGCCCCATGCCGCCAGGTGTAGATGGCGTACCACGCCAGATCTGGTGCAGCGCGTACGCGGTACCCTTCCCGCACTTCCTCCGTCAGGTCACCGTCGTCGTCGGTCAACGTGACCCCGGCATCGCCAGCGAAGACGCCTAGCCTGAGGTAGTGCGTGCCATCCCAGGTGAAGAGGTGGAGCAAGGTCCTGTTGTCCGCGGCATGGCCGAAGATGGCGATGTCAGGCGTGCCATCGAGGTTAAGGTCACGCACCTGCAGGTCGCACACTGGATACTCACCCAGACCCACTTCGGGGGAGCCGGGCTTGGGTCGGGCGGGGGCCAGCTCAAACGAGGCCGGGCCATCCAGCACATAGGCGCTCAGCCGCCCACCGTCGGGACCAGCCCGATGGAACAGAGCGAGCCACTCCGGCTCACCGTCACTATCGGTATCCTCATAGCGCAGGCAAACGAGATGGGCATCCGCTGCCACCGCCTCCAGGCCAGCCAGGCCAGCGACGGCGGTGGCGCGAGCAGCGTCCAGGTCGGGTGTGGCTGTAGGGGACAGCGTGGCGGTCGCCGTCGGCGTCCAGGTAGCGGGCGCGGCCGTGGCTGCGGTGGGTGGAACAGAGGTCGCGATAGCGGTTGCGGCGGGGCTGGAACCTGGCATGGCTCCAGACGGCGAAGCAGGCATGACGCAGGCGGATAGCAGGGTCAGGGCGGCCAGCCACCAGGCTATCCTCCCATGACGATTTCCAGCCATCCCATCAGGCGAACCTCGAGGTTTGTCCGCCCGATGGCCGGCCGTTACAGGGTGTCGCATGGACTCCATCCAATGCCCCCTGTGACACAAACACGGGCACAGTCCCACAGCCAACTGTGCCCGTGAAACAACACTATCACAGATCAGGCGCTGCGTAGCTTACGTGCTACCACAATGACCGCGACCAGGAGCACAGCGACGCCACCCAACAGCCACTCACTCAGGCCTGTCTGGGAGAGTTCTCCCGTGCTGGTGCCATAGGTCGTGCTGGTGGCCTGCACCCTTGGTGTCGGGGTGGGGCACGGCGTGCGGGTAGGCGTTGGACTACGGCGCGGCTCACGGGTGGCAGTAGGCGTTGCGCCTTCCGCTTCAGCACCAGCAGCCATCGCCTCAGCCTTGGGTGTTGCGGTAGGGCCAAGAACTGGGGTAGGAGTCGCCGTAGGCTCTGTCTTAGCTGGCTCAGAAGTCGCCGTCGGTGGAGCCTCGGTGGTCTCTATCGTCACAACCTCTTGGGTAGCCTCCGCCGCCATCTCCATCTCGGGCGGCTGCGCCTGCTGAGGCCGGTTGAGGACCAGTGCCCAGACCCCGAATGCGGCCAAGGCACACACCAGGAGTCCTCCCAATATAGCCACGGCGATAATAAAGGTGCGGTTCTGGCCCGTTCCTTGAGGCTCTTCGGGCTCTTCCTCCTCGAATATTTCGTCCTCCCCAAAGGCTTCAAAGATTTCTTCAGACATGATTGCTCCTCCTCATGTGTGTGCCTGTCAAACTCTGGTACGTGAGGCCTCTATGACGGGTCCTCATGGCCTACGTACATCAAGCCTGTAACTATTGTAGAAGCAGCCTGGTATGTTTGCAAGGGCGGCCCTCAACGTGGTGTATCGATCAGTTGAGGCGCTTCCATCTCGCTCCGATCCTGGACCGGGATCCGTGTCCGCCTGACTGGCGCAGCCGTCTCGCAGGCCAGGAAGCGCGTGATAGCCCGCAGGGCTGCCCTCAGGATCACCTCCCCCAAGGGGACGATCTTGATGTCGATGAAATAGTCCTCCTCCGGAATCTCCTCGTCCAGACGTGCCAGCTCCTCACGGAAGCTCTCCACAAGTTCCTCCTCATGATCCTGCAGGAACTGGGCCACGTCACGACGCGCAATGTGAAAGGCACTATCTCGAATGAACCTGCGCAGCGACATCGGCGAGTGAGGCTCCTTTCCTTATACTATCTCAACAATCGTTCCACATTGGCGTAGGAGACCCGGACAGGCGTCTCATCGGCGAGCGTGGCTTCCACACCTGGCACTCGAGCGCCGGTCTCCAGGGTAGTCGTAACATCCAGCCGTGTAACTGTGGCAGAATGTCCCCGATGGGGCCCCCGCAGGATGCGGATGAGGTCCCCTATAGCCAAAGGCCGATCACAGTTGAGCAGCTGGGCAGCCCGGGTGGGCATGGGCACCACCACAAAAGGATAACGGCGCTCCCAACGCTGTCCAATATCGCCGTCGACCGCCGCCTCTCGCCCCTCCAAGCTCGTCAGCAGCTTGAACACCGCCTCAGCCATTGGAGTCGTCCCAATGCCCTCAGTCGCCAGGATGGGTAACATGGCATGCTCCGCAGCGGATAACAACATGGGCGAGACACTTCCCACGATAAAACCCAGAGCCTGGACCGAGGTTGCCTGTTGGATCGTCTCTTCATCGGCAATGGTACCGCCAATGAGGAGTGCACCCTGGCAGGAAGCATCGATGTGGACGGCGCGAATGGGATGATCAGGCGCTCGCGTCATGGGGCGTAGCGTGCCGTAGCTCTCACGGCCGTTGCCCCAAGCCGCCTCAATGTAGCCTCCCACGGTCTCGACAATGGCCGCATGTCCCGGACGAACATCAATAATGTGGCCGGGAACCAGGGCACTGACACGGAGCACTGAAGTCTTCTCCTCAAGCAACAGCCGGCCGCGCCCGATGGCCAGCACACGGCCATCAATGGGTGATTTGCAGACGCGTGAGCTCAGGAATCCTCTGGCAGCCAATACATCGCCCGTGGAGATCTCTTGCCCGCGTTTCACCTGCAAGTATTTGGCCGCTTTCTCGGCCGATACCTCCAGCGCCCGGGCGACATCGACGATCCGGAAATCAGCCGGAGGCATTGCCTCACCAATGATCTGGGTAGACTGGACCGCATCCCCGACGCGTACCAGGATATTCCCCTCATAGGGAAGAGTGCGCGTGATCTGAACGCGGGCGAGTGGGCTTGCAGCGCGGCATGAGGTGAGCATCTCAGCCTCCCAGGTCCCAGAACCATCGCCGCAGGTGTCGCCGCCGCTTGTCGGGGTCCTGCGGAAGGATCAAAGGGCGGCCGCGGGCATCGATCACCAGACCCACAAGGCCCCCAATCACCTCTACCTTGCCACCCCGGCCAGGGCCTAATCCAATGTCGAAGCGTCGGTTCACCCGCAGGTTAAGCGTAGCTCGCTGCCCGGCAGCCAGAGGACAGACCTCGAGTTGACCATACTTGGGCTCGATATCAAGGACACTTCCATCTTCATAGGTCACACGCATACGCATGACCACCTCACCACGCCTCCCACGCCCAACCGGCGTGATGACCGTGCCCAACGGCATCAGTGCGTCACCATCGAGGGCAGCAGCGGCCGCCAGAGGCTTGATGGTAGCCATCGCTCCCAAGGCTGGGACCACCTGATCGCGATCCAACAGAATGGTGCTGACGCCTACGGGTTCCAGAGCATCGAGCACGGCCAGGAGAATGCGGCCGGGCTGAGGGATATGGACCAATCCCCCACCCGAAACAATGATGGGATCTAGTCTGGGCCTGTAAGACTCTTCGCTGAAGGCCGCGGTGCCCACACGCCATGTGCTTTGGGCCACCTCCAGCGCGCTGCGAAGAAGCTCGCGGGCGGCAGCCAGATGGATCCAGAGCTCTATCGTGCTCTCCGGATGGGAGGCAGGATATTGGGCCATGGCGTGGAGATGCTCCCGCACCGTCTCCTCATCCGGGTCAATGGGCAACCAACGTCGGATCGCGTCAAGTCCCCTTTCCTCCATCCAACATGCCAGGTCATCGGCTATGCCGTGCTCATAGACCGTGAGGTAACGGCGCCCCTCAAAGGTGCTGGCAACAGTGGTGGTGCCCGCGCCAAGATCCAGGCCCAACACGCCCCGCTCCTGATGGCCCTCACGGTGCCAGAGAAAGTCCACCACGCGGCCAAAGGCTGTCGCAGCAGGCACAATGGGCAAGCGGCTCCACGCGCTCAGCGCCTCAATGCCGGGTGCGCGATGCAGGCGCTTTTCGCGGTATAGCTCCTCTAGTGCACTCTGTACAGGCCCCAGGTGTTCAGTCTGGGCCTCTGGGCGCACATTGTCCACAGTGATCACCTTGGTGACTGCGCCCAACAGCTTGGCTACCTGAGCCCGTACGTCGTTATTCCCAGCGTAGATCACTGTGGGTCGTCGCTCTTGCGGCATCATCGAAGCCGCCAACGCGACGGCCTCAGCCAGTTCGATCACTGGTCGCTGAGCACCGCCATTCACCCCTCCCACCAGCAGGACAACGTCAGGGGCGGTCTGACGGATCGTACGGGCCCAACCCTCCTGGGGCGAACGCAGGGCGCCTTCCCGTGAGAGAATGGCTTCGATGGTCGCGTAGGTACCAGCGGCAGCACGGCGACCACTCTCGAGGCTCATCTCACGCACCAGACCAGCCAAAACCACACGCAACGGAGCCGCTGCACTGAGGACCACACCAAAGGCATCTACCCCTGTCAGGCCGCTCTGGGGTACCATGACACGTCCCTGGGTATAGAGCGAACGACCGGTCACCTTTTCGAGTCCAGCGATGGCCTGCACTACACCAACGCTCAAGTCATTCCAGGGGGGACGACGGGTCGTCAGGGCCTGAGCCTGGCTCACCAGACGGTAGCCATCCTCCACGCGCTCTACCAGCGTGGCCTTGGTGGTCGCGGTCCCACAATCAGCGACCAGGATCGATTCGATGCTCTGCGTCTCTTCCATAGATTGGCTCTTATGTATTCCCGGTCACCTTTGTGATCAACTCAATGATCTGCATGACGCGCTGAACCAGCGCAGTAAGACCAGACGTAATGGCTCCAGCGAACGCCACTCCCAGGGCTACTGCCAGGAAGAAATGGCCCAGGGTTCGCCAGAAGCGCCCCCAGATGGACGCGTCAGCCTGGGCAGGCCGGCGGACCGTGAAAACCAGGAGAGTTACACTCGTACCTAACGCCAGCACGAGCCCCTGGATCAATCCCATGATCCCATTCTCAAATGTCACTGCTGCGCCTGTCGCCAAGACCTGGGGGATGAGGGTACCTGTCAAGGCTCCAGACACCGCTACGGCCGCTCCAACCCCGACCAGAAAACCCAGCGACAGATTACCGATGGTAGCGATACGGCCCATGAGACGACGCGGAGGGAAACCCTTGAGCAGCAACAGCGCCCCCAGCAACAGAGGTACAATGTATCCCACCTGTGTCGTGGAGTCTGGACTCTGCAAGGCTGGGCGGATCCAGCGGCGTAGCACGAAGTCCACAGCCGTACCCAGCGCGTAACCGGTAGCACTCCCGACCAACAGAGCAAGGGCCCAACGATAGAGCACGCTGTCCTTGAGCAGGTAGCTGAAAATCAACAGCGTGACGATCGCACCGGCAACCAGACCGAGGGTCTCATCCATGACCTCAGCCCGCTCCTTTCCTACGTGATACTGTGGCATAGAGGGTACCCAGGATCAAGAGCACAGCGGCTGCCCACTGCGTGACGTGTAGCGCATATACGCGTGGCACATGGACCTGCCTACCCGTACCAGACAACGCCTGGTAGAGGTCCGGGAGTTGGGTGCCCCCCACCATCCAGCCAGTGACAGTGCTGGCCTGAAGGTAAGGTTGCGACACAGGAGCCGCCGAAGCGCTCAGCAGAACGCTCATGGGGATCTTACCGCCGGTTGCCTGACGCTGCTCGACCCACCAGCGCAGTCTCTGGGGCTGTGAAGTCAACAGGAAAAGATGCATGGCCTTACCCGTTTCGGGTCGAGCCAGAAACTCGGCTATGCCATTGGCATTGCCAGGCAGATAGTAAGATCGGTCAGCGTTGGGACCAAGCCCAGCCTCGCGCAGCAAGGCACCACCCAGTCCCAACCCTTCCGGCAGCGTACTGGCATGGATGACAACGATCTCCCGCTGGGCGAGCTCTTCGAGGAGAGCATGGGCCATCAAGGCCATCTCGTCAGCATAGGCGGCGTCGAAGTCCGTAGCCACAATCACCGTATCACCAGGTTGTAGGGCAGTGACCGCCTGGGCAAGTGCGGCGACACCCGGCGGCACGCGGTGAGCGGGTAGCGGGGCCATCACCTCCGGCACCCAGGTGCCCCCCACCAGAATGCTCAGGATCAAGACCAGCGCCACTATCAGCTTCAAGCCACGGTCAGTTCTGGACCTCGAAGTGACAGCGTGCGCCACAGTCTGTTTGGAGCCTCGGGGCCGTTCCAGGAGCTGCTGCCAGAGCTGAGCCTGAGCGACCGCGGCCTCCGAGATCTGCAGGCGTGACATGGAGAGGGAAGGTTCGGACGGGGCATCCACCAGGGACAAACTGGGCAAGGTACCCCGCAGACCCTCCAAGGGTCCCTCAAGCTCTGAAGGGCCCAACGATGCTGCAGGTTCAGTCCGCGGCCCTTCTTCCTCATCGCGAAGCTCTTCCAGCCAAGGTGGCATCTCGGCCTGGAACAGATCGCCCCCCTCCTCTGACACAAAAACCGTGCCCCCCGCGCGAGCGTATTCCGTCGCCACACCTGGGGGCATGACGGACTCCAGCCAGGAGGGCAACTGGGCAGTGGGTGGAGCCTCCCCGGTTGTCGTTTCCTGGGCAGATCTCGGTTCCCCTAACTCCTGAAGCCACTCTGGTAGCGCTTCCACTCCCTCCGAGGGGGTCGCGAAGCCCTCTTCGGCCAGGCCCTCCATAGTGAAGACCGGGGTCGACTCCTGAGGCACCGCAACCTCAGGCTCTTCAACCGAAGGGGGAAGTGACGGTGCGGTTTCTTCGCTCTCCGCCAAAGCCTTGACCCAATCGGGCAGATCTTCCTCAGTCAGTGGTTCGACTTCAGGTGGCTCATGTGTTGCCGGCTCAGGCGTTGACTCCTGTGGCGCAGGTGTCTCAACCGGGGTCACCTCTGGCTCTGAGGGCTCCACCTTCTCGAGATCAGCCAACCAATCAGGGGCTTCAGCCTCGCTGAAGACCGTCGGTCCAGCAGCAACAGGGAAAATCTCCTCTGGGGGACCTGTTTCGTCCAGAGTCGGCCTGGCGGGTCTCTGCTCCGCAGATGGCGCCGCTTCAGGTGACGCCGTCTCGAGCGATGCTGCCTCTGGTTCAGGGGCAGATGCTGTCTCTCCAAGTCCCGCGAGCCAATCGAGTGTCTCGGCATCAGACCCATCAGACACAGACTCAAGGGGTACGGAGGGTGTTTCCTCGTCGCTGAGGGTGGGCCCAGAGGTAGAGTCGACAGAAGAGATGTTCGCGGCACCAATCTCCTGCAGCCACTCAGGAAGCGCTCCCTCTGTGGAGGAAACTTGCTCCTCCGGCATAGTTCCCTCAAACTCCTCGGAAGCGCCGCTCAACCAATCGGGCAACGTATCCTCGTCGGCTGGCGCGGCCTCCGCCGGAACGCTCTCTTCAAATGCCGACACCTCCTCAAAGGTGGCCCTTAACCAATCCGGCAATGCCTCCTCAACGGGCTGCTCTTCCTCAGCCGCAAGCACTGCACCTTCCTCTGAGTCACCTTCTCCAGACGTCGCCACTTCTTCAAAGGCGCTGCTCAGCCAGTCAGGCAACGTCTCCTCAGCAAGCATCTCTTCTTCCGCAGCGGAAGCGACATCCTCCGGAATGCTTTCCCCGAGGGCTGGTGCCTCTTCAAAAGCGCCGCTCAGCCAATCCAGACTCTCTTCAAGCTCGGAGGGCTGCTTCGAATCAGAGAGTTCTCCCAGGGTTTCGCCTCGCAGCCATTCGGGCAATGCCTCCTGCTCAATCACAGGCTCGTCGGGGGGAGGCACTGTCTCCTCCTCAGCCTCAAAGAGCTCTTCGGACTCTTCACTCAGCTCGCGCAACCAATCGGGGAGGGCCGTCCCATCCTCGGAGCTCGAAGGCTCCTCACCAGAGCGGGAAGGCAGTGAGAGGCCGCGGATAGCTGGCTGATCCTCGGCAGGCGATGGCGGCTCCTGACTCAGCGCCTCTGGCTCCGGAATCAGGCGCGCATGACATCGATCACAGAAAGTGTTTCCCACAGGATTGAGCGCCCCACAACGCGGGCATTTAATCTCCGTGCCGGGCAGGGGTGCGCCACAACGGACGCAGGTGCGCCGCCCATCCTCGTTCATCGTTCCACATGCCGAGCAGCGAATCATAGGCAATCTCTATCCCTACCGTCATCCCCCACTGTGAGGGCGGTCAAAGCCCAGGATGATACGCAGACCGGTCAGAGTAATCCCCAGCACCACCCCAAAAAGGAGGCCACGCATCCCACCGGTCACCACGGCATTCGCAAACTCCCGAAAAGGCGCCAGCCAGGGCGCATAGCCGAGCACCGTACCCCCGATCAGGGTCAGAATAGCTGTAACGAGGAAAACAGCAATGCTCCACGTGCGGCGTGTCCGAAAAGCCCGCATGCCACTGACGATCAGTGCTACAGCCGTCAGTGCCAAAAGCGCTGCCTCTCCAGGCGCAAGAACATAGCGCAGGACGAAAGAGACCATTGGACCGTCAGGCCCTTGCATAAGCACCAGGACCAACCCTCCCACGGCCGAGAGGACTAAAATGAAACTGGCGATCCGTTGCTTGCTCTGGCGCCGGAGCAGTCGCGCCAGGTGAAGGCGGATGAGGCTCAGATAGGCCAGCAGCAGCGCAAAAGCCCCGACCACCGTGGCCCATTTCACAAGCACGATCCGCAGCGAGATCAAGGCGGGCATGGGCAACAGGTAGCCCAACAGGACTACCAGGCCGCTGGTGATCGCGACAAGCGTGGGGAGGAACCACTTGAACATCGAGCCCTTAGCCTCCAATCCCTTTCAACAGCGACAGGAGGGCGGTGACGGCCACACCGGCAACAATGAGCCAGCGCAGGGTGTCCTGCGCCGTCAGGCTGGCCCAATGGATAGGCTTAGCCTGAACCCGTGCGCCCTCGCTAAAGAGTTGTTCTCCAATCAGCAGATGTTGTGAATCTAGCTCCGGGTAGAACGCAGCGGAGCCCACGGCGGTGTGGGTCCCGCCGTAGGTGCGCGCCCCACGCTGCCGGGCGGCATCCACCAGGAGGCTAGCCTCCTGCCCCAGCGAGCCCAGGATGAGACTCGCACCAGTGGTGTGGTCGCGTGTGAGCGTAGCGGCCATACCGGCGTAGAGCAACGGGGTTGGGGCCACGAACTGCACAGCGTCCAGCGGGCAGGCTTCAATGTCACCCAATTGAGCGTAAGCATCGCGAAGCCGGGTAGCGGCCAGCAGATAAAGCGTGGCGTCACCGGTGCTGATAGTAGGGGGAGTGCTGTAGGCCGCGGCAAGCACGGTGAGATCAGAGATGGTCTCAAGAGCCGCCACCGAGGCCATGCCGTCCTCAGTCAACAGATTGCCATGCCCCAGCGCCACATGAATCGCCGTGCCCTCCTCGGCTGTGCGCCCCACTTCCCCAGAGAGAACCTGTGCCAGGAGGCGGTCCCGTCTGTGATCGCGGTGGCGTTCCTGTATGGCTCGCACCACCATCACGATAGTGCCGATCAAAACCAGAACCAGCGCCACATACGAGGTATTCACACTTACTCCTCTCGGTGGCTCTCGGCCCCCATAACAGCCTCTGGGTCCTCCAGACGACCCGCCAACCGCGTCAGGGCAGGGCTGTCAACAAAAGGGCTGACCATCCAAAGGACCTGGCTGCCCACGAATCCCCAGATACGAACCAGCTCGCGGACCAGGGGACTTATGGCATCTGGGACATAGTCACGCAGCATCTCGCTCCATGGGTCCAGGAGTTCGAAGTCCTCCGCCTGACGTGCCACAAGCCACCCCCTACCGCTTCTGGTCCGCATGTCTCGTAAGGAAACCGCAGTGCGTTTTAAACCTATCAGACCCTATCCGATGTTTTCAGTATAGCACCGTTTGAAAACCGTGTAAAGCAAAAAATAGAGCACGGGTCGCATACTTATGGCGCCAGCCGTTGAACCGCCGCAAGTGAGCTAGTGAGCGATCGAGTGTAACGGATTTGTCATGGCAGCAGTAGACTGTCGGGCTTGCCCCATGGGCGCGCGACCCGACTATCTGTCAAAGCAGCATCCCACGCGCTGGAAGCTCGTAGAAGCGCAGCAGAGCTTGAGGGAGAGGCACTTCATGTTAAAATGCCCTGTTGAGCAACGCCCATTGGAGGGATATAGATGACCAAACGGGGAATGGCTTCCCGGCCACTGCAGCAAGAGGACACACAACATTGGGTAGATCTGGAGCCCGTCGGGCGACGTGGCAGCGTGAGGCCGGGGGCCACGCTGTTGGACGCCGCACAGGAGATGGGAGTGGAGATTGCCGCCGTCTGTGGTGGCGCGGGCTCATGTGGCAAGTGCCGCGTCCAAGTCATCTCTGGAGAGTTGACCCCACCTACCGAAAGCGAGAGGTGGTTCTTCAGTGAGGATGAGCTTGCTGCTGGCTACCGGTTAGCTTGTCAGGCCATCCCGTTGAGTGACGTCAAAGTTCACATCCCACCAGAGTCACTCAGCACATCGCAGCGCCTGCAACTCGAAGGGCAGGAGACTCGAGTACCGCTGGAACCAGCAGTGCAAGGCGTAGACCTCGCCTTGGATCCGCCAACTCTCGATGACCTGCGGGCCGATAGTGTGCGCCTGGTGGAGACCCTGGAGGCGCAGGGAATGCCGGAGCCATGCTTCCCCCATCCTGTGCTCTGCGAGATGTCCGAGACGCTACGCGCCAACGACTGGCACGTACGGGTGGCACTGCGTCACATCAATGACGCGGGGGCCTTAACGTACACCTGCCAGAAGGTGGATGTGGTGACCGTGCTTCGGCCTCAACAGCGACTGTTAGGGCTGGCCGTGGATATCGGCACCACTAAGGTCGCCGCCTACCTGGTGGATCTTGAGACTGGGCACACCCTGGCCAAGGGCGGGTTGATGAACCCCCAGATCGCCTATGGTGAGGATGTGGTCAGCCGTATCGCCTACGCCAACCAGCACCCCGACGGGCGCAGAATCCTGCAACAACGCCTGGTCGAGGGGCTCAACCAACTGACACAGCAACTCTGCACGGAGGTTGGCGCTCAACCTCAACAGATCGTTGACGCGGTGGTGGTGGGCAATACCGCCATCCACCACCTGTTCCTGGGCTTGCCGGTGACTCAGTTGGGAGCTTCTCCTTACATCGCTTCGGTGAGTGAGGCGTTAGACGTTGAGGCTGCCTACCTGGGTCTGAGGATCGCGCCAGGAGCCAGGGTCTACCTCCCACCCAACATTGCGGGCTACGTGGGTGCCGACCACGTGTCGATGCTGTTGGCGACCGGGGCCTGGCAGGCTCAGGAACCAACCATCGCGCTGGATATCGGCACCAACACTGAGATCAGCCTGGCGATGGGGGGAGAGCTGTTGAGTTGCTCGTGCGCTTCCGGTCCCGCCTTTGAAGGAGCCCACATCCACGCCGGTATGCGGGCGGCCCCAGGGGCCGTAGAATACGTGGAGATCAGTTGGGAGGAGGTGCACGTCCAAACCGTCGAGCGACGTCCTGCTGTGGGCATCTGCGGCTCAGGCATTCTCGATGCAGTGGCCCAGTTGCGGGCTGCAGGGGTGGTTACCCACAGCGGTCGCATGAACCGTACGCATCCGCGGGTAGTGCCGTGGAATGGTGGTGGCGCCTTCGTGCTGGTGGCGAAGGAACACACGGCCAACGGCCACGATCTACTGGTCACCCGTCAGGACGTGAACGAGATCCAACTGGCGAAAGGGGCAATCCGCGCGGGGGTGGAGGTCCTGCTACAGGAGGCCGGCATCACCTATCGGGACATTCAGACGTTCATTGTGGCCGGCGCCTTCGGAACTTACCTGGACCTGAAGAGCGCCACCCAGATCGGTATGTTCCCACCCCTGCCTCTAAATCGCTTCCGGCAGGTGGGAAACGCCGCCGGCACCGGAGCGCGTCAGATGCTCATATCGGTGCCACGGCGGGAGATAGCAGAGTCCATCGTTGAACGCGTGCGCTATGTGGAGCTAACGGCCCATCCCAGCTTCACCGACATATATATGGAAGCCATGATCCTGTAAACAGTAAGGGCAACGCGCTGTCCGCCCGGAGCACACAGCCGGAAACAGCACACCGCCGGCGAAACCTTACTGCGCCTGGGCCAGACGGGCAGCCTCCAGGATTGCCGCCAGCATGCTGCGCTCATCGGCGATGCCCTTACCGGCGATATCGAAGGCCGTGCCGTGATCGGCTGAGGTACGTGGAAAGGGAAGACCCAGGGTGATCGTGATGGATTGCTCAAAGCCATGGGTCTTGACCGCAATATGGCCCTGGTCGTGATACATGCACACGACGACGTCAAAGTCGCCCCGGATGGCTTGAAAGAAAACCGAGTCGGCGGGGATAGGGCCAGTGACATCAAGACCACGTGATCGGGCCTCGGCCACGGCCGGTGCGATCTCCTCCAGTTCCTCGCGCCCCAGCAGTCCATTCTCGCCGTTGTGGGGATTGAGGCCGGCCACCGCGAGACGGGGGTGTGCATAGCCTAGTGCCCGCATCCCCTCGGCGGTAACGAGGATGGTATCCAACACCCGCTCACGGGTGATGTGATCGGCGATCTCGCGGAAGGGGAGATGGCGAGTCACGTGGGTCACCCGCAGGCCCTCGGTCGCCAGCATAGTCGTACACCGCGAGGTATGGGTAAGGTCAACCAGGAGTTCAGTATGGCCGATGTAGTGATAACCGCCCAACTGCATCGCCTCCTTATTCAGGGGAGCGGTGGCAACGGCATCGAGGGTCCCCTTCAGTGCTAGGCGAACCGCCACGATCACGTATTCAGCCGCCGCTCGGCCAGCCTCCGCGGAGACGGATCCCATCTCTACAGCCTCAGGATCCAGATTGCGAAGGTCAAGCAAGGTCAACACCTTGGGGCCATAGCGTGCCCCTGGGGGATCCTCGGTGATCTCCAGCGGGTTCCAGAGCGCAGCGAACTTGGGCGTCTCGAAGATCCGTCGGTCGCCGATGACCAGTGGACGGCAGGCAGCATAGACCTCCGGGTGTCTCAAGGCTTTGACCACGACCTCGGGGCCGACCCCGGCCGCATCCCCCACGGTGATCCCCACCAACGGCAGTTGATCTGTCATCGTATCCTCCATATCAGGTCTCGACCCGAAGCCCAGGCCAGCGACATGACTGTTTACAGCCCCGCATCAGGTCGTCCCACGGGGCTGCAGCGCTGGCCGTGCTCCACATCTATCGAAGGCTCTCCACCCCCTTTCTCGTGCCCAAGAATGAGAAGAAAAGTAGGGGAGAAGAGGCAGGCCTACCAGATCTACCACACCATGACACTATCGCATCAGGTTGGAAAGATTGCGAATCATTACTCCGTGACCGCGATTTGACATTGAACTGTAACTGTAAATCCCAAGGTTTTCGGCTATTATACTTCATAGATATTGATTGTTGGGCAGCGGCCGGTATCTGGAGAAGGTGATGGGAAGCGTCGCGAAACCTCAGAAGGACAACGGGACCAATGGACATCGCGTTCTCATTGTCGATGATTCACCGTTGAGCCTGCAGTTGCTCGCCCATCTCATCCAATTGCATGGCTACCAGGCCGAGACGGCATCGAGCGGCCTCGAAGCTCTAGAGGCCGCCCGTCGAGACCCCCCCGACGTGATTCTGCTCGACATCATGATGCCAGAGATGGACGGCTTCGAGGTGGCAGAGGCCTTGAAGGCCGATCCGCGTACTGACGATATCCCCATCCTCTTCATCAGTGCTCTCAATGATGAAAGCAGCAAGGTGAAGGCCTTTGATGCGGGGGGCGTGGACTACATCGCCAAGCCCTTCCAGAACCGCGAGGTCCTGGCCCGAGTCAATACCCATGTCAAACTGCGTGACACCACTCGACGACTCGAGCAACAGCTCGCTGAGCGCGAGAAACTGATCAAACGGCTGGATATAACCAACGAACAGTTGCAGACAGCGTTGGCCCGCACCGAGGGGCTCTACCGCATCACTCGCTCATTGATCACCAGCGAGGATATCCCGGATATGCTGCAGACGGTGACCCAGAGCGTAGCCAGTATCCTCTCGTGCGAGGCTGCGTTCGTGGTAACGGTGAACCTGGAAGTCCCGGCTATCACTTTCTTTGCCCGAGGGGGACCGGGCTTTGAGGCGTTGCGCGAGCCACCGGTAGATCTGCTTATGGCAGGCCTATCTGGTTGGGTGATCAAACATCTGCAACCGGTCCTTTCGCCCAAAGGGATGATGGACCCCCGCGAGCAGCCTCCAGCGCGACGATGGCGTGAGGCATTGCAGGTAGGGGCAATGATGGTCGTACCCCTCTATTACCGGGGCCGTTTGGTGGGCACCATGACAGCCCTCAACCGGCCCGATCAACCCGATTTCACTGAGGAGGACCTTGCCCAATTCAGTGCCATTGCCGGGCAGGTGTCGGTCGCGTTGGCCAATGCTCAACTCTCAGACGAGACAGCTTATCTAAAGCGATTCAACGAGGGGATCGTCCAGGGAGTAGCTGAGGCGATCCTGGTGACGGATGAGGATGAGAGGATTACCTTTGCTAACCCGGCTGCCGAAGCCATGCTGGGCTATTCGCTGGATGCGCTAGTTGGGCGACCTTGCACCATGCTGTTTCCTCCAGAGCTCAATGGAGGGACAAGAGGCGCTTTCGTATGTCGCTCGGGCGTAGCTGCCCGCTTCGAGACGCTCCTGCAGGCTGGAGACGGTCGTCGGGTCTCCGTCCTGGCGAGCGTGCGTCCACTCTACCAGGATGGGGAGATCGTGGGGAGCCTGGCGGCCCTTACCGACATCACCGAGCTGAAGCAGGCTGAGGATCAGCTGCGGCAATACGCCCATGACCTGGAAGCTCAAAATGCCGAGCTCGATGCCTTTGCCCACACGGTAGCTCACGACCTGCGCTCGCCACTCACCGGTATCGTCGGTTTTGTAGATCTGCTTTCGCAGGCCTTGGAGGAGCAGGGAGACAAGCACCTGTCGGAGTATGTTCGCTACATCGCGCGTAGCACGGTCAAGATGGAGAACATCATCGACGAGCTGCTTCTGTTGGCGAGCGTGCGAGCCATGGACGAGATCACACTTAGTCCCCTGGATATGGGGAGGATTGTGATGGAGGCCCGCGACAGGATCGAGTATCTGATCGAAGAGTATGGCGCGAAGGTCACGATAGAGGATGGGTGGCCACAGACCCTGGGCTATGCCCCCTGGGTTGAGGAAGTCTGGGTCAATTACCTCAGTAACGCTGTGAAGTACGGTGGGCAGCCCGACGCTGGCGTACCCCCTCATGTCGTCCTCGGCTATGATCCACCGGTAGATGGCAGCACGTGGGTGCGATTTTGGGTACGCGACAACGGCCCCGGTCTTACCCCCGAACAACAGGCCCGACTTTTTACACCCTTTGAACGCCTGCATAACGTCCGTGCGGAGGGCCATGGCCTGGGACTTTCGATCGTACGTCGTATCGTCGAAAAGCTGGGGGGACAGGTGGGCGTCGAGAGTGCCTTGGGGGTAGGTAGCACCTTCTACTTCACCCTACCCCGCGCTTGAGCAAGTCACACCCCCCTATTGAATCACCACCACGGTCCCGATCTCAGCCCACTCGTAAAGGGTCTGGGCTGCCGGGATGCCCAGGATGATGCAGCCGAACGAGGCCGGATGCCCCAAAGCCCCCTCCCAGAGGCGCTGTCCATTGGCCAGGATGGGAAGCTCATGGAACCCATTTTCAACCCCGCCCCCCGCCGAATAGACAGTGATGAAGTAGGGCATCCATAGATCCCATTGCGAGGCGTAGGCTTTCTCGTGCTTGTCCAGCACCTGGAACACTCCGCGCTGGGTGGGCGAATCAGGGAGCCCAGTGGAGACAGGCCAATCGTAGATGAGCTGACCATGTTCATACACCCGCACCCGTTGCTCCTCCAGGCTGACTACGATCTTCTTGCCGATCACGGGCATGTAGGGCGTCAGGACATCCTGTGAGGGAATACGGATCTCCTGGCCCACGTAGAGCTTATCTGCATCGATACCGGGATTGGCTTCGACGATCAGGCCTGGAGGCATGCCAAACTTATCACCGATCCGGATGATGGTATCTCCGGGCTGCACGATATAGCGTCGCTCAGCGTGGGTCAGGTAGAGCCATAGCTCCGATTCCCCCGCCTTGATAGCCTGATAGATCTGCTGCGCGGCTTCCTCGTAGCGAAAGCCCCGCCCCTCCCCCATGTCAGCAGCCAGGACCGTCAAGGTGTCACGGATGGCATAGAGATTGAGGTCAACGACCTGTTGACCATCCGGCCCCGGGATTAGGTGGAGCCACTGGGCGATCTCGTCCCGACCGAACCCCCAACTGAAGGTCTCGTCGGTGAGCACATCATAGGTGCGTATGGTGATCTGCCGCGCCAGGAGCGCCTCTGCTTGCGCCTTGAGGTCGCTGACGTCCAGGGCGGGAGGTTGCACGCTCCGGAAAGCCAACGGCACCTCAACGCGATAGGGTGACCCACTGGCCTCACGCAGACGTGCCAGCGTAGTGGGAATATCCAACATGTGGCCCGGCTGGCCAGGGATGAGCGTGATCTCGCCCCCCTGGAGCTCAATGGTCGGGGCCACCATTGGCTGAGAAACCTCAGTATCCAGTTCGTGCAGGAGCTGTGTGGCAGCAGCAGTGTCGAAAAGGAAACGTGGTGCAACATCGTGATAATACAGCCAGACCTGGGCTAGGTCCCGTAAGGTACCATCGCGCCCCACCTGATAGGCCGCCTGAGCAGTCCCCATGGGGTCGACCCGCAGCCCCGCCAGGGACCAGGGGAAGGACCAGCGACGCTCGCCATCGGTCACTACCAACAGTCCCACATCGATCTGCTGGGCCACGCCGTCCAGTGCATCAGCCGCCGCCTGGGGTGTCTTCCCGCCCAGGTCCACACCCAGCGCGTATACATTGGGGTAGATGTGGCCGTCATAGAGACGGGCCATGCGCTGCAGGAAGACCCAACCGCAGAAGAAGGAGAGTCCGATGAGCAACAGCGTGAGGCCCATCGCGGTCAGGATAAGATGGATGACACCCGAGCCTGACGATGCCTCACGAGTCATGGAGCCTCCACCCGATGCATAAGACTAAACTGTGCTGATTCAGTCTATGCCATCTGGCCCGAATCGTCAATAGCAG
>CAYLRT010000047.1:5600-19632 GCA_964385885.1 uncultured Anaerolineales bacterium | reverse complement strand
GAAGTGGGCAGTTGGGGGCCCACGGAAGCGGTCGAGGGCTTCTTAGGAGCAGGACGCCAGTGGTACCAGGGTTGTTGTGGCGCCGATAGGGAGATTGGAGCGGAGAATGCACGATGACGGAAACAGAGCGGAAGATGTACCGGGTAGAGCGTGACTCTTTGGGAGAGGTACGAATACCTGCGAACGCCCTGTGGGGGGCTCAAACACAACGGGCTATTGAGAATTTCAAGATATCAGGGATCAGGTTCAATCGTCGCTTCATTGCTGCGCTCGGCCATGTCAAGCGCGCCTGTGCGCGTGCCAATCAGACGCTGGGATTGCTTGAGAGTGGGGTTGCCGAGGCAATCATAGCTGCCTGTGAAGAGATGATCTCCGGAGCCCTCGATGAGCACTTCCCGGTCGATGTGTTCCAGACTGGATCTGGGACATCGACCAACATGAATGCCAACGAGGTAATTGCTCATCGTGCGAATCAGCTTCTCGCTGGGCGTGGTCGTGTTCATCCCAATGACCACGTGAACTTTGGGCAGTCGAGCAACGATGTCATGCCTACAGCCCTGCACGTCGCCCTGACGCTTGGATTGCAGGAGGATCTGATCCCGGCGCTTGAGAGGCTCGCTGAAGTGCTGAGGGTGAAGGCTCAGGCGTTTGATGCTGTGGTCAAAACCGGACGCACTCATCTGCAGGATGCCACACCTATCCGGATGGGGCAGGTCTTTGGCGGTTTCGCCTCCCAGATCCAACATGCGATTGACCGAATGGGCGAGGCCCTTGTTGCGTTACGCGAGGTGCCTCTAGGTGGGACGGCTGTGGGCACAGGCATCAACTGCCCAGAGGGATTTCCACAGCTAGCCCTGGATTACCTGAACGCCCTATTGGACACCCATTTTGTTGAGGCTTCCAATCATGTGGAGGCCAACGCCTGCCGGGATAGTGTCGTGGAGGTGTCAGGCCTTTTGAGAACCGTGGCGGTCAGCCTGCACAAGATCGCCAATGACATTCGCCTGATGGCCTCTGGACCACGCAATGGGCTCGGGGAGTTGCGGCTGCCGGCCGTCCAGCCCGGATCGTCGATCATGCCCGGCAAGGTCAATCCAGTGATGGCGGAGGCGCTGATCATGGTCTGTGCGCAGGTCATTGGCTACGACGCTGCAAACACATTGGGAGGGTTGGGCGGCTATTTCGAGCTGAATCTAATGATGCCCCTCCTGGCGCACAATACGCTTTCCGCGGTTGAAATGCTGGCTCGGGCCGTGGACGCTTTTACCGTCCGCTGCGTGTCTGGCATTGAGGTGAATGCTTCTCACTGTGAGATGCTTGTCGAGCGCAACCTGGCCCTAGCCACGGCTCTGGCGCCGGTGATTGGATACGATCGCGCTGCTGAGGTCGCCAAGGAAGCGGAGCGCAGCGGACGCACTGTGCGCCAGGTGGCGAGTGAATGGAAGATCCTTTCGGAGGAGGAACTGGACCATCTGCTCGATCCCATGCGGCTAACAAAACCGGGTCTCCTGGGTAAGTAACAGACAACCCACAACAAGGCACAGCCACTGGGGAATGGGGTTAGTGTTCCACTCCCCAGTGGTGCGTCTTCGCGTCAGGGCGATGGCATGATCGGCTTGAAGATCAAAGTCGGCATCAGGAGGAACCGTATACCCAGGATCGAGTTAGCTGTATTGACGAAAAGGCGCTGTCCCGTTTCCGTCATTGCCGAGGGTGGACGGCTGAACCCCCATAGGAGGTAGCGTCCGTCCTTGCTGATAATGGGGTAGTGGGTGGCGTTGTCACTCTGGCGTCCAATCGGCTTGATGCCTGAGACCGGGCCCGGGAGATATACGGCGGCGAACGGGCTGTTGGCAGTATAGAGCGTCAACACCCGAGAGGAAGGGATGGTGATCTCGAAGGGCTGGCTCCAGGCGCTATCGTCGGGGTCATGCACGTAGATGTCACGACCGCTCCCTGTCCAGGAATCCCCCCATCCAATGGGTTGACCTATCTGGTCCATGAAGGAAGCCCCGCCGGCCCCAATCCCGACAATCGAAGCGCCGGAGTCCTTGATGCGTTCTGCTTGGCTGCCCCCAGCATCTCCCCAACTGGAACCTGATCCCGTATCTGGGCCGATCAGGACCAGGCGGTACTTGTCGAAGTTGGTGGACATGATGGCGTTCTGCTTCACCAGGTCTACGGTATACCCGTTGTTCTGAAGCAGGGCCTTGAAGCTATTCGCCGCATTGATGTCAGTGGAGTAGATGTAAGCTGTGGGTATCTGGCAGTCGAGTGTGAAGGTTGCCTGATTGGAGACCATGTCGTTGGGGGAGAGAATGTGCAGGCGCTCCCAGTAGGTACCATCGCTGCTCAGGGTCCAACTTGTGTTGACCGTCTTGGTGCCTGAATCGCTAAAGCTTACACTTTCTTCGCTGGGGGTTGCATTGTCACTCCGTTCCCAGCGGTAGGTGACGGTGCCCGCGCCATTCGCTGTAATTTGAGCGGAGAAGCTAAATTGCTTTGGACACACGCCCGAATAGCTCGCCGGAGTGACTGAGACCTGGACAGCAGTGACCTCGAACGGAGGGAGGGGTGTTGGTGGGAATGGTGCCGATCCCAGTTCGTCAATGTTGAGATTGCAGTCCGTCAGATACTCCCGTGCTACCCAACCTTCTTCTCCGGTATCGATGACCTCTACCTTCACCCACTCTCCATCAGGATAGCCTACACTGCTGTAGGCGATGGGACGTAGCTCAGTGCCAGCCGCTAGGGAGCGTATGGGGGGGGCATAGACCGTGCCTGGGCCCTCACGCAATCGGAGCCCGTCGGTCGCTGCCAAGCAACGCTGGGGTTCGACATAGACCTGGACTTGAGCCGTAACCTCGCCGCCTGGACCGCGTGCCACCAGCGTGTAGACCGTGTCGGATGTCGGGGCTGGCACTTCTCGACTTCCGGCTAGCCCGACGGTTCCCAGTCCGGGCTCAATGGTGACGGTATCGGCTTGTTTGGTCTCCCAACTCAAGAGGACCGTAGTGTTGATGCCCTCGACCACCGTGGCCGGTTCCACACTGAAGTTTACGACCTGCGGCGCATCGGGTGAGGGGGTGCTCACGACTACCCGTTCCGCCTTTTCCACAGACTGCCCCTGGTTGATGGCAATCAGGGTGTAAGTCTGGGTTTGCACTGGCGAATCCTTCCGGTCGCCGCTGGGATCGACATTCCCAAACGGTTGAAGCTTAACACTCTCAGCATTGCTGACGCTCCAACGTATGGTGACCTCTTGGCCCAGGGTAATTTCAGTCGGGAAAACAGTGAACTCATTGATCACGGGTACCACTTCGGGTGTGGTGATCTGGATGGTCAGCGATTCCCGGGTAGTGCGGAAGGTGTTGGCGGCCACCAGGCTAAGGGTGGTGGTTTCGTCAAACCCCTCTGGGAACGTGTACTCCCCCTGAGCAGGGTCGACTTCGATGCCGAAGGGACGCAATTCCACCCGTCGAGCGTTTGTCACTCGCCAGCGGATCGTCACCGGCTCACCCGCAACAGGATTTGGTGGGATCACCTCCGCCATCTCGACCACAGGGGGTCTTGTCATCAGCAGGGCGAGGAGAGCACACAGGACCATGAGAAGCCCGATTGCCAATGGCGGCACCCACGTGGGGATCAAGGCGCGGCTGACCAGCTCTCCGGCATGTTGCTGAGGGCTGCCCTGGGTGGGCTCAACTGTGATTGTGAAAGGAAGGCTTCTGGTCCTGCCGATCAGAGCACGCTTGACAGGCTTGGCGCGCAGAGCTACGCTGCCGGCCTTGCCCTGTGGCACTTTGACGTGCGCCATGGGTGGTTCAAACACAACCTCATTCGCGCGGTCAGAGCCTTTCACTGTGTAGGTTTCGGGGAAATTGCCCTCATTGTAGACAGTCACCTGCGTGCTCTGACCAGCTTTGATTTTCTGTGGGTGGATCTGGCTGCGGAACGCGCTGTATGGCGTTATCGTAAGAGCTGCCCTGACTTCCACGAACTCAGATGGTGCATCACGGCTGCTGACTTTGATGGTCACTGTATACCGGCCAGCCCGGCTGTTCGGGCTTCGGGGCGGATGGAGCACAAGTGTCACCTCGCGTTGCTCACCGGGCATGAGCTGAACAACAGGAGGCAACTCTGTCCACTCTTCGGGAATGCCCTCCACGGAGACGCTGAAGTGATCGACAGTGGCACCCTGGTTGAGCAGCACAAGGGACACAACTGTGCGCTCGCCAGGAGCGACTGTCAGTTGGGTCTCTTCCATCACCACGCCAATGCGTGCTTCACCGGCGTTTGACCGTACCAGGTTGGGGTCGAATGCGGTTCGTCCTGCAGCGGTCAGGCCTGGTCGTCCCGCAGGCATGGAAGGCTGAGCGGTCGCCCGCACCAGCCGCAACCACACATCACCCACGCGCAGGGGCTGATCAGGCGCCCATATCTCTGGCACCCCAGGCAGCAGTTTAGCATCCCCAATGTAGGTGCCGTTGGTGCTGTCAAGGTCCACGACCTGATAATGCTGCCCATCGAATTCGATGCGGGCGTGGTACCGCGATACATTGGAGCTCTTGAGGGTAAGATCATTGTCATCTGCGCGCCCCAGGGTCATGCTCTGCCCTGTGAACTTAGCCTCAACCGCTGTGCCATCAGGTAAACGAGCCTGTACGGTATCCCCAGGGCCCACGGGCGTTGTGAACTCACGCAGTACCGACGGGCCGCGTGGGGCTTTCAGGCTCTGCTGATACTGCGTCAGCAGGCTGACACTGGTGGCTACCGCGGTCGGTGAGGCCGTTTCTGAGACCTCAGAAGCCAGCGCGGCCAAGGCCTGTGCCATCGCGCCTGCGCTCTGCCAGCGTTGAGAGGGATTTTTGGACAGGGCTTTGAGGATCACTTGCTCGAGGCGTGGTGGGATGTCAGGCCGTATCTCGCTGGGGGGCTTGGGCGTCTCCTTGGTGTGATAGCGGATAGCCTCCGTGATTGTGCGGATGGGGAAAGGAGGGCGTCCTGTTGCCAGCTCGTATAGAATCACGCCTAAAGAATAGATGTCGCTTCGGGCATCGGTTTCCTGGCCCAAAGCCTGTTCGGGAGACATGTAAGTGGGAGTTCCCAATGAGGTGCCTGCGCGCGTGATGTGCTGTCCTTCCATCAGTCGGGCGAGTCCCAGATCGGTGAGCACGGGCCGATAGGGCAGACCTTCAGCCGGCTCTGGCTCGATCATGATATTGCTGGGCTTCAGATCGCGATGGAGCACGCCGTGCCGGTGCGTGTAGTCCATCGCCTCTGCGACGTGACGCACGATGAGGATAGCTTCATCCAGTGGGATCCACTTGCCCTGGGCTTTCAGGTCCTGAAGCATCTGCCGTAAGTTGGCCCCGCGGATGAACTTCATCACGATGAATAGGAAGCCCTGTTCTTGGCCAAAGTCGTAGACCTGCACGATCCCTGGATGGTCGAGACGGGCTGCCGTGCGAGCCTCCTGGAGGAATCTCTCCCGGAAGCTGGGTTGACTGGATAGATGAGGGTGCATGATTTTGATCGCGACATCACGTTGCAGGGTCACGTCGCGGGCCTTGAATACAGCACCCATCCCCCCCTCACCCAGGAGACTGATGATGCGATACCGGCCTAGCGATTGGCCTACTAACCTCTCCATGTGCTATCTCCCTTGGTATGTGCTCTGTCCCCCCTGCCTTCATGGTTCAGCCTGTTGTGAAAGGGCTGAGCCGGGGCCTGAAGGTGATCCACTGTATTAGTGTGTGGCCTCTTAAGGTGTGAACTCCAATGAATACATCGTATGCGCGGGCTTATGGGCCTCGATAAGCCGTTCTAGCAGCGCTCGATCATAGTGTGCCGCTTCACCAGGCAGGATGACGCGGAATGTGAAAGGTTCCAGCGACGGGTCCGTGTCGATAATCTTGGGAGCATATCCTGTATAGATCTCGAGTACCCGGCTGAGTGCCCATCGGGTGCCGCGACGCGCGAAGATCTGATGGGCCTCCTTGATCAGTTGGCGCCGTTTCTCCTCCGTCCAGGTGCTGTCAAAAGTGAGTCCGAACCAACTGGCCAGCCAGTCGAGGAAAGCCAGTGGGGTGGTATCCGGCCTCAGGTAGAGATCAAAATTATCGATGGTCCACTCGATCGGCGTCAAAATGGCCTCGAAGATGCCGAGGAATCGACTTGCGAAATCAGTTTGGTAGATGCCAGGGAGGTATTGCAGGAGTCGCCAACTCCGGACTTCCAGACCCACGGGCAATGGAGGCTCCCCAGGCGCTGATGTCGGCGGGCCAGGGGCCCCGGGTGGCGGTGGTGGTCCACGCCTCTTAGGCCGCCTGGGGGGTGGGGCACCTGACAACGCTTCAGAGAGTGGTACCTTCTGCTCCTCTTGGCGTTCTTCCGCCTCTTCCACGGCGGCCGGTACCTCCGCCGGTGCTTCGACCGCTGAGGGCTTGGGTCCTTCGGCTGCGGCAGGAATGGGCACCGTCACCAACTTAAGTCGACATCCCCCTACAATGACCTCTACCTCGGGGTTGAGGGGGGTGGGCACATTGGGTGGCAGGCGTTCGCCCCCGATGTAGGTGCCGTTGGAGCTTGCCAGATCGACAATGTGGCATACTTCACCCTGGCACTCGATCAGCGCGTGTCGCCTGGAGACACGCTGATCTGGCAAGACCACATCGTTGCCCTGCTGACGCCCAATTGTGAGTCTTTCACCGATCGTCACCTTCCGGTGGTTGCCCTCGGGATCGATGATCTCCAACTGGAACACTCTTCCTTCAGCCACAGACACCTCGCTTCACAGTTTGATGAGCGACATGCGATTACACGAACTCGACCTGGTGGTGCGCCGAGGCAATGACGCCGTGCGCGATCACCTCGACAGACTCGACGGGCTCACCCTGCGCTGCGCCGCCCGCTCGGGCCACGTACATCTGGACATTGCGGATAAAGAGCACGTTGGGTAAACCCTGCAGACACTGATAGACATCCGAGACATAGAGGTCACGGCCAAACGGCCAGCCCTTCCCCTCTGGTCCTCCTGTGAGGGGATTGAGGAAGCGGTACAATCGTTGGAGCGTCTCTTCCTCGATCTGGGTCTGGTCAGCGCCTGGCGCTGCGCGAAGCTGGACGTGGCAAGACACCCAATAGTAGGCGGGTGGGCGGATATCGAGCCGAGTCGTCAACAACCGGCGCTCGTCGAGGTAGGCCGTCAGAGCCGCTATGTCTGTGGGATTCAGCTCCAATTGGTCAGGCTCCAGGTAGCCTTCCGGGCGTTCCACCCGCGGGATCACCAGGAGATAGACCTGGCCGGGCGCGACGCGGCCGGCCGAGGCCGGACGTGGTTGCAGGCACTTCACTCTCCCAATCGCTGCGGGCAGGGCCTGCATGGCTAAGAACTCAAAATCCTCTTCCGTCACCGCGCGGTCCCGGGAGCGCAGCATGGCTGGGACACGCATCGCGGCTGCCTCCAAGGACTCCGCATCGAGCCCTCCCCATGCTGGCCTGCGGTTGCTCACCCGTGCCACATAGGGGATCGCTGTCTTTAATGTGTTGAGGACGCCAGCCTGGACGTTACCCTCCTCTCCGCCCCCGTGACGGTATCGCCGGAAGATCAGATTGGCGTGTCTGGGAGGCACTGCCCCGTATAACTTGATGGTCCCATCCGGTTGGCGGATGGCCGGTCCCAGGCGCACTTCTCCGGAGAGGCTATCCAGCGTGAAATGGCGTGATGCTGCGTCGGATTCGGAAAAATCCGGCACCTCTATCCAGACCTGCTCGCCCTCTCCGTCGACTTGAACGACCAGGGTCTCTCCCGCTTCTCGCCGCAACACTGGAGTGAACTGAAGCTGGAAGCGCTGTCCGGGGGTGCCATCACTCTGTCCAAGGAACTCGTCGGTGATCACCTCCGCGTGGATAGCCTCGACCGTTCCGCCCCAGGTGGCAACCTGAGCACGGCGTAGCACCGGGGTCCTCTCATAGGGCCTCATCCCCTCGAGTTGTTCTTGGGGAGTGATCTCCTTGATGCGGGCTCGTACCCAAAAGCGATCACCCTGGCCGAAGTCATATCTCCCCATCTTCGGCAGGTGGAGTTGGACACGCCCCGCGGTGTTCATGCTATGGGTTGTGTCAAACTCAACATCGCAGGGCTCCCAGCGGCTCTCCGGATCTCCTGTGGAAGCTTCCCACACGTATGGGGGCAAAGTGGGATCCACGCCAGCACCACCAGCGGGGTCAAAGTCAAACTCGAGCCCCAGGATATGGTGGCTCAAATCGTTGCTGAATCCGAAATAGAGGGCATCGTTCACCTGCGGCACGCTGGAAAACACTTCGAAGCCCCCAAACCCTGCTTCCACCCGCCTCAGGTTCTGCTCCCGGAAAGACTGCCTATTGCCTCGTCCAGTGATGCGCGACAGTACAGCCTGTAGTTCAGGGGGAACAATGCGCAAGTCACGGACCGTACTGAATACGATCGATGTCTCTCGCTCAGTCTGCGTGCTTGCCACCTCCGTGCCCGCGGGAATGATGACTGGCAGGCGTTGTGGATGGGATAGCCAGAAAGTGACGGGGGCCCTCGCGGGCACAGGCTCGCGCAATTGGATACCAAGCATCTCCATGAATGTGACTTTATGGAGGTCAGGCACCTGATTCAGACGATACAGGAGGATATCAGTCATCCAGGCGAACAGTTCGATAAGCGTGACCCCTGGATCACTGACGTTGTGATCTGTCCATTCGGGGCAGTAGCGCGGAATGCGCTTCTTTGCCTCATCGACGAGATCCTGGAACTGTCGGTCGTCAAGTTTAGGTTTCGGTAATGCCATAATGGCCTCCGTTTTTGCCGGTCATTCCTCGGGAATCAGATAGAATGGGTACACTAGGCTGCGTCGATCATGGGTGGCCTTGATCTCGTATTGAATACGAATGACCAGACAGTTGGCTGCATCCCGATCCTGTTGGACATCGACCTTCACCAGGTTGATCCGTGGCTCCCACATGCCCAGCGCTTCCTCGACGTAGCGTCTGGCCTGGGCGGCAGTCTGACTGTTGTTCGGCGCAAAGACGAGGTCCTGAAGGCGGCACCCGAACGTTGGACGCATGACACGCTCGCCTGGTGAGGTTGAGAGGATGATGTGGATAGCCTGGTCGATCTCGTCCCGTTCGTGGGTCAGGGCAATACTCCCCTGGGCGTTCACCTGAAGTGGAAAAGCCCATCCGCGTCCGATGATCTTCTGTGGCATGTTGATCCTAGCCTCCAATCAAGACTGTGCCGCTGGCTACGAGCTGGGCCGTGGTGTTCGGCACAGGATCAGCACAGGTCTGAGCCATATCTCCTGCCCGAGCTGCAGGTCTTCCGTTGATCATCACGGTGCTGCTACCTCTGATGACGACTCCCCGGTTCGTTGGTGGAATCTGGAACGCTGTACCCGGCGGTGTAGGAATGTGTGGGGGTGTGTTGGTAGCCGTGCTTCCCACGGTGGCGGCTGGCAGGCCCATGATATTGACGTTGGGACTCAGATTTCCATCAATGATGCCGGAAAAAGGATGCGGTAAGGGCGTCGGCACCGGTCCTCCCGGCGATGGCACCAGCACGATGTGCATATCGATGGCGGTGATTTGATCTCCCTGTTTGGCTGCTGGCTGCCCCATGGTGTCTGTCCCTCGTGCATGTCCCCTAGTTAAGGTTGATCATAGCGCCTTTGATGTTGACCTGGCCGCTGGCCTGGATGTCCATGTTAGCACCAGCTTCGATCTTCAGGCTACCATTGGCCTTGATCTGCAACTCGTTTCCCTCAACGGTGATCTTTCCCCCACTGTCCTCCATAGTGATTTTCAATCCGCCCCTGCTCGTGATCGTGATCTCCCGGTTGGCATCGTCCAGGATGATCTGATGTCCACCTTGCGTGATAATCTCAACTTTGTTGTCTGCGTCATCATACATCGTAATGCGATGGCCGGTGCGTGAGTGCCATGTCCTGACCAGGGGTCTCTCATTTCCGCTCGAGGGCACCTCTGGGGGCGGAGCGTCCTGGCCGTTCCAAAGCCCGCCCAGCACGACCGGTTGCCCAAATCCTCCGTGCTCGAACGCCACCAGCACCTCGTCGCCGACCTCCGGCAGGACGTAGAGGCCTGCGTCGGGACCTGCACCGATCCCAAGCACCCGGGCCCAAGCGCTTTCCGCATCATCAGTCATCCAGGGAAACTTGAGCTTGACACGCCCCCAATGCTGTGGGTCATCGGTGTTGGTGACGATGCCGATGACAACACCTCCGTAGCGGGGCTCCCGGGCCCCACCGCTCAGCGCTTCTGAAAGCTGTCCCCATCGCAAGCCCCGCACGCTGAAGTGGGTCCTCAGGCCCTCGGCTGTATAGAGATGCCGGGCAGATGTGACCAGGTATGTGCCGCTGAACCGGTCTCCCAGCGCCTCGAGTGTGACTGCACGCCCGGCGCGGATATCGGGGCGTCTCAAGGCAACCCCTTCCGCTACGACAAAAGCTCCACTGATCTCGTTTAGCCGTGCCTCAGCCAATCGATCGGCCTCCGCCTGGCTGCCCACGCCTGCATCCACGATGACATGTTTGCCGGTGCCAAAGTCGCGTGCCCATGTGGCGCCGTCCTTGGACTCACCGATCCTGGGATATAGGCCGCCTCGTTGTGCCCGTCCTATGACGGCGCTCTTGCGACCGACATCCCATCCCCTGACAATGACTTCGTCGACCTGTTCGGCCAAGTTCATTCTGGGTGTGAAGGAGAGGAGATCTCTACCCCACGTCAGCCTCACGCCATTCCCATCGTTCGATGGGCTGCGGAAGACCAATGTATCCTCCTGCACATAGCACTCGAAGCCGATCCGTCTAGCCCGCGCTTGCAGGAAGGCCAGGTCTGATTGGTTGTGCTGGAAAATGTGATTGTAGACTGCCGTGGTAGTCTCTATGTCAGCGCGCAGCCCCGCTTCGCGGGCGATCTCCTGGGCCAAGTCACTGTCTTTTTTGTTGACGTGCGTGCGGCTTTTCATTTCCCGGAAGAGGCGGTGCGACCGATCGTAACCCCGCACGACCAGTCGGGCGATCATTCCCTCTTGGAACTCTGGCTCCAGCGCGGTGATCTCTCCCTTGATGAGCACTACCCGCTCACCCCCGGCAGTCTCAGCACTGATCTCCACCTCCTTAGTGAGATCGAGAGGACCGGTGTCGATGAGTTGCAGATCTGGGTCCTGAAGGCGGATCGTGAACATGTCAGGCAGACTTGCGTGCTGGTCAACTGTGACCGAAAGCAGGCGTGTCATGACCTCGGGATCCAGTTCGGTCCCGTCGACCTTGATCGTGATCTGACTGGCGAGTGCGAGTGGCTCTGGCATGACGTATGTCCGATCGTCGTTATTCCGACGGGATGATCAAATGCTGGCCAGCCCTGAGGGTCATCGGGTTGACCAGTCGGTTGTAGGCGGCAATACTACGCCAGCGTGTTGCGTCCCCATACACCGCGTAGGCAATGGTGTCTATTCGGTCACCGGCGACCACCCGCCACACGCGCTCTACGTCTCCACCCCCTGAAGTCGGATTCTGGCGCGGATAGTCGTTGAGATCTTTGTGTTGGGTGAATGTAACGTCCACCTGAGCCCGGACTGGTGTGCCATCAGGCTTGAACATGGTGAACTTCTGAGTCATGTTGGTGATGACCGCTACAAAACGGAACACGCCCCACTCAAACGCTACCTCGGGGGGAGGAACCTTTCTGTTGCGACCACCGCGGCGTCTGGTCTTCGACTCCATCAGCTTCCACAGCTTGTTGGTCTCGAGGCTCACGTCCTCACCGCTCTCATAGGTGTCAAATAGAAGTGTGAGCTTGAGCGTCTGTGGCCCTGCCTTCTCAAACTCGAAGCCCGGCACATCCGATCGGTTTTGCCTCTCTTCTTTGTAGGTGTTGGTCTTGGAGACTGAATACTCGTATGGGTTAAACATGCAGTCCACGGACACTCCACCGGTTTTCTCCTCACCAGATGAGTCAACCTCATAGATCCGGGCTGCCTGCAATTGACTGCGTGTGGTTCCCATTTTGTCCTTTTCCTGTCCGTCATGATGTGACGTGAGGGTATGCCCCTCTGGCTCATCTCTGTCTGGCGCGTTCCAACTCAGTATGAATCCGTCTACGGATCTCACTGTAGACCCGGCGCGCCAGAGCCTCGATATCCAGTGCCTCCTCAGGAGACGCTTCCTCCTGTTGTTGAGTCCCCTCTGACTGTGCACTAGGCGTTTGGGTGGTCGAGGTTGCTTGTTCTGTCACCGTGGCCGTCTCTGCCTGAGCTGTCTCGTCGGGTATGCGGCGGATGACATTTGCCTCCCCCGGTGTTCCACCAGTGGCCTTTTCGCCAGGTGCCGCTTCGGGCGACGCAGGCTGTGCCCAGGTGCCTGACAACGAGGCCGGGGGAGACTCCATGTGCTCCCCATGACTCGTCGGGGGTGGGGGAGATGGCGTTGGTGACCCCGCCGGTTTGGAAACGCGAGGCACGGGGGGCGACTCGCCGATGAGATGCCAGAGATCGTTGGGAAGCGGCCCAATTTCGGTCTCGACCAGTTGCTGTGGTTCTGGAGTTGGTTCGGCGCTGGGCCGTACGGCGGCTGCGGATGGGGAGACATCTGACGTGTGTTCCATCGGCGTCGGTCTCACTGCAACCCTGGCCTGTGTCGCGTTCTGGGCAGGCGCTGCCGAGGGTTCGGGCGACAGCCGTCCCGGTCGCGGGCGACGAGGCGGCAGGATCTCGACGGATGAGCGGGTGAAACCGGCGGCCGTGATGTTGCCCAAGATCTCTTCGATAGCCGGCTGGCTCTGTGGACGAATCTCCTGCGTTGACGGTGCGGAAAATGTGGGAGGCGTCGGTGTGGTCGCCGAGGCCTCGGGAAGGATACGTTCGACATGCCATACCTCATGGAGTGGCGCGGGTTGAGGCTCGAGGCTGGTGGTGTCTGGAGAACGCTGGATGGCCTGCGCCTGAGCGGGGTGGGGCGCCAAAGGTGCGGGCATGGCCTTTGGATGCTCTATCTGCGGCTGGGACAGGTCGCCTGCCGTGGGTATGGATAGCGGAACCTCGGCTGATGGAGATGGTGGTGATGGTTGCCTGGGCAGCTCTCTCTCGTTTACCTGGACGGACCCTGTTCTGTCTGCTGGGGTCGCGGCGGGGGCACGGCGCCGGCCATCCACGTCCCTGTCGGTGGTTCCATAGTTGGATGTCGGCGTCGCCTGCCTGGGCAACTCTGTCTCACTTGACAAAACGGACTTGACTCCGTCTTCTATGACTATGCCGTCGTCGCGACGTCGCTCATCGGTGTCTCTTTGGATGGTTTCACGATGGGACGTCGGGGTTGTCTGCTGCTTTGAGTGAATATCCGGTTCTCCCGCAGCGGCACCTTCAGCGGTGTCTGTGACGGTGATGTGACCGGGAGGTGTGTCAGCGCTCTCGGTGGGTTCGATAGGCTGTGTCGAGGATGCGGCGGGTACCTCATTCTCTTCCCTTCTGGGAAGTGCTTGGTGGCTTGCCGAGATGGGCATTGTGCTTCGCGGCACAGGCTCTTGGGCCCCTACTTCCTGGCTGTCTATGGGCGTGGTCTGACGTGTCTCGGTATCTGAGGAAGTGGCTTTCTCTTGGTGGCGTCTGAAGATTGCTTGGAGCCGGTGCCACACATCATCGGTCAGGGTTGTGTCTGTTTGCTCTCCCCCTGTGGCCGACTGCTCCGCTACGATGGTAGCTTCTTCTTGGAGTTGGGTACGCGGTGCGGCCATAGTTTGCGTCCCTGGAGTCGCGGGGGGAGGCGGACCGGCGACTTCTCTAAGGGCTGGTGCTTGGGGCAGCGTCGCACGCGGTGTGGGTGCCGCTGCCGTACGTGTGGAGGGTGGGACTGAGTGTACCACTGGTGGTACTTCCAACGGCGTCTGGGTGTCCGGAGCCACAAGGTAGGCCGCCACGATTGGCTCATCGTCTGGTAGAGGTGCCGGAGACAGAGAAGACTCCCGCGCCGCACTCTGGAACGTCGTGGGCGAC
>CAYLRT010000047.1:0-5500 GCA_964385885.1 uncultured Anaerolineales bacterium | reverse complement strand
GGTCCTGCCCACGCCGTTCTTCAAGCTCACCCTGGCTGGCTTTCGCTGACCAGGCAATTGATGCACGTAGGTGTTCAGCCCACCCTCTTTGACTGGCTGGATATCCCACTCAACCGTGGGCAGCGTACACTCCGTGAACGCTGCTTGGTTCTCGCCCCCAACCGCGACGAGGAACCGGAACGCCGGGTTTGCCGTGCCGCGCATCTGTTCGCTGGGCGTTACCATCTCTCAGTACCGTGGAAGCCAAGGGAAGAGGGCCGACGACGTTCGAGTTCGAGCATCAGATCATCGAGCAACATACGGTATACGCGCTCTGTCACCTTCTGGACCAGATCCTCAGTGATAGCCTCTGATCCGCGCTTACGCATCGTGCGCTTTGGCCTAGAAGAGCTAGGTGCTGACGATATCGATGGCATGGCCCTGTCCTCCTTGTGTTCAGCCCTGGACCCTAGGGTTCGCAGGGGCTAGGCGTAGGTGAAGCTCACGGTTACAGTAGGGGCAGCGAGCCTGAACGTCCATGCCCTGGTAGCTATTGAGCCTCATGTATAGGTCCTCGAGATAAGCCAGGTCCACTGCAAAGAGGCCTTCGATCACCTCTGGTGTCACGGCCGCGAGTGTGCCAAGTTGGACGACGACTTGACTCAACAGCACGATAGGGAGATAGACCTCGTTCTCCTGGACCCAGGGATGACTTACGGAGACGATTTCGTCCTTCGCCGTGGCCATTCTCATGCGGCCGCGGCGGTGCAGTTGTCCTTTGTCATCGGTGTAACCCCGCGGTAGCATGAACTCGACCTCGGTTGCTAGTTCCATAGCCTGGACTCCTGATGTGAGAGCCGACCTTGGGCTCGAGCCCCCGCCAGGGACATACTACGAGTACTCCCTGACGGGGCGACGCTCGGTGAGACCTGACTGGTGCCACCGTAAAGGTCACAATGGCTCGCGCACTCTACCGCGCAATGAGGAAGGTTTCGAAAGCTCTCCCTGCTAGATCTTCACGCGGGTTATATACTCGTGAGCTATGGTAAGCTCCTCGATGCCGATCTCGTTGCTATCCGCCTTGGGTTGGGGTCCTGTGACCTTGACAGGCCATCCTCTCTTGAATTCCCAGCGTGCGACGGGATTGAGCTCCGAGTCAAACATGGTGACCGAACCGTCGTGGCGGGCCTCCTCGACACGCCCGTCCTCCACCATCTTCCGCCAGTCCCAGATGTCCATGTTGCTGGTGATACCGCGTTTCAGGACGATGTTTTCCCACTTCAGGCGTCCTGGAACTTTGATCACCACCTCCTGCCCATTTTCGGTGACCACATTGTGCTCGATGACTTGATGTTCTGAGCCCAGTCCTGAGCATTCTGTGAAATACCCTTTGACGACGCCTTGTATCTCCACGGCAAAGTGAAAACCTACAAGGGGATCTTCACGGTCAGCCATTGCTGTCTCCTTTCATCGGTAGTGTGTCAGAGTTCTGTCATAAGTCGTAGATGCGTACGCGTCCCACACCTGGAATCCGCTACGCGCGTAGTGCATCATGCCTCGGCGTTGGCCCCGGCCCATTGACTGATGCGGAAGATGACGAACTCTGCTGGCTTGACAGGGGCCATACCAACCTCGATGATCAATTGGCCTAGATCCCTGATCTCAGGTGGGTTGAGCTCTTCGTCGCACTTGACGTAGAATGCCTCTTCAGGGGTGCTACCAAAGAGGGCTCCTCCCAGCCAGAGCGTGCGGAGGAAGGACGTCACATCGCGGCGGACCCGTGCCCATAGCATGCGGTCGTTGGGCTCAAAGACTACCCATTGCAGGCCGGCGTCCAGCGAGGCCTCGGCCATGATGAAAAGGCGGCGCACATTGATGTACCGCCAGGCGCCATCACTGCTGAGCGTGCGCCCACCCCAAACACGGATACCCCGGCCTGGGAAAGTGCGGATGCAGTTGACCCCGATAGGGTTGAGTGTGTCCTGCTCCTGCTTGCTCAGACGCAGCTCGAGGTCGATCGCACCACGCACGACCTCATTGGCAGGTGCCTTGTGCACACCTCGCTCGGCGTCAGTGCGGTTGTAGACGCCCGCGACATGCCCACTGGGCGGGATCAACTTACTGGTGCTCCCACCACCACTGAGGTCCGCTACTCTGATCCATGGATAGTAAAGCGCTGCATAGGACGTGTCGAGGTTGAGATAGTTGCGCCATTCCTGTGCCTGCTGGGCATTTAGCCCCGGCGGCGCGTCCAGGATAGCGAAACGATACTTCATGGATTCGCAGTGCGCGACCATAGCCTCCTGGATCATCTTGACACGTTCTTTGGTTTCGTCACTGCCATCGTAGCCTGCCATCACATCAGGTGCTACCAGCAGACGAATCTCATCGATAGCCTCCAGTCCACTGATGCCAGTCCGCTCTGCGACGTCGCCGATGAAATCAGCCGCGGTCAACGGAGGTATACCGCCACCTTTCAGGGCGTATGTGCCCTCCTCGGGGACCGCAGTCGCTGACCCGACATTCGATATCGTGACAGCTTCGAACTCTACGTCTCCGATATATCCTTTCTCCCCCTTCTTCATCGTCAAGCCGCTCTTGGTCTCGCCTCCTACGCTCATGGAGAAGGTGCCCTCTTCACCCGCTTTGATGGTGACGGTCAGATCAGAAGGACCCGGCGTCTTGGCGGTGACCTTGAAGCTATTGCCCCGTCCTTTGGTCGGGATGGTCACAGAGGCAGGAGCGATTCCCTCTGTGCTCTCCTTGAGCGCGCGCAAGCTGACGACATAACATGGCCCACCACCATTGGCGAAGTAGCCGTACACCGCATCAGGTAGATAAGCCCCTGCGACGAAGTCGCCGAAGATGTTGGTGAACTGTGTCCAGTTGCTGACCAGTGTGGGTTTGTTGACAACCGACTCGACGGGGACGCGGTCTCCGGTCCGGGGGTCAATGCGCTTGATGCTGGCCTCCGCTGTGACACCCACGAAGGCTGCCATGGATGTTCCCACGGCCTCGATGGGACGTGTGCCGCGCTGGACCTCCTCAATGTATACGCCAGGTGACTTGTACTCAGGCATTGCCGTTCCACTCCTTTCTCGCTATTGCAACCGTGTGTGACATGTCCGTTGCCGCCACCCTGAAGAGACTGGGACTTGATGGCACCCGAAGGATACCCGACTGGGGCGGTCTTCATCTTCCGCGGCAGTTTCTGTCTACCTCTTTGTCATATCTTGCGCCATTTACACCTCCAGGTCATATGATTCGGAAGGAATGGTGACCTGTCGTTCGTGGAGTGGCCCAGAGCGAGGCCAAGTCACCAGAGTATAGGTGCCCGGTGCGATACTCCCCAGTGTGAACCGACCGGATTCGTCGGTGGTCGCAACATACCCTGTCCCTTTCAATGCGACCGGAATGCCGGATGCTGGATTGCCAGTCGCTTTCTCCCGTACCACACCAGCGATCAGGACCAGATCGGGGCGACTCTCGTCGGGCAACAGCATCTGTTCCTCTGGTAAATGCTGTGCCTCTCCCAGGCGGAGGATGCGGGTCCTCACCAGTGGGCCGGTGATCTCCTGCCAGGGGCTCAGGGCCAGCGTGACCACGTAGGAAACGCTCGGTCTGATCTCGTTGTCCAGTACATTCCACAGGTCCGAGGGATCTGTCAGCACGTCGTGACGGGCGACGCGGGCCTGGATGTCATAGGGGGGATTCTGGAGGCTTCCGATGAGCCGCGACTTGGGGATGACAGGGAAGCGGAACAGCACGAGCATGGCTTGAGTCAGCAAGCGGTGTTCGTCCGCCGGGTCCGCCGCCCAGGCGGTCATCATGTAGGAGCAATCGACGCGCATCGGAGACCGTTTCAATCGTGCGAGCCGATCGCCGTTGTTCACAGCGTCCTCCAGACGCTCCCACTGGTGCCGTCGCAGGACGTTGTTCTCCCGCACGTCGTAGAGAAAGAGGTTAATCGTCGGTTTGGCGATGCGCGTGCTCCAATCCCGTCTGGGTTGATCGAAGCTGATGTCGATCTCGCCATTGTGGATGGGAAGTTCGGCGATCAGGAGCTGACGTAACGTCTCATCCAGGTCCGCGATCATGGGCCCCCTTGCGTCTGTCTGATGGGTCTTGTAGAGTTAGATGCCTAAGAGATCTGCCAACTTCCATCCAATGGTCTGCGTATAGGCAGGTTTGCTTTCATCTCTCCACAGGCTGGAGATTGCTCTGTCGGCCCGCAACATGCCGCCGGCTAGCATGCCTGATAGCGTGTAGTCTTCGTTCTCATTGCCCGTGACTTTTCTCCCAAGCCAGCCCACGCCTTCATCGAGTAGACGACCGGCAGCATAGCCACCTGCGAATGAGCCAGCTACCGCGCCTGCCGGGTTCAAGGAGGCAGTGCCTAACCCCAGAAGCGATGCGGTACCGACCCCGCCGGAGAATGCTCCTGCTGCATTGACAAGAGACTCGAAGCCTCCCACAGCTTGATCTGCCCGATTGGGTGCGTTGAGCATCTGGTCCATTGACTGCCCGAAACCAACCGCACCGGTGAGCAGACCGACGGGTCCCAGTGCTGAGCTCAGGCCTGCAGCACGACCAGTTCCTCCTGCTGCCTCGGCGATCAGGCCCGCGCCCGCCCCCAGTGCGCCCGTGGCGTTGGAGTAAAGATTGTATGCATCCTCCCAGGAAAACCTTTGGAGGGTCGCGGGCTGGGGAGAGACTGTTGCGCGCTCCGACGATGCCGATTCAGCCTGGTGTGCCTGCTCCTCGAAGTGATCATGTGCTGGGCCCACGGTCAGCGCCGAAGCTGGTGTCATGGCCTGCTGCTGAACCACGTGCGCGATTTCGTGGCGCAGCACGCGCTCATCTTGCGCATTCGCCGTGCTGCTGAAGAAGATGTCCTGCCCCAAGGTGAAAGCGCGGGCGCTGATCTGTCGACTGAGGAAGTCAGCTTCCTCGTCGGTGTGTATCCGTACGTCTTCCAACGATATACCGAACTCTGTTTCGAGCTCACGCCTGCGGGCGGGTTCCAATGGCGCGCCATGTCTCAGCTTCCCATAGATACGGTTGGCCAGTTGATTGCTGATAGGACCGCCTGCGAGGCCGACCTCTGGGTGTGCCCACAGCTTCTCATCTTCGTTCTCATTGGTCAACATCCGTTGGACACGGGCGTTGCCGATCTGTCGTTGCAACCGATGGATAGGGTGGAGTGGTGCTCGGCGTGTCCCCACCCACTGAGGTCCGGCTCCTGGTCGGTTCCGGACCAACTGACGCTTCTCATCTGTTTGTCTTTGTCGATCGCTCATCTGCCCTCCTTTCCAGATTACGAGGTGATCTCCAGGATGTACTTAACGTGCATCTATGTGGCGGATGGTGGCGAGAGATCCTCCTCAGTGACCAAACGTCCCATCTTCTGAAGCTCACGGCGCGTGCTGTGAAGCAGGTGCGTCATGGTTACCTGACCACTATCGGAGGCGGCTAAGTACGCTGCGGTTATAATAATATTCCGAATATTGCCGCCTGCAAG
>CAYLRT010000046.1:0-19946 GCA_964385885.1 uncultured Anaerolineales bacterium | reverse complement strand
AACTACAGCAACAGTGGCCCTCCACACGTTTGAAGGCAGCAGGCCCTGCCGTCGGCATGCCCGAGGGGACCGTGGGGAACTCCGAAGCGGGTCACATGCACATAGGCGCCGGCCGCCGCATCCTGGCGGATCGCGTGCGTGTGAATGAGGCTATTGCGGATGGCTCTTTCTTCGAGAATGAGGCGTTTCTCTGGGCCATGCGCGGGGCCAAGAGGGATGGGAAACGTCTCCATCTGTTGGGTATTGTCTCGTTCTACAGCTCTCACGGCTCTGTGGAGCACCTGAACGCTCTGCTGAAGATGGCAGCCCTCCAAAAGGTGCCAGAGGTTTATCACCATGCGATGTTGGGCCGGCGCGGGGAGCGGGCAGGCAGCGGGGCGCACTACATTGAGGGGGTGGAGCGTGAGATGGCACGCTTAGGAATCGGCGCAGAGGTCTCCGTCATCGGCAGGTTCTGGAGTCTGGATCGCGAGGGGAACTGGGATCGCATTGAGAAGACCTACCGCTGGCTTGTGGAGGGAGCAGGACGCCCGGTTCGAGACCCCAATTGGGGGCGCTAGAGTCAGCGACGGCGGAACAGCGCGGCGCTGTATCCCTTCTTACGTTTTCGTTTCACCAGTTGCAGAGATCTGCTGACGGCCTTGGCTCGCTCCAGGCGGGTCAGGGCCGTCGAGCTGCCGCCAATCAGCACATGGCTCCCAGGGGACAGGTGCGTGAGCGCGGCCACGAAGGTCTGTTCGAGTGCCTGGGCGCTGTCTTCCTCTTGCAGCACGCCGATCAGCCCATCTATAGCTGTGTCTGGAGGTGCTAGAGCGACCTGATGATGGGGGATGCTCGTGATGCTGGAGCAGTTCAATGCCTGTAGATTGAGAAGTGTTGTGCGGAGGGCAAGCAGATCGCGGTCCACGATGTGTATGACTGCAGGGGAGAGCATCCGAGCCCCGGCGAGAGCAAGATATCCCTGTCCGGCATTGAAGACCCCAAGCACCTTGGGGCGTGGCTGGATTGCCGGGAGCAGAGTGAGTGCCAAGGCGGTAGAATAGGCCAGGGTGTCAAACTCTCGCAGACCTGTGTTGACGTGAAGGGTCAGTCGGGTGCCGTCGAGCTCGATCTCGGTTGCCCCCCGCAGGTAGATGCCCCGTTCAAAGCCCCTCTGGTAGGGCGTGGTGGTGGGACTGTCGGGCAAGCGATAGTGAAAGACGGTGTGGGCTGCAAAGGCTCGTTTCAGGAGGATCTCTGCCTGCCCTTCGCTGAGGGCCAGTTCGACCATCGGTGTCAGAGGCTTGACGACGACTACCGCCACCATGCCTGTCGGTGAGAGGAAATGACGAGCGTCGAGGAGTAGGGAGGTGATGACCTTCTCCCCGGCTTTGCCAGGGATGTTGCTGATGATCAACTCGTAGTCGCTGTCCACAATGTCATCGTAACCCAGGCTTGGGTAGACCTTGATGTTGGAGATCTGGTTGCGTTGTGCATTGTGTCGGGTCAGGGCAAGAGCCAGGGCATCACGATCCACCAGATGGGCTTCCGCCTGCGAATAGACCTTGGCAAGCCCAAGCCCCAGGGGGCCGTAGCCACACCCTAGGTCCAGGATCTTCCGGGCGGGCCTCCACTGATCTGCGAGGACAGTCGTCAGGAGGTGCTGAGTGCCTGTGTCGACCTGATGGCTGCTGAAGACGCTCTGCGCTGTGGCCAGTTCGAGTGTATGTTCCGCTACGGTGAGGTGAACTGACTTTTTCAGGAATGGCTCGATCATCGAAGGCCCCTCTCCCTTCTCTCCGATGGGGTATCCTGGCATGATGGCAGAACGACTTTGGGTCTGTACGCGTGCGCTTCAAGGCGCATGAGCACCGCGATGAGACAGCCTTGAGGATCAACGCCCTGCACCAGCGGAGCATCGGCATCGGCGACGGTGATGACCTGTCCGTGCCGGACCTTGCGGGTTTGATCGGCCGAGAGCACGACGACCGGCATGTGGGGCAATCCAGCTGATGGGGGAAGCAGGGCCTCCCGTAGGCGTCCTGCGCGTCGCAGTTCCTCCAGCTCTTCGAGTGTATGGCTGTGGTCAAGGGTGAAAGGACCGCTTACGGTACGGCGCAATGCGGTGAGATGGGCCCCGCAACCCAGGAGCTCTCCCAGGTCATGGGCCAGACTGCGGATATAGGTACCGGGCGAACATCGAATGCGGATGGCTAGATCTGGAGGATCCCACTTCAGGATTTCGATCTCCTCAATCGTTACCCGCCGGGGCTTGCGTTCGACGTACTCACCACGTCGGGCAATCTCATAGAGCCTTCGTCCATTGACCCTGATGGCTGCATACATCGGGGGGACCTGCATGATCTCCCCGTGGAATGTAGCCAGAGCCTGCCGGAGGCCATCGACGTCAGCGTTGACCTCGCCCTCACGGGTGACTTCCCCCTCGGCGTCATAGGTGGTCGTGGAGACGCCAAGTCGTATAGTGGCCTGATACTCTTTAGGCCCTTTCATGGCGAACTGTGCCAGTCTGGTGGCTGGCCCAACCAGCAACACCAGGACCCCCGTCGCCATTGGATCAAGAGTGCCTGTGTGGCCGATACGCCGGACCCCGGTAAGGCGGCGTGCCACATCCACAACATCGTGGGACGTCAGGCCACTCGGCTTGTCAACAACCAGGATCCCGATCATTGGCCGCTTGATGGAGACGATCCAACACCAGAGGGACGATGCGCTCCAGAGGGCCCTCGAGGGTGCATCCGGCGGCCTGGCGATGACCACCGCCGCCCAGGGCGTAGGCCACCTCAGATACGCTGTACCCAGGCCGCGCGCGCATACTCACCTTGACCGTACCGTCGCGCATTTCGATGAAGGCAGCGACAATCTCGGCTTCGGCCAGGTGGCTCAGCAGATTCCCCAGGTTGAGGTCGTCATGGTCCAAAATCCCCAACCTCTCCTTGGCCTCCACGGGAATGTCTGTCCAACCAATCTTGCCCTCCAGCTTCAGTCGGCTCAGAGCGACGCCCCAGGCGCGCATTTGGCGGTAGGGCACAGCGTCCAACGTTCGCTGCATAATCCGCTGGTAATCCCCGCCTGCCTCGATGAGTTTGCTCACGACGTTCAACACGTGTGGCGTTGTGGTGGTCGTCCTCAGCCCTCGGGTGTCAGTCAGCACACCCACCAGCAAGCACGTGGCGATGTCAGGGGTGATGGAAGCGCCCAAAGCCTCGATGACGGTCATCATGGGAATGGCCGTAGCTGCGGCTTGGGGCATAACCAGGTTCACATCCCCGAAGGCTGCGTTGGTCTCGTGATGATCTATGACGAGCAGTGGCACACGCCCGGCCCAGCTTGGTTTGTAGATGCCCCCTGTCCGCTTCAAGTCACTCATGTCAATGGCTACAACGAGATCGATGTCCGCGTCCTCAGGGACCTCGCTGACAAATGCCTCTGCGCCCGGCAGATAGTCCAGGTTGCCTGGTAGCGGATCGACGCATGCGACGGTCGGCTGTTTGCCCAACTCGAGAAGGGCTAACCTCAGCGCCAGAGTAGATCCGATGGTATCGCCGTCTGGGCGCGGATGTGCGATTAGGAGAGGGTGCTCACTCCTCTGAAGCAGGGAGATCGTCCGTGTCAGGAGTGGCTGTGGTATCTGGTCCATAGCTTTGTGCCTCGTGTTGAAATTGATGGAGGAGTGCGTCGATCCGTTCCCCGTGGGCCAGGGAGGGATCGTAAATGAAGATGAGCTGTGGGATGTTGCGCAGGCGAAGCGTAGGGGCCAACTTGCTGCGCAGCCAGCCGGCAGCGTGATTCAGAGCGGCCTGGGTCTCAGCGATCTCCTCTGGTGTCCCGATGATGCTGAAGTACACTTCTGCCCGCGTCGTATCACGGTTGACGCTCACATCGGTGATGGTGACCGCGCTGAAACGCGGGTCATTGCTCTCTTCCAGCAGCAGTTCCGCGATCTTTCGCTGAAGCAGCTGGTTGACACGACGTAAGTATTTCTTTCCCATTTCCCCTCCTCACAGTGACGCTGGTTCCCAGGCGGCGTGGTTTTCGATCGCTCTAGGTCTTCGAGGGCTCAACGCGCTTCATCTGATAAAACACCAGACGATCGCCTACTTCCACACCGTCGAAGCCAGCGATCTTCACACCGCATTCGTAGTTCTGGCGGACCTCACGCACATCCTCGGTGAACCTCTTGAGGGAGTCGATCTCGCCATCGTACAGCTTTTCCTCCCCCCGGTAAACCCTTACCCGGGCGTTTCGGCGCGCTACCCCTTTGGTCACGTAGCATCCGGCGATCCGTCCTATGCTGGAGATATCGAAGACCTGACGGACTTCCGCCTCACCAATGACTACTTCCTCGAAAGTGGGTTCTAAGAGGCCTTGAAGCGCTTTCTCCACCTCATCAACCAACTCGTAGATGACGTCATAGATGCGGATCTCCAGGCCCTCCATCTCCGCCACTCGACGAGCTGCGGTATCTGCGCTGACGCGGAATCCCAGCACGATGGCGTTGGAGGCCAGGGCCAGGTTGATATCGGACTCTGAGATGTTCCCTGCTGCAGCATGGATGACATTAACCTTAAGCCCATCGGTATTCAGACGTTCGATGCTTGTGACGATGGGTTCGATGGAGCCCTGGACATCGGTCTTCAGAACTACGTTGAGTTCCTTGGCTTCGCCTTCACGAATGGCCGATGCGAAGTCGTCGAGGGATCGTAGTCTGGACTTCGAAAGCGTGCGTTTTCTGGCCTCTTCTTGTCGTTTCTCAGCGATTGCGCGTGCAGTTCGCTCATCTTGAACCACCTGCAACATGTCGCCTGCCTCGGGGACATCGTGGAGGCCAACCACAACAGTAGGGGTCGCAGGCGGGGCAGTCCTGTGGCGGATACCATTTTCGTCTTCTAGTGCACGTACCTTGCCCCAGGTCTTGCCTACGACTACTACATCGCCCGTCTTGAGTGTGCCATTCTGAATCAGGATTGTGGCCAGTGGGCCACGGCGCTTGTCAAGCCGGCCCTCGAGAACCGTACCGATGGCAGGACGGTTGGGGTTCGCTTTCACGCCCACATCGTCAGCCACGAGCAGAATGGCCTCCAGAAGGTCATCCAGACCGATCTTCATCTTCGCTGAGACGGGGATCACCATGGTGTCTCCTCCCCAGTCATCAGGTACCAGCCCGTGGTCCGCGAGTTGTTGTTTTACCCTCTCGGGTTGGGCGTTGGGCTTGTCGATCTTGTTCAGTGCCACGATGATGGGGACATGGGCTGCCCTGGCGTGGTTGATGGCTTCCACTGTCTGAGGCATGACACCGTCATCGGCCGCTACGACCAACACGGCGATGTCCGTGATATGGGCGCCACGGGCACGCATGGCTGTGAAGGCCTCATGGCCCGGCGTGTCGAGGAATGTGATACGGCGGCCATTGTGCTTGATCTGATAGGCCCCGATATGCTGTGTGATGCCGCCGCTTTCACCACCCACCACATTGGTGTGTCGAATGGCATCCAGCAGCGACGTTTTCCCATGGTCGACGTGGCCCAGGACAGTGACAACGGGAGGTCTAGAGACCAGGTCCTCTGGCTTCTCGTCGGCCAGCAGGACCTGCCAGGCAGAGAGTTCAGTATCTTTTTCTTCCTCAAGCTCGGCAAAAGGCTGTTTGGCTTCGTAGCCGAATTCAGCGGCAATAATGGCAGCCGTGTCGAAGTCGATCTGCTGGTTGATGCTTGCCAATACGCCGTTGCTCATCAGGGACTTAATGACAGCAATGGGTGTTTCTCCGAGTAGCTCTGCCAGATCTCGGACTGTAATGATCTCTGGGATCGTGATCTCTTTCTCCGCCATAGTGCCTCCTTGTGTATTCCTCTCAAAGTTGGGCAGCCGTACGCTATGCATGTCCCTGTGGGGGCACATTACTCGGCCCCGCCTCCGGTGTCATCGATGCGTCGCTGCCCGGCTTATGCTCGGGCAAGTCCTCCGCGTAGTGCTGCAGTCTGGCCTTGGATTCGGCAGACAGATGCGTCCGCAGCGCCCGGTCCAGGATCCCACGCTTCAGAGCGCGCTCCCAGCAACTGCGCTTGCGGCAAAGGTACGCGCCCCGGCCATTCCGTTTGCCAGTCTCATCGACGACAACCTCACCCTCTGCGATCAGAACAAGCCGGATCAGCTCCCGTTTGGGGGACGTTTCCCGGCAAGCCACGCATGTCCGCAGCGGAATGTGCTTTTGCTTCGATCTCTTACGGCTCATATTTCATCGTGCTCCCATGAAAAAGAGCGGAACGCCGGTTCCCCTGGCGCCCCGCTCTCACACGAATCAAGCCCGTGGAAATTACATATGCTTAGAACAGACTGCGGTTTGGTCTCAGCATTTCCCCGGTGTCCTGATGGCAGATAAAGACAGCGTCAGGAGAGTGAACATCTCTCTTTGCCTAGTAATCGTCCTCGAACTCGCCCCACTCATCCTTGTTGCGACGCCGGTGTTTACGCATGACGATTGTCTGGCCTGTGGTATCGTCGTACAGTACGGTGCGGCGGCGCTTCCGACGTTTTTTCTTTTTAGATGTGAGGCTCGGTTCCTCCAGTTCAGGTTCCTCCTCAAAGGTCTCGTCCAGAAGAATTTCCTCTATCTGCGGCTCGGCCAACAGGGCCGTTGTATCAAATGCGGGCTCGGGGGCCACCTCAGATGGCTCCTGCTCCTCGCTTGGACTTTCTGGAAAGGCTTCTGCAGCCAGGACAGGTTCGGGTTCTTCCTGTGCCCCAGTAAGCGGTTCCTCCACGAGTCCCTCGTCGGCACCGATCTCTTCGCCTGGTGCGAGCCCTGGTGCAGCTTCCTCTTCGGGTTTCTCCTGTGGTTCCCCAACAGGGGTGGGCTCGGGCTCTGCGGGTTTTTCCTCAATCACAGCCTCGGCTTCCTTCCCCTCGGTTTCTGCCTCACTGAGCAAGGCGAATCCGCTTGCTTCCACGCTAGCCTTGATCTCTCTGAGGGCCTTCACACCTACGCCATTGAGCATCAGCAGCGCTTCATCACCCAACGCCATACGCTCCATGATCTCCCCGAGGTTCCGCAGTCCGTTGTTGATCAGATGGCTGTGGACCTTCTGGGGGAGTTCAAGAGCGCTCAGTGGTACGTTGTAAGCTGCCTTGGGCACTCTGCTTCGAGCTGCTTCTTTAGCGCGCATGCGTTCGGCTTCTGCGTGGCGCTGTGCACGCTGACGTTCCCGCTCCTGGCTGGCCCCTGGGCGCTCGGCGTCGCGTTTGGCGATCAGCGCCTGGCGCACCGCTTTCACCACCGTACCGATAGTACGACGCTCCTCATCGGTATAGGGATATCTTTCTTCCTCGTGCATGCGCATGATACCCGCCAGACGCGGGATGGCAGATGCTGTGTCCTTAAGCATGTCCACCAACTCAGGGGTCTGATTGATCTGTTCCAGAGCCCACAATGCGGCCTCGCTGGCACCCTGGATGTCGATGCGCCATCCGGTCAGCTTGGCTGCCAGACGGGCGTTTTGGCCTGAGCGTCCGATCGCCAGGGAGAGATGTTCATCGGGTACCACTACCGAGGCCGTGCGACCATCTGGGTGGTTCTCATCCAGCACAGTGCATAGGATGTTAGGAACGCTGAGAGCGTTGGCAATGAAGGTGGCCGGGTCTTTATCCCACTGCACCACGTCGATGCGTTCGCCGTGGAGTTCCCGTGATATATTCTGAATGCGAATGCCGCGCATGCCCACACAAGCGCCTACAGGGTCAATGCCCGGTTGTCGTGTCGACACGGCAACCTTGGCGCGCGTGCCGGGCTCACGTGCCACGGCGTTGATCTCCACCTGTCCACTCTTGATCTCCGGGACCTCGAGTTCGAGTAGCCGCCTCAGCATGAGTGGATGGCTGCGGGTGACGATGATCTCCGGTCCACGCGGCGTGCGACGGACTTCCAACACATAGACGCGGATCTTCTGATGGATCGTGTAGCGCTCGCCTGGGATCTGCTCCCGCCTGGGCATCAACGCTTCCTCGGTGCGCTCCAGGTGGAGTTTGACCCCCTGCGGTGAGATGGCCTGCACAGTGCCGATGATGATCTCGCCTTCTTGTCGACTGAAGCGATTGAATTGGCTCTCGCGCTCGGCCTCTCGGAGGCGTTGCGTGATCACCTGCTTGGCCGTTTGCGCTGCGATGCGGCCGAAGTCGCGCGGTGTTACGTCGATTCTGATCATGTCTCCGATTTGCGCGTCTGGCTTGTGGCGACGTGCTTCCTCCAGCGAGATCTCGGTCTGAGGATCTGATACTTCCTCCACCACCATGCGATCCATATAGATACGTGCCGTTCCAGTCTCCAGATCGATGTCGGCTGTCACATTTTGCGTCCCAGCCATGTGTGAATCCCGCTCGAAGGCCTTGGCCAGAGCGGCACGAACTGCCTCAATGACCACCTCGCGGGGCAGACCGTACTCCGCACAGATCTGGTTGAACGCCAGCGCAAACTCGCTTTTCATTACTGCTTCTGCCTCCCAATTCGCTGAGTCAACAGGGCAATCTACAAAGAAAAGTGGGGATAGCCCCACTTTTCGCCGGTTTATCTAGACCCCCTTCTTTATATATTATATCATAGTCAGCGCGGTTCGACAAGAACGAGCCTAGGGAGCAAGAAAGGCAAACAAGCCCCGCCAGTGCCCGCTTGTGCATCCCCTGGGCCAGCTTCGAACTGCTGTGCCGCCGTACTCTCAGACCGTGTTGCATCAAGTTTCTGACCATGCTATTATACCGCAGCTAATGGCATCGAGTAGTCAAGTTTTGCGCGGAGGCCAATGCCGACTCTGGTAGGCCTCAGGGGGAGCGAGGCTCGGTTGAGTACGGGGCTGTTCTCTGAGATGAGTTGATAGATCGTCACCAGACAATGGATGAGAAGCTCTACTTCAACGGGATTCAGGGGACGACTGGTACCTATGCGGTCCCTCCGCTGACCGCGGAGACCCTGGCCGAGCAAATCCTCGCGGGTAAGTCCCGTGCCATGCAGGACCTGCGTACACTGCAACGTGAGTTGGCCTATCGCACCTCCAATGCAGAGAAGATCGTGCGGATCACACGCTTTCTCACCCGTGACATAGCCCAGGCCATTGCAGCGCGGGTTCCCCTAAATGACACCTGGTTCACACATGCCGCTCATCAGATCCTCAACATTGTCTTCGCTGGCTCTTTAGCCACCCAGCCCGGTGATGTTAGGCTCCTGGCTGAACGTCTCTCCCAGGACGCTGTAGGAACGATCACACGGATCGTTGAGTTGCTCGGCGCGGGAGAGGGAACCAGGCTGGGACGCTGGTTGCTGAACCATGAGGACGTCGATATCCCCACGCTGCGGAGCGTCCTTGAGCTTCGCGCAGACCAGGCCCTGGCGTCCATCCGGCAGGAGTACGTGGACGTCGATGGCAGGCCTGTCCTCGATGAGGGAGGGAAGATTGCCACCGCTTGGATCGATGACTTCACCTGGGCATTGCATCAGGTACCCATTGATTCGCTCAAGGGGATGCCCGGTAGGGATGCCATAAGAGGTCCTCTCCGTGTGCTTGTCCAGGTGCTCAAGGGCCTGGTCGATGTGGACTCCCCTGTGGCGGATCAGACGACGCGTGATGTCCGGCAACATATCGCTGAGCTTGAGCAATTGACAGGGCAAGGCGCGTCGGTTTCCTGGCACCACGTCGTTTCCTCCCTTCATTCAGCATTGACGGCGTTGCGATATGTGGCGCCGTCAGTTGGTGGGTTTGAGCTGCGAGGGGCCCTGACGGTTTGGCTCGACGAACTCCGTCGTGGGGTACTGGGCCATCTGGGTACAGTACCCTGGGTGGATTCTACCGATTTGCGGGAGACAGGATGGGGACTTATCTTCCCGGCCACGCTGCCCGAAGGCCAGTTGCAGGCGATCCTTAGAGCCCTCTCACCATTGCTGGCGTTGCGAAGGGGGCAATCGGGGGACCTGTTTCGCATCTATGCCCGGGGAGAGGGATACCGACCTGGTGATACTGCGCAGAGTTTTCTGAGTCGGCCTCCACGCCATGCGGTGCCCTCTAACCCGGTGGACCCCAGGGCTACTGGGGTGCCCTATTACCTGCTACTCATCGGTGACCCCGTGGCCATTCCCTTTGAGTTCCAGTACCAGCTCGATGTCCAGTATGGTGTGGGGCGTCTAGACTTCGGCACGGACTACCAGGCGTACGCCAACTATGCGCATAATGTCGTGGTCAGTGAGAAGGCGGGAGATTGGTCCAGGGCCCCCGTGATCTTCTGGGGGGCTGATAACCCTGGCGACGAAGCGACTCATTTGACGGCTCACCACCTGGTGAGGCCACTGGTTGAGCATTTTAGGGATCGAGACCAGGGCACGACGTCGGATTGGGAGATCCTTCATGTTGCGCCTGAGCATGCGACGAAGGTGAATTTGCTTCAGCTTCTGAAGTTGAAGAGGGCCCCCGCCCTGCTGTTCGCCGCTGGTCATGGCCTTGAGTTTCCTGCGGAGGACCCTCGTCAGCCGCTCTATCAGGGGGCATTGCTGTGTCAGGATTGGAACGGTGAGCGCGGAGAGGTGCCGCGTGAGTATTTCGTGTCGGCTGCAGATATCACGTCCGGGGTTAATCTCCAGGGGAGCGTTCTTTTCTTGTTCAACTGCTTCAGCGCAGGAACACCCCAATATGATGCCTTCTCTCAGGTATGGTATCGTGGGCAGGCTCGGAACCTGGCCCATGAGCCCTTTGTATCGGCACTGCCTAAGGCGGTGCTTGGGCTCAAAGATCGGGGCGCCCTGGCTGTGATTGGGCATGTCGATCGAGCCTGGGGACTCTCCTTTCTCTCCGACCTGACGTATCGTCCGGAGGGACTTGAGAGTCGGCGCCGTGAACATGTGGAGGTCTTCGCCAGCACATTGGATCGCCTGCTCAATGGATGTCCGGTCGGTGCCAGTCTGGATTTCTTCAACATGCGTTATGCCGCCATTGCCACAGAGTTGGCATACCTGTATGATCATCTGGCAGATCCACCGGCACGGGACGAGGTCTATCGACTTGCTGAGCTTTGGACGGCTCATAATGATGCGCGAAACGTGATCGTGCTCGGTGACCCGGCGGTTCGTCTCCGGGCACGCTCTTAGGTTGTGGAGATGGACACGTCGCGGTTTCGGAGATGGTTGGTGGCAAAGGAGCTAATTGTATGAGCGACAACGCGCAAGACGTCTTCGCTGGGCAATTGGTGTTCAACGGGATCAATGCGGTGACCGGCGAATATGGGCTGCCACCGCTCTCGGCGCAAGCGTTGGCGCGCCTGATTCGGGGGAAGCCTACACCTCAGGACTATCGACGGTTCATGGAACAGCAGAAAAAGCTGGCTGCCTTGGCCAAGGTGGCGGATCGTCTCCAGCGCGTGTCGGAGGCGGAAGTCTCATTCAGGCAGGCAGCAGCTCAAGCCGGCCTGGCGGAACTCCAGTTCAAGGCGAGATTGACACACGAGCTACCGGTCAAGCCTGGCGCTGGAGATCCATCGCGGGTCGAGGATGTGGGGTGGGCTCTCATTCTCCCCGCGGATATGAATCCCACCTTGCGCGAAGCGATCAAAGAGGCGCTCCAGCCTCTGTTGGATCTGCGCCGCCAACAGGCCGGAGATCTGTTCCGGATCTATGAGGGTGGAGAAGCCTATCGATCTGGCGAGCGCAAGGATCAGTATTTCGAGCGGCTGGGGGTGAGTGCCGGGCTAGTGGATCCGCGGGAGATGCCCTTTTATGTCTTGCTGGTTGGAACGCCTGAAGAGATCCCCTATGAGTTCCAATATCAGTTGGACGTGATGCGGGCCGTGGGGCGACTTGACTTCGGCAGCGACGTCGATGCCTACGCAGATTATGCACGGCACGTGGTGGCGGCGGAGACTGGTGCAGTGCGGCTGCGGAGACGTGTAGCCTTTTTCGCCCCTAGCAATCCAGGCGATAGAGCCACGCAGCTCAGTACAGAGTACCTGGTCCGACCTCTCTACCAGAGCCTGACGGATCAGGCCCCGCCCGGGGAGTTGAGGCTCAAATATGACTGGGACATCATCCCCCCGCTGGTCGGGGAGGGTCAGGCCACGCGAGGGGGATTGGCGAGGCTCCTGGGTGGGCGCCCCGAGGAGATGCCGGCCCTCCTCTTCACTGCCAGCCATGGTGTTGAGTTTCCAGCCGGCCATCCCGACCAACTAAGACACCAGGGCGCGCTTTTGTGTCAGGAGTGGCCCGGTCCAGGTGCCGAGGTGCGCCGTGACTATTTCTTCGCCGGTGAGGATATCCCTCTCGATGTTGGATTGCGAGGGCTGATTGCTTTCCTGTTCGCTTGCTATGGCGCCGGGACTCCCAAGTACGATCAATTTGCGATCCAGGCTTTCAAGGTGCGTGAGAAGATTGCGCCGCGGAGCTTCACTGCAGCGTTGCCCCAGGCATTGCTCCGCCGCGGTGCGCTGGCGGTCATCGGTCATGTGGAGCGAGCATGGGGGTACAGCTTCGTCTCCCCGTCGGGGCACCTGGAGAATCAGACATTTGTGACAGCCATGCGCACCCTGATGAATGGCGACCCTGTGGGGCTGGCGACGGATGCCAGCTTTAATATGCGCTACGCGGCCCTAAGCTCCGATCTCAGTGTCGATCTGGAGGAGATGGAGTGGAACCCACATCACCTCAGCGACTATGAACTGGTCTATCGCTGGACAGCCAATAACGACGCACGCAGCTATGTGGTGATTGGAGACCCTGCAGCCCGTATCCCAATGGATGGAACAGGGTTCCAGGCTGGATACGAGGCATCCCTGGTGACTGCTGAAGTCCCTGTAAAGGAGCATCCCGTTGTGCCAGAGCCCTCGCCGACTGTGCTCGGGGCTCCAGTTGAGCCTGAGGCCCCAGCCGAGCCCGAGGTCTCGGGCGAGTCTATGGCAATCACGGCGGCTGAGACGGGGGCTTCGGGAGCGCCAGCAGGGAACTTGGAGCAGGAGGTTGCCGGCGTTGACTTCGGCTTGGGGGAGCAGTTCGAGAAGCTGCGGGAATCGCTCCGCACCTTCACTGATCAGCTCGCAAGTTCGCTGGGACGAGCTGCTCAGGACATTACGACGCTTGATGTGCGTACCTATGTCACGGAGGATCTAAAGGCTGTGGTGGAGGCTCTGGACGCGCGCCATGAGATAGCAGCTGACCTGCGTGCTGTGACGCGCGTGGCTTTCGACGGCGATGTGGACGTCTTTGTACCAAAGAGCGAAAGCCGGGTCGATGAGACCTTGTGGGTGATCCACAAGGCCATGGTCGAGGAGGCTCAGACAACCCGGGCGCATTTCCTGGCTACCATGGCGGAACTGGCCGCCCGTCTGCTCGACAGCTTGAGGATTGGGTCATAGCATGGTCGAGACGGCCCTGTTTACGATGTCGGGTGTGGCGTGGCCTGAGGGAGCCGATCCTTTGGGCCTGTGGCAGGTCGAGCCACAGTTGGAGCGTGCTTTTGACACGAGATCTGCTGTGGATGATCGTCTCGTCTGGTCGGTCGCATTGCCGGGGGATCACCAGTTGGCGCAGGTGCAGATTGCGGCGCGACTGCAAAAAGTGGCACAGGTGCAGGCGCGCCTGGAGGATGCTGAGCGGAAGCTCGGGACGCTGTCGGTAGGAACGCCTTTTGCGCATGATCAAGACACGGCCGCTGCGGCGTTGCTAACTGAGGTGCTGGTGATCCAACAGGGTAGGACCGCTATGGCCTCGGGGATTGATCCCCAGCGTTGGGTAGATCTCTACCATGAGGCTACTGCGCTGCTCAGGCAGTTTCGCAGGTTGCTGCTCTACTATGGTTGGGTGGAAACGGAGATCGCAGGGGAGTTCGTGGGATTGACCACGATAGATTGGTCGAGTGATTACCAGACAGCCTGGCAGGATGGCATCACGGCCGATGGTATGCGGCTTCACCTGGACGCGGTGCGCCTGGCTCTGGCATCCCGGCAGGCTCTTGACCGGTTGGTCACTGTGATCGTCACGGGGGCGTTGGAGTTGGCCGTCAAAGCGGGTATCCCAGGCGGTCATGTTTTGCTCCTTCCGGCTGTCTATCGTTACGTGCGCACGATCCTTCAGCAGTTGCAGGAATTGGAACGCGTATCTTGATTCATCATCACGAGGCACTCACCGCGGAAAACCACAGAAACTAGGGAAGACTGGGAGGTAAGGCGGATGGCTGAAAATGAACTGAAGCATGCGATCGAGAAATTCGCCAGGGATCTGGCTGCAAAGGCGGAGTCCTTTGTGGACGACATCAGTACGCTCGAAGTGCGTACGTTCACGATGCCCAGCGGCAGGATCAGCTCGTTGGCGGGACAGAGTTTGAACCTGGACGATCCCACTGCTGCTGATGGCCTTCAGCTTCGGGCCTACACCCAGATTGACTTCGACAGTGACACGGTGATCTGTGTGCCAGTTGACTCGAATGATCAGGTCGATCGCTCGGTGTGGGACATGCACCAGACCATGGTAAACCAGGCGTTACGGACACGGGAGAGCATGCTCAAAGCGATGGGGGACGCTCTGTCGTCGGCCCTTGCGGCTTTGGAGCGGCTTGCGGGCTGAGGTGAGAAGCCCCCGGACATCAGATTGGCGCTGCGTACTGCCAGTGCTGCCCCCATACGCTGCGCCCGCGATGCCACCGGGCCAGTCGCCCGGTGGGGGAGAGTCGATTCGTCTGTGTCATCGTGCTCCGAGTCACCATGGGCTCTAACCAGCCACGGGATTACAAGATCCAGGGAAGCGGCGCGAAGTGAAGAACACGCTCAGTGCTGGAGGTGATTGATCAGCGGAGAAGTATCAGTTAAGCCAGTCGGGAATCCGGGGTCTGAGACTCGGTGATATCGCGCTGGAAGCAGGAATTCATCGAACGGAGTCCCGGGGTACTTGAAGCGGGACAGGTACGGGACGAGCGAGAAGAGAGCTAACCTATCCTTCTTTGGGCACCTCCTGGTGTGGAGCGATAGTTTGTGAGAGCAAACGGCCCACCCAGGAGGTGCCTGTGTATCTCCCCTCGTTGTCCGAACGTTTATCTGAACTCAAGGATAGGCCTTGACAGGGATTGGAGTTTAGGTTATTATAGCAATTGTAAGTAATCATTACTAACGATCAGTTTTCTTCCCTATGCCCTGATCAATCAGTAGTGTGATGAAGAAGATCACACTAGGAAGGAACGCGTCAGCCTGAAGAATACGCAAGGGGTGCTCAGAATCTTCTGTGAGCATGGCCCTGTCAGTCGCACCGAGGTGTTGCACTTGATGGATTTTGCGCGGCCAGGCGTCTTGCACGTGACCGCTGATCTGTTGGTAGGAGGGCTGGTGGCCGAAGTGGGGTGCGTGTCTACCCGCGGTGCTGTCCTGGAACTGCAAGGCCGTGTGGCTCAGAACCGCACGCTGCCACGCGTCGGATATGCTCTTCGGCGGGCGTGTAGCTTGGTCGAGGACCTTCTAGCCTATGCGGACCGTTCGCTGTTAGGCATTGCCATTGGTGTGCCTGGTCTGGCCGATGCTGGCTGAGGCTTTGTTCGACAGACGGTGACCTTGGATTGGCGCGATGTATTGCGGGGTAGTTTGCTCATCCTGCCAGGGTTGACAATAAGCGGAGATTTGGTATTGTTTGCCATATCGTTTGTCATAATGAATGGATTGGATCTACGTTTCCGGGGTATTTCCCTTTATGTTCACGGTGGATATCCCGGCGACGCCGCGGCAAACGTGTCTGCTGACCCACTGCAAGCCCCGAGCTGTCATTGCGCTTGCCTATTGCCGGTCCCGGCTGGTCCGCAATCGCGTGTAAAGACTGATTTGCTTGCCTAGCAGCTTGCAGACGTTAGCGCGGATGTTCATTCCTCAGACCACTATTGTCGGTGAGCCTTAAGGGCTTTCCTGAGAAAGGAGACTATGGACTCTAACGTCAGTGAGATACCATCGACATTGTCCAATCCTGCTGGTAGTTCCGCTAGCTCAGCGCGTAGGTTTTCCTGGCTCAAGCAAGTGCTGCGTCTCGACAACATTGAGCTGACCGTACTGGCGCTGCCTACACTCATCTGGTATGTGCTCTTCACCTACCTGCCAATGTTCGGGATCGTCATTGCGTTTGTGCACTACCGCCCCATCAGAGGAGCGAACTTCGTGCAGAGCCTGTTCCGTAGCGAGTTTGTGGGTCTCCGCAATTTCAAGTATCTGTTCGCCACGCCAGATGCGGCTATCGTCTTTCGAAACACGCTGCTTTACAATATTGTATTCATTGTGGTGGGCATCGTGGTGCCTGTCACCCTCGCCATCATGATGTCTGAGTTGTACTCGCAGAAGCTGGCTAAGGTCTGCCAGACGGCGATCTTTCTGCCCTACTTCCTGTCTTGGGTGGTGGTCAGCTACTTCGGCTTGGCCTTCCTCAGCGTCAACAAGGGCCTCATCAACCACATGCTGACTTCGCTGGGTCGTGAGCCTGTGCAGTGGTATATGTCACCTCAATACTGGCCCTACATCCTGGTGCTTGTGAACACGTGGAAAAACGTGGGCTATGGGATGGTCCTGTATCTGGCCAGTATCACCAACATTGACGCGACGCTGTACGAGGCCGCCGTGGTGGACGGTGCCTCCAAGTGGCAGCAGATCAAGTACATCACCCTGCCTATGCTGAAGCCTATGGTGATCATCCTCTTTATACTCTCTGTGGGTCGCATATTCAACTCGGACTTCGGACTGTTCTATATCATGCCCAGAAACCAGGGCGCGCTGGTCAATGTTACCCAGACGATAGACGTGTATGTCTATAAGGCCCTGATGCGGATGAACAACCTTGGGTTTGCTTCTGCTGCCAGCCTGTTGCAATCCGTGTTCGGCTTGATCACCATCCTGACCGCCAATACCCTCATCAAGAAGGTGGATCCGGAAAGGGGGTTGTTCTAATGACGGTACGAGAGACTGTGACCATCTCCCAGCTTCCACGTAAGCCCGGTGGGTCCACGCGATTGAACCGTGTTCCCAGGGCGGTTAATGCGCTGTTTTCGCTGGTGTTCATTTTGCTAGCTTTGGCAGCCACGCTACCGCTGATCTTTGTCATCATTATCTCTCTCTCCACCGATGAGTCCGTCCAGATGTACGGATATCGTTTCCTGCCCAAGGAGTGGACCTTCAATGCCTACGCTTATCTTTGGATGCTCAAGGATTTCGTAGGACGGGCTTTCCTTGTGTCTCTCGGCGTTACCATCGCCGGAACCTTTCTGGGGCTCCTGCTGAATTCCACTATGGGATACGTGCTTTCGCGTCGGAACTTCGTGTTTCGCAAGTTCTTCACCATTGTCATCTTTGTGCCCATGCTGTTCAGCGGTGGAATGGTGGCCTCATACATGATCAATACGCAACTTCTGCACCTGGGGAACACCTATTGGGCGCTCATTTTGCCTCTGGCTGTGTCATCTTTCTATATTGTGATCTTGCGCACCTTCTTCCAGACGAGCATCCCAGAGGAGGTGATTGAGTCCGCGCGGATCGATGGTGCATCGCAATTCCGGATTTTCTTCAGCATTGTGTTGCCACTATCCTTGCCGGCGTTGGCCACCATCGGGCTGTTCCTTTCCTTTACTTACTGGAACAGTTGGTTCCCTGCCTTGATGTACATCGACTCTGCCCATGCGGAGATGTACCCGCTGCAGTATGTACTCATGAACATCGAGCGGACTATCCAGATGCTGGTGCGCAATGCACAGTTCATGCTGCCAACCGAGGTGTTTCAGTCGCTTCCCACAGAAGCGGTGCGCATGGCGATCGTCGTGGTGACCGTGTTGCCCATCGCTTTGTCGTATCCTTTCTTCCAGAAGTACTTCATCTCGGGTTTGACCATTGGAGCGATTAAGGGATAGATGCTTGGCCTATCATGGGACGATTGTTCCGTCAGGGGTGGCCTTCCGATGAAAGGAGGTGCAATGCTGAGAGTTGAGCCGTAGACTGACGTTAGCCACGATGTACATTTTGACATTCCATATCTACGCTGACAGGAGGCATTGATGAAGAGGAACTTGCTGTTGCTATTGGTTGTGCTGCTGGTTGCTGGTTTATTCACAAGCTGTGGCCCCAAAGAGCAGGCACCGGCGACCGAGGCCCCCGAGGGGGCGGCAACCGAGGCCACTGAGGGCTCGGGCGAGGCAGCCCAGACTGAAGAGCCGGTAGAGCTCATCTGGATCATGGGCAATCCGGGACAGGTACCACCAGAACAGGAGATGGTTGAGGAGAAACTCAACGAGATCTCGGTGGCGAAGTTGAACGTCAAGATGAAGACGTTGTACTACGATAATGAGCGGACCATGCTGGCCCTGTCTGCGGGCGATCCGTGGGACATGGTCTTCACCGCTGAGTGGTTCAATAACTTCCCCACCCAGGCCCGTGCTGGCTACTTCGCGGACCTCACCGACCTGTTGCCTACCTTGACGCCTCAGTTGTATGCGAGTATGCCCGAAATCGTGTGGGAGGGCGCCAAGATAGATGGGAGGATCTACGCCATCCCAGTCAAGAAAGACTATGCTGCAGAGCTTTTCTGGGTGATGGACAAGGAGCTGTTCGAGGACGTGCTGGGCATGACTATCCCAGAGAAGATGAGCTTCTTCGACATCGAGGAGTACCTGGCGGCTGCGAAGAAAGCCTATGAAGAGGGCGTTGCCGGAGCCGAAAAGGCGGAATATCCCATGTATGTGGGACGCGGCGGTGTAGGTGGGCTGACGAGCGAGTTCGACATGATCCACCGCGGTGCCATGTTGGGTATCCCCTACTCCGCGACGGGGGACGATAAAGATAAGATCGTGGTGGTGCTGGAGCACCCGGATCTGTACGACCGTCTGGTTGCCCTGCACAAGTGGTATGAGGCTGGCTATATCAACCCCGACGCGCCAACGCTCGACAACGTGCCGTACTCACCTGTGTGGGCAGGCCAGGGCTTCTATGGCGCCGACGCTATCTGGACCCAGAGCACCGGTGTGGTGGTCAAGATCAGCAAGTTCAGTGGCCCCAACCTCTCCACAGCCTCCATCCGTGGGGCAATGAACGCCATCAATGCTGATTCCCCGAACATCGAACTGGCCCTCAAGTACCAGGAGCTGGTCAACACCGATCGTGAGTACCGTGATATCCTCCGCTACGGTGTGCCGGGCGTCCACTTCAACTATCTCGAGGACGGTACGGTCATGCGCACCGAGCGGGGCCGCGCCAACTACATGCCTTGGGCTTTCTCTCAGGGTTCGTACTCTCTCAGCTCCGTGGAGGCAGCGGAGGGGGTAGAGGTCGATCCTCACATGTGGGATGTGATCTTCGAGGGGTACAAGGACCTGAAGGCCACCAACGCTATCGGCTTTGCTTTCGATATCACCCCGGTGGAAAGCGAGATTGCTGCTATCCAGGTGGTCGTCGACAAGTACTGGACCGGGCTGATCACCGGTGCCTCGGATCCCGAGGTTGAGGTACCCAAGATGATCGCCGAGATGGAGGCCGCAGGTTTGCGGGAGGTTCAGGCCGAAGCGCAACGACAGTTTGACGCGTTCCTGGCCGCGGCTGAGAGCAATTAGGTTTGCTCTGCCTGCCTGTCCCTTACATCGGTCGGTTGGACGATCTGGTGTGAGCGGACAGAGAATAGAGGTGCAGGAGGAGGGGTTACAAGCCCCTCCTCCTTTTGCTAAACATGGATGGGACGATATCCTGGTGGCCTTCAGTTCTACAGTGTTGCCTTGCCTTGGGAGCTTCGCCGCTTGGCTCAGGCGATAGGCCCCGAATTTGTGACCGAACTCAGGAAATAGGGCTTGACAAGACCCGGTAAGGGCGTATATTTATATTTAGCGTGGTTCAATAGCAGGAAGCGGACATGGACTCGATTAGTTGTCAGCCGACCTACTTGTTTGCCTTCTATTTTTATTTTGGCTACCCGATTGCCGGGGGGCCGCTTCACGCTG
>CAYLRT010000045.1:13977-20064 GCA_964385885.1 uncultured Anaerolineales bacterium | reverse complement strand
TCAAGCAGTGTCTGCTCGCGTAAGGTTATCTGGAATGGGCTTTACTGTGGCACGGTGCTGTCCACGTTTTGCATCACTCTGCGATCCCGCGGATAGTTGAAAGATGAGAGCAGGAACGTGAGGGTTCTAGAACGTCTGACGCGGTCGAGGCAGTACGTCGGATCAGGTATGCACGACGTCTTTTACAGCACACTCATGTCGCGTGTGCACTGGAGGGCAAGGAGAGCGCCTCCCTGTGCCGAGCCGTGTTATAATGCCAGTGTAGTCATAGCCGAGCCAGAGGGGCAGAGTAACCCGTGGCCTACAATATCAAGAACTTCTTTGAGATAACATACCTCTCCTTTTTCAGAGCGAAAAACACGCTAGCGCGATTGACGCCCAAGCGTCTGCTTGTACTGTTCCTCTTCTATCTCGGTTACACTATCTTGGAGGTGCTCACCTGGGCTGGTTTTGGCCTTGATGAAATCTTTTTCCCCGCCTATCGACACATCGAGATTCGACAGCCGTTCTTCATCATTGGTAATCCACGCAGTGGTACGACGTTCCTGCATCGCCTGCTGGCCAAGGATGAGAAAAACTTCATCAGCATCAGGCTGTGGGAGATTCTGTTCGCGCCCTCGATCACCCATCGGCGGCTGATCAGCACAATTGCTGCTGCGGACCGGGGGTTAGGTGGCCTACTCCATCGACTGATGCGATGGATTGACCGATACGTACAGGCTTCGAACATCATGCACCGCATCAGTCTCTTCGTCCCAGAGGAAGACGAGTACTTCCTGATCCACCAGGGCAGTACCATCATTGCTGGATTGTTCTTCGGCTTCCCAAAGGCCGCCTACCGTTACGTGTTCTTCGATACTCGACTGCGCCGGTCTGAGAAACGGGCTGTCATGCGCTTCTACCGCCACTGCCTACAGCGGCACTTGTATGCCCATAGCGATCAAAGACACATCTTGTCCAAGAATCCCTACTTCTCCCCCAAAGTTGACGCCCTTTACGAGACCTTCCCTGACGCACGCATCATCTATCTGGTGCGTAATCCGTTGCAGGTCGTCCCATCTTATGCCAGTCTGTCGGCCCATTGGTGGCGCCTTATGGCAGAGCCTAAGAACCGCTATCCCCATCCAGAGTACATCTTGCGGGCCACCCAGCACTGGTATCGCTACCCGGTGGATCGCCTCGATCGGGCACCCGAAGAGAGCCGAGTTTTCGTGAAGTTTGACGATCTGATCGCTGATCCGGAGGGCATCGTGCGCGCAATCTATCAGCACTTCGGGCTCGAGGTAAGCCAGGCATTTGCCGCCACGCTCAGAGAGGAAGCACGAAAGGCGCGTCATTACAAGAGCCACCACGTCTACCGTCTGAAGGATATGGGGATCTCTCGCGAGCACATCCTGAGGATCTATCGAGATGTCTTCGAGCGTTGGGGATTCCCAACAGAGGCTTAAGGGATGCTGCCCTGGGAAGTGAGGAACATGGTCGGATTGATTCACCCAAGATGTGTTATTTGTCATGCCTGGTACCGGAGCTGCTGCAACGAAGCGGTTACTGAGACCTCACTAGAGGCAGATCGCAGGACTGTACAATATTGCTCATTCTGTCTATACTATAAGTGGACCAGGACAACATCAGCATCGTCGGTACTTTGAAGGAGGCACCAATGACCACCATCAGGGACATGGTCCTTTATATTGCTCAGAGCCTGGCGGACAGACCCGAGGCTGTCGAGGTCCGGGAGACGACTGGGGAGACCACGATCATGATCGAGATCTCGGTCGCGACTGAAGATGTCGGACGCATCATCGGGCGTAAGGGTCGTACGATCAATGCCATCCGTTCGTTGGCCCGGATCTTGGGTGCCAAACAGGGCAAAAAAGTCAGTGTGGAAGTGACTTAGCGTAGCCACTTCGGTACCGCAGGCCAACCGCAATTTTTCTACGGCTCACAAGACGGTTTGGGGCTGATACTCTCCCCATTCCTGTCGGAGCACCCCGCAGATCTCTCCTAAGGTACACTCCGCCTCGACCGCTGCGATAAAGAGCTCCATCATGGGAACATCGGGATCTCGCGCGGCCTCCGCGATGCGAGTCAGGAGAGCAGACACGCGGCTTCCATCTCTTCGCTGGCGCAGAATTGCCAGACGGCGTCGCTGACGGGCCTCGACAGCAGGGTCAACCGTGAGGCGCTCAAGCTGCACCTCTCCCTCTTCCTCCAGGAACTCGTTCAGCCCTACCACGATCTGCGCCTTGTTCTCGATATCCATCTGCGCACGATAGGCGGCTTCCGTGATCTCCGACTGAATGTATCCTTGCTCAATGGCTGCAGGGGAGCCGCCAAACTCGTCGATGGTCTGGATGTAGGCCCGAGCACGGCGCTCGATCTCATTTGTGAGGTACTCTATGTGATAGGATCCCCCCAGGGGATCCACCACATCGGCCACACCAGACTCATAGGCGATGATCTGTTGAGTGCGGAGAGCCAGGCGCACGCTCTCCTCGGTGGGGAGCCATAGGGCCTCATCCATGGAATTGGTGTGCAGGGACTGAGTCCCTCCTAACACTGCCGCCAGAGCCTGGAGGGTTACGCGGACGATGTTGTTCATAGGTTGCTGCGCGGTCAACGTAGAACCCGCAGTCTGAGTGTGAAAGCGGAGGCGCCACGATCTGGGGTCTTGTGCGCCGAAGCGATGACGCATGAGCCGAGCCCACAGTCGACGCGCGGCACGGAACTTCGCGATCTCCTCCAGGAAGTTGTTATGGGCATTGAAGAAGAAGGACAGGCGCGGCGCGAAATCGTCGATGTCCAGGCCAGCCTCAAGGGCAGCTTTGACGTAAGCGATGCCGTTGGCTAACGTAAAGGCAACCTCCTGGACTGCTGTGCTGCCAGCTTCTCGGATATGATATCCGCTGATACTGATGGGGTTCCACTTGGGGACCTGTTCCGCACTGAACCGGAATGTGTCGGTGACCACACGCATCGAGGGTCCGGGGGGAAAGATGTACGTCCCGCGGGCCACGTACTCTTTGAGGATGTCATTCTGGATCGTCCCTCGCAGATCCGAAAACTCCACGCCCTGCTCTCGTGCGACAGCGAGATACATGGCCCAGAGCACAGCGGCTGGGGCGTTGATCGTCATTGAAGTACTGACTTTCCCCAAGGGAATCCCATCGAAAAGCTCGCGCATATCCTCCAGGCTACTCACGGACACGCCGACGCGCCCGACCTCTCCACTCGCCAGCTCATCATCCGCATCGTAGCCCAACTGGGTGGGGAGATCGAAAGCCACAGAGAGACCTGTCTGCCCCTGCTGTAGAAGATAACGATAGCGGGCATTGGACTCTTCCGCCGTAGCATACCCTGCATACTGACGCATAGTCCACAACCGCGCCCGGTACATCGTCGGCTGCACCCCACGGGTGAATGGATACATTCCGGGGAATCCCAGGTCCTCTAGGTAGTCCAGCGTCACGTCAGCAGGGGTTTCGACCGGGGGCAGTGGGATACCAGAACCTGTCTCAAAACGCGGCTTGCGCTCAGGGAAGCGTGTGGTGGCCTTGCGATAGATGGTCTCCAGCCAGCGCTGCCTATGCCGTTGAACCTTCTCCTCGTCAACCGCCATAGAGCTCATCCTCCTTAAATAGGTCCCACGCCCGGAGTTCACTTGTGCACGGATTCCCTCCGTAGCTCTATACTAGCTCTTCGAGTTCGTTCAGCATCTCCTCGAGCAGGTCAAAGCCACTCTGCCAGAACTCTCGTGCTGTCATATCGAAGCCCGCCTCGGCGATGATGGCCGCCGGGCTTGCTGATCCGCCATACGAAAGGATCTTCAGATAGGTGGGTTCGAAAGCGGAGCCCATCTCCTGGTATTGTCGGTAAAGAGCCAGTACAAGCAGATTACCAAAGGCATAGGCATAACAATAGAACGGCGTATGGTAAATATGAGGGATGGCAAGCCATTCCAGCGCGAAATCATCGGACACATCCACCGCTTCGCCAAACTGCTCATGGAGATTGTCAAGATACGCTCGCTCCAGTTCTTCTGGCGTAGCATGAGAGATCACCATCTCGTGTGCCGTCTCTTCAAAGAGGACAAAATACGCTTGGCGCATGATCGTGGCGTAGGCATCATCCAACACAGTGCTGAGGAGGGTCTTCTTGACATCGGGATCGTGCTCAAGCTCCAGCAGGCGGTCCGTCAGCAGCATCTCTCCGAACACTGAGGCAGTCTCTGCGAGGGGTAACGAGGAGTGAAAGGTCAGCACGGAGTGATCCGCGGCCATCAAGGCGTGAACCGCGTGTCCAAGCTCATGCGCAAGAGTGGAGACATCCCTGATTCTCCCACTGTAGTTCGTTAGAACCCAAGGCGTGAGACCCGGCAATACGCCGTAACAGTAAGCACCAGTCATCTTCCGCGGCCTGACCTCAGCGTCGAGATGATGTTCTGTGAGTACACGTTGTGCCTGGTCTGCCAGTATGGGAGAGAAGGCGCGATAACTCTCATCCACCAGCCGTATTGCCTCATCAAAAGCGTATTGTCGATCAGAATCAGACAGCGGAGCGTACAGATCGTACCGACGCAACCGGTCAAGTCCCAATGCCTTGGCCTTCAGAGTGAAAAAGCGCTGGAAAAGCGAGCGATTGTCGCGGACCACTTGCAGCAACGTATCAGTTGCCGCATCGGGCACGTCGTTGGCGAGGTTGCGCACGCTGATGGGCTTGGCAAAACCCCGCAGTGTCACTTGTTCCTGCGCCCAATCTCGCACACGGGCCGCATACATCTCACCCAAGAGATCTCGATGCTCACTGAACCGCCGCAGGAGTTCCTGGTAGGCAGCTGCCCGCAACTCAGACGAAGGGTCGGAGACGTAGGCCATGAGCTCACCGCGCGTCAGTGATTTCTCCTCTCCCTCAATGGTCAGGTGAAACTCCAATCCCGTGGTGAGCATGTCATACAACGTAAGGACGCTCTGAATACCGTTCAGGTCCTTGATATTGATAATCCGTTCTTCGGGTTCGCTCAGGGTGTAAGGGGTGAAACGCCGCAAGCTTTCGAGATAGTACCGGGCATCGCCGGCTACCTCCAGAAGGCGATCTGCGGCATCATCCTCCAACTGTTTCCACCACAGAGTGAAGAACAGGGTCCGATTCTCGACATCGGCGGCAATCTGGTTAGCCCGTGCCCGGAAACTTAAGGCCGCCTTGTTCCCGGTGTCTTCGGAAAACCAGAGATAGCTGTAAGCCGTCAACGCGGAGACGTCCGCGTAGAGCTGCTCATAGGACGTGAGAATCTCCTTGAACCGCTCTGTGGAGATGTCAGGTGCCAGTTCAGACCGTCTGGCCTCGAATTCTTGCACGCGGTTCATCAGTGTATCTATGAAAGCTTTCATCTCAGGGGACTCTGCAGCAGGCAGCAGATCGTCAAGGCGCCAACGTTGAGGTGTATCAACCATGTTGTGTGTCTCCTCCATGAGTTAACGACGTTTTGCTTCAACCCCTTGTCTATCCGGCGGCGCTGTGAGCCACAGGATTGTAGCTAAGAACCCGGCCGTCATGAGCGCATCCTGCCACCAATGCATCCGCGCGTAGGTGCTGCGATCGCCAATGACGTGGATCATCCAGATCACAGCTTGATAGAGAGTACCCGATACACGGATATGTCGTCGCGTGCGGGCGTCGAAACGGCGTACGGCCGCAACCAGAATCGTCAGAAAGAGAAGCCCCCAAGATAGATAGACGACACCGAGGAGGGGCAGAGGCAGTGCGAGCGGCCAATTGGCAAACACAGGGACCAACCTGAAGGCCAGAAACCCGCGTGCCAGGTTAACCGCTGCCAGCAGCGTATACAGCCCAACCAATACCCAGCGGCGATTTCTCGTCTGCCCTACTGCAAAGGGGCTCGATCTCGAACGAGAGATAGCGCCATCGGCCGATCTGGGGACACGCACTTCAGTCGCCACGTCCCTTGACACGCTGCGCAGAGAAGAACAGATAGGCGCCCGGCCCTCCTGGTTGCTCGTCGTAGAGAGGCCCGAGCAGTCGCTCGACTAATCGCACATTCCATGTTTGAGGCACAATCAGCCAGCGCCC
>CAYLRT010000045.1:0-13877 GCA_964385885.1 uncultured Anaerolineales bacterium | reverse complement strand
GCAGGACGCTCGAGCCCTTGATAAAAGTCCGATTCCACAGCCCGTAGCAATGCACGGAATGCGGGCAACGTCCGAAGCTGCTGACGGAAGGCCTGGGGACGTTTGGCGATCTCTGGCGGCTGAGGCTCCATCATCGCGATGTGACTCCATATCTATTCACTCTGTAATCGGGCTTAGAGCCCAGATGGACGTAGCCACGCCATCTCAACACACAGCGATCAGTATAGCTGCGATCGGTGCCTCAGCAACTGGTTTGGTGACGCCTTATCCTCGAAACGAGGAACATGGAGACGTCTACGGACACCTGTTGTGGCACGATCAGCGCGCCGGTGGGCCTGAAAGTGATCTCTTTCTTGCCTATCTCTTTGCAGGTCCAAAAGAGATGTCTATAATGGGAAATGAAGACACCATTCAGGAGACGCCCATCCATGGAGAATCCGACGCCGCTTGCTGACTCTGATGTCAATCCAATGGACATGTTGTTAGAAGAATATGCTGAATCTCACCGTTTCCAGCGAGGGGAGATCATTGAGGGCATTATCTCATCAGTGACGCCAAAGTCGATTCTGGTTGACATTGGAGGTAAGTCTGATGCCCTTGTTCACCCACGAGAGGTCGAGCGTATGTCACGCCAAGCCCTACACGACTTCAAGCCGGGGGAGCCCATCGCGGTATATGTATTGGACACCGACAACGACGGCACCGTAATCGTCTCCATCAGCAGAGCCGCCCAACAGGATGATTGGAACAAAGCATCGGCCTTGATGGAAAGCGGGGAGACCGTTGAGCTCACTGTGATTGATGCTAACAAGGGCGGCGTGATCGTGCGATTGGGAAGGCTCCGTGGTTTTGTCCCCGGCTCGCAACTCATGGCCAGTCGGTCTCATCCTCGGATTTCTACGCGACCGGACCAGCGATGGCGAGATCTGGTGGGTAAGATGCTCAAACTCCGGGTTATCGAGGTTACCCCTGATCGAAACCGCTTGATCCTTTCAGAACGTCAGGCTCAACATGGACGTGCGGGCAAACAACGGATCCTGGAGACACTCAAAGTCGGCACGGTCGAAAGGGGTGTTGTCAGTAACATTGTTGCTTTCGGTGCCTTCGTCAATGTTAAGGGTGTCGATGGGCTGCTGCACATTTCAGAGTTCTCCTGGCAGCGAATCAACGACCCTCATGAATTCCTCAAGGTAGGGCAGACCATTGATGTATATATCCTGGATATCGATCTCGAGAAGGAGAGATTGGCACTCAGTCTGAAACGGCTTGAACCGGATCCCTGGAGCACTGTGGAGGAAGTGTGCAAGCCAGGCGATCTTGTGGAAGTGATTATTGTCAACCTCACCGCGTTTGGTGCTTTCGCGGCCCTCGTAACACGCCCTGAACTGGAAGGGTTGATTCACATCTCGGAACTTGCTGAGCATGAGGTGGATGACCCTGCAGAGATCGTCAAGGTTGGAGAGCGTCACTGGGTAAAAGTCCTCAGTGTGCGTCCTCAGCAACGCAGGCTGGGATTTAGCCTGAAGGAGGCCCTGAAGAGAGGGACCGACGAGTCGGCTGGCCAGCATGATGGTACAATGAGTTAGGCCTGGGTCATTGGGTACCGACACTGAACATGCTCTGAGTAGTTCAGGATGGGGGGGCACGACAAGACATCTCTGTAGTCAGTACACAAGGAGGTGGGTATGGCTGATATCCGTTCGCCCGCAGTGGCAGGAATGTTTTACCCTGCACAGGCTGGGGTACTCCGTGCAGAGATCGCTAGTTACCTGGAGGCAGCAAATCCACCGGCGCTGACATCGGTGCGTGCAGTGATCGTACCCCATGCAGGTTATATGTACTCTGGACCCGTCGCCGCCTACGCTTACAGACTGCTCGCCGACCAGGCCCAGGCACCGGCACGGATTTTCATTCTGGGCCCATCGCACCGCAGCTGGTTCCCGGGCGTTGCAGTTGCCGATGTGGATGGATTCAGGACCCCTCTGGGTGTCCAACCCGTTGACCGTACCTTTGCCCGGAGGCTCGCACAATCCTCCTCTCTCTTCAGTGCCATCAACACCCCTCACATCCCAGAACATTGCTTGGAGGTCCAATACCCTTTCATCCAGGTTATATGGCCAGAGGTGCCGACGGTGCCTCTGCTGTACGGGCAGGTGGACCCGCTGGCTGTTGCTGCGGAGCTGGGCCCTCATGTCACCGCAGATGATCTGATCATCGTCAGTTCTGACCTGAGCCACTACCATACCAACGAGATGGCACACCGGCTCGACCAGTCGCTCCTGGAGGCTCTTCTCAAGGGTGATAGGGCGGCGGTTGCTCAGGGGGAGGCCTGCGGCGTAGCGCCAATCTTGACGTTGATGTCACTTGCCGAGTCCAGAGACTGGCGTCCGCACCTGCTGGACTATCGGACCTCAGGGGATATCACAGGAGACACGCGACAGGTGGTGGGATACGCTGCTGTAGCCTATACGCAGGAGGTGGGGTGACCATGGAGCACCTAACGCACGAGGAGGGTATGTACCTGGTGGCCCTGGCGCGTCACACGATTGAGGAAGCCCTCGGGCGGAGGCCCCAAATGCCCCTGGGCGCGCCACCATCAGCGCGATTGCAGGAGCCAGGGGCCTCATTTGTCACGCTGCACACGCGGTCGGGAGCCCTTCGAGGGTGTATTGGTTCACTTATCGCCTACCGCCCCTTGCTAGAGGATGTCAAGGCCAATGCTCTGGCAGCAGCTTTCGAGGATCCGAGGTTCCCTCCCCTTGTAGCAAACGAGTTGGACGACATCGTCGTGGAAGTCTCTGTCCTGACTTCGCCCCAGCCCCTGTCGTACGTTGATGCGGAAGATCTGGTGCGCAAGCTGCGTCCTTTTGTCGATGGTGTCATCATCGAGCGGGGCTGGCATCGGGCTACCTTCCTGCCCCAGGTATGGGAACAACTGCCCACGCCGGAGGAGTTCTTAACGCAGCTTTGCTACAAGGCTGGACTGCCCGGCCGAGCCTGGCGCGAAGGGGATCTCAAAGTGTCGGTCTATCAAGTCCAGAAGTTCGAAGAGGAAAGGTAAAGCGTTCTGTGACGGATGGGTGTCGCATCAGGGAATGGCGGGCCGTCCATGCAACTTCTCCACGGGGCATCCGTACTACTTTCCGGGGCGATCAACTATGTGCCGCAAGCCCCAGCGAAAAATCGACGACGAAAGACGCTTGAAATGAGTGGAGGACTTGATGAATGCACAAAATGATCCGAACCATTCTGGGGTACAAGCTTCAGCACCGCGTGTGCATATGCCCGCGCCGCTATCCCCTAGCGATGAGCGTACGTGGGCGATGCTAGCTCATCTGAGTATCCTGTTGAACCTGGTCTCTGGGTTTCTGGGTGTGATCGCGGCCCTGATGATCTATCTGGTCTACAAGGACCGATCTCGCTATGTCGCCCATCAGGCTATGCAAGCCTTCCTTTTTCAGCTGATCTTTTGGGCTGGAGGGGGTCTCCTGATCGGTCTTATGTGGGCCTTCGTCGGTGCCCTCAGTGCTATCTTGATTGGCATTATCCTTATCCCTTTCGCGCTGATCCTGACTTTCATTTTCCTTCTGTTGCCGCTGGGGGCCCTGGTATACGGGATTGTTGGGGCCCTGCAATGCGCCAATGGCGAGGATTTCCGCTACTGGCTTGTCGGTGATTGGGCTCTGCAGTTTGTCTGAGCACAGACTGGTGTGACTATCGCCTTGTGAAGCCGTCCAATGATACGAAGAGGTAGTGACCTGCCTGGCTCCCCCCAGACCCCGGGCGGGTCATCTGCTGAGAGTCTGGGGTCTCCACCCTCGCCAGCGTTTACCTTGATGGGAGTCCCAATTCACGATGTGACCATGGAGGAGGCTCTGGCCTGGATCGCACGCTGGATCCACGAGGGTGGCACGCATCAAATCGCCACGGTGAACACCGAGTTTGTGATGCTAGCCCGACGTCATCCTGAGTTTCGCGCCGCGTTGTTACACGCTGCCTTGTGCATCCCGGATGGCGTCGGGGTGCTTTGGGCGGCTCGGCGGCACGGGGTACGGCTTCGAGAGCGAGTGGCGGGATCTGACCTGGTCCCCCGTCTGGCTCGGGAGGCGGCCGGGAAAGGATGGCGAATTTTCTTCCTGGGAGCCGCGCCGGGTGTGGCAGATCGTGCCGCAGCGAACCTTCAACGGAAGTTTCCGACGCTGCAAGTCTGTGGCTGTTATGCCGGCTCTCCAGCCTCCGCTGTGGAGGATGCCATTGTTGCCAGAGTTCACGCTGCCCGGCCGGACATCCTCCTGGTCGCATACGGGGCGCCGGCTCAAGACCTGTGGCTCCACCGTAACTTGAGACGCACGGGTACGCCGGTCGGCATAGGCGTGGGCGGCTCTTTCGATTTCATCGCTGGTATCTCCAGACGCGCGCCTCCCTGGGTTCAGCGCTTAGGCCTTGAGTGGCTGTATCGTCTGGTGCTGGAACCGTGGCGTTGGCGACGTCAGTTGGCGTTGCCACACTTCGTTTATCTGGTACTCTCAGGACGCAGCGGCGCACAGGACAACTGACTCTACGGGCCGGTAGGCTCAGAGTCTCCTGTGGCCGTGGGGAACAACATACGGGAGCTGCAGCATGACGGATATCAATGTAAAGACACTGTTGGAAGCGGCTGCACCATTGATCGCATTGGCCATTGAGGAAGACATCGGGCCTGGCGACGCGACAAGCCTCGCCACGCTCGAACCGGATCTGGAACTGTATGGACGTATCATTGCCAAGGCTGAAGGCGTGGTTGCCGGCCTGCCTGTAGCTGCAGCGGTCTTCCAGGCTGTTGACAACAGGATTCACTTCAAGCCTCTGGTACGAGAGGGACAGGTCGTGGCCAATGGCGAGGTCATCGCTGAGGTGCACGGACCTGCCCAGAGTATGTTGGCGGCGGAGCGCGCAGCTTTGAATTTCCTTCAACGCATGTCTGGCATCGCGACCCTAACCCGAACCATGGTCTCAGCCGTCGCGACCACGAATGCCACGATATTGGACACACGCAAGACTCTCCCGGGCTATCGCGTATTGGACAAGTACGCTGTGCGCATGGGAGGGGGCACAAACCACCGCATGGCGCTCTATGATATGATCCTCATCAAGGATAACCACATCGAAGCGGCCGGCAGCATCCATGCGGCCGTGCAACGAGCGCGTGAACGCTACCCGTATCTTCCAATCGAGGTCGAGGTACGCAACTTCGACGAGCTGCGCGAGGCGTTGGCCTGTGATCCTCCCCTCGATCGCATTCTCCTGGACAACATGACGTTGGATGAAATGCGTCGAGCGGTACAGTTCGCTGCAGGCAAGGTGCCCCTGGAAGCGTCCGGGGGCGTGCGTCTGGGGAACGTCAAGGCCGTTGCAGCCACTGGGGTCGACTATATCTCTGTCGGTAGGCTGACCCATTCGGTTACGGCCCTGGATATCAGCATGGAAGCCTCCCGTGGGCCTGTTGATGAAACGGATCAACTACGGACCGTAATCCAAGATGCGAAGGCCCAATTGGGCTCCCGGTTGATCATCCTGGGCCATCACTACCAGCGCGATGAGATCATTGAGGTCTCTGACTTCCGCGGCGATTCTCTGCAGCTTTCCAGGCAGGCATCGGAGACCGATGCTGAGTACATCCTCTTCTGCGGGGTCCACTTTATGGCAGAGACCGCAGCGATCCTTGCCAAACCCAACCAACACGTCTTGAGCCCTGATCCAACAGCAGGGTGTTACCTGGCGGATACTGCTACTCTCTCTCAGGTCAAGCGGGTCTGGGCACGTCTGGACGAACTTCTGGGGGATGCAGACAGGTACATCACTCCTGTGACCTACGTAAACTCCTCCGCGGCGCTCAAAGCCTTCTGTGGCGAGCATGGTGGGGTTGTCTGCACATCAGGTAACGCGGACCGGGTGGTCCAATGGGCGCTCTCCCAGCGTCCGAAGGTTTTCTTCTTCCCTGACCAGCACCTGGGACGCAACACAGCATACGCTATGGGGATCCCCGACGATGAGATCCTCCTCTGGCGTCCTGGGCAGGAACCCGAACGTGGATCGCTGGAACATGCCCGAATCATCCTTTGGCCTGGTGCATGCGACGTGCACCAACGTTTCCGCCCTCAACATGTCCACAGAGTTCGAGCGGCATATCCCGGCATCCGCGTCGTCGTCCACCCAGAGTGTCGCGAGGACGTCGTTGCCCTGGCCGATGAGAGCGGCTCCACAGCCCGTATCATCAAACTTGTAGAAGCCTCCCCACCTGGCGCGGCATGGGCCATAGGGACTGAGACCCGCCTGGTGTTTCGCCTTCAGCGGGAGCACCCGGAACAGCTCATTGTACCGCTGGCCGATATCCCACCGTTCTGCACCACCATGAGTCGGATCACCCTTGGCCAGGTCGCTACCACTCTTGAAGCGCTCCTCGACGGGAAACTCCTCAATGAGGTCACCGTCGATGAGGAGACAGCACGTTGGGCGCGGGTTGCCCTGCAGCGTATGCTGGCTCTGTGAGATCTCAGGACAGATTACCATGACTGTGATCACGGATGTGCTCATCATCGGATCTGGGATCGCTGGGGCTGCTGCTGCACTCAGGCTCGCCCAGGATCGGGAACGCCAGATTCTTGTCATCACCCGTACTCACGACTCAGAAGAGAGCAACACGCGCTATGCCCAAGGCGGTATCGTTGCCCTCGGCGAAGGCGACTCAGAAGACATGCTGGTTGAGGACATCCTGAGGGCCGGCGCAGGCCTAAGCCTCCCTGCAGCCGTCGAGCTCCTGGCTTCAGCAGGACCAGCACTTGTGCACAGTTGGCTGGTTGATGAACTGCAGGTCCCTTTCGACCGTGACGCAGCGGGACGTCTCTCGTTTACGCGGGAGGGGGGGCACGCGATCCCCAGGATCCTGCATGTAGGAGATAGCACTGGACGCGCCATCGAGGCTGCGCTTGTTGCGAAGCTCAAAACGCTTCCCAATGTGACCCTCAAGACCGGCATGACGGCGGTCGACCTGATCACGTCCTCTCATCACAGTACGGACCCGTTGGCTGTCTACAGGCCCATCACCTGCCATGGAGCTTATGTCCTGGATCGCGCTGAAAACAGAGTGAACCGGATCCTGGCCAGGGCCACAGTGTTGGCAACAGGGGGCATCGGTCGGATCTATCGGCACACCACCAATCCACCAGGTGCCCGGGGAGATGGGCTTGCCATGGGATACAGGGCGGGGGCCCGTATCGTGAACGCTGAATACGTCCAATTCCATCCTACCACCTTAGCCGTCCCCGGTATGGATAATTTCCTCATCTCTGAGGCCGTTCGTGGTGAGGGAGCTCGCCTTCTGACGCCGGACGGTCGTCATTTCATGGATGAGGTTGCGCCTCGCTGGGGTGATCTGGCGCCGCGGGACGTTGTGGCTCGCGCTATCCACCAGGAGATGCTGACCCATGGCTATCCTCACGTATTGCTGGACCTCACCGCGGCCATGCCGGCCGCGCGCATTCCACAGCGGTTCCCCACCATTTATGAGACCTGCCTGCGAGCAGGCATCGATATCACCCGGGAGCCTATCCCCGTCGTACCGGCCGCCCACTACTTCTGTGGTGGTATTCTGGTAGACACGTGGGGACGGAGTACGCTCCGCGGCCTGTACGCCGTTGGAGAAGTGAGTTGTACGGGTGTACACGGGGCAAACCGCCTTGCCAGCACCTCGCTGCTAGAAGGCCTGGTGTGGGGCTATCGGGCGGGTGAAGACATCGCGCGTCGTTCTGACCTTCCCCTGGCCAGGGAGGAGGAGATCCCCCCATGGCGTGACGTGAGTACAGGCGAAGGACCTGACCCTGCCCTTGTCTACCGTGACTCGCGGACCATCCAGAACATCATGTGGTTCTATGTGGGCTTGTCCCGCAACACACATCGGTTGGCGCGCGCCCTGAAAGATCTGAACCATCTCTGGGAAGTGATCGAGGAATTCTACCGATCGACGCGCTTGAACGATCCGCTGGTGGGCTTGCGGAACATGGCACAGGCCGCCTGGATCGTCACGCGCGCGGCATGGCACAATCGCCAATCCCGAGGGGCCCATTACCGAGAGGACGCTGAGAGTTTCCACCAGGTGACGCGCTTTGATGCTGAAGGTCCCTTCCAGAGCACAGTTACCGATGCCACAGGTTGAGAGCGTTGCCCTCTCCACTTCTCGGTCGGCAACGTCTGGGTAGAGGACCATGGCCGCCTCCGCTGTCTCTCATCCCATGGATGGATGTCTCCTCGCTGCGAAGTGAGGCGTACAGGGGATGCCGCGAGAGGAAGCGTGCCACAAGAGGTGTCAGGAGCCCCTGCGAGGCCAATGCCACGACAGATTCCCCATGCCGCAAGCGACGGCGGATCGCTGAAGAGGAGATGGCGGGTGTCTGCACGTCCTCCAGCATAATCACTCTTGCCCCGCGCTGGCGGAGCGCTGATAGAAACCGCCGATTGGGTTCATAGCCAGGCCTGGGCACGATGGCTAGGAATGCGAGTCGCGCGATGGCCAATGGATGGTACCACCGGCTAAACTGAGGTACTTCACCTGCCACGAGTTCACTGCTCAGGAGGAAGAGCAACCCCGTGTTCGGTGCCGTGCGTAGCTTCAGAAGCGTCAGGGTCTCAGCCGTATAGTTGGGCATCCGCCGCTTTCGGGCCAGCTCAGCTTCTAGATCGCTCACTGAGACAGCCTGAGGGGGTAGTTTCAGTCTCTGGCTGATCTCCTGAGCTGCCAGAGCGCACATGATGTACCGCGCAGTAAAGGTCGCTGGCAGGCGCGACTTCTCAGCTCCAACCGGGTTGCGCCGATAGGTGGGCAGTAGCAGGATCCGAGTCACCGGGATGCCCAGTTTGGTAAGGGCTTGATAGGCCTGTGTCACCGTCTCCACATGGCCTATGTGAATGGGATCGGCTGACAGGCCAAAGACCAGGACAAACTCGCTCATTCAGGATGGATCGGACAGGGCAGTACGGATCGTCCGCGCAAGCTTCCGTGCGCGCTCTGGGGCATCGCCGATATGCTGACTGGCGTCCAACAAGGCGAAGACCTCCTCCGGGGTGAGGTAGGCCCCGATTTGGGGATCACTCGCCAGCAGCTCCGGTAGCGGATTGTGATCCTCCCCGCTCATTACAGTTTGCCACGCAGTCATCGCATGGCGACGGATCACCTCATGCATTGCCTGGCGGTCAGCACCGCGCTGTACCAATGTCATCAGCAACCGCTCCGTGGCAGCGAAGACCCCGTAGCGGGCCAGATTATGCGCGATACCCACATCATAAACACGCAGGTCCTGAAGGATCCGAGTTGCGGTGTGCAAGATCTCATCTACTGCCAGGAAAGCTACCGGGAGGATCTCCCGCCGATTGCCAGAATCGTCCAACGTACGCTCCAGCAGTGAATGCGCCGCATTGTCCCAGGCGATGCGGGGTAGACTGGCGACAAGCCGCGCCAGTGAATCGATGTTCTCAGAGTGAATCGGATTTCGTTTGAAAGGCATTGCGGATGAGCCAACCTGTCGCTCTCCGAAGGGTTCGCTCCACTCGCCAAAGGCCGGCGCCTGCAAGAGGCGGAGGTCGAACGCGAATCGGTAGAGCGAGCCGGCAAGCCCGGCCAAGGCACTCAACACCGTCCAGTCCTGCTTGCGGGGATAGACCTGGGTGGCGACCATGAAAGGCTCCAGATCAAGGAGCGCCATGACCCGCTGCTCGAAAGACGCTGGTGAGATGCCTATCCTCTCTAGAAGTACAGCATAGGAGGCCGATGTGCCCACTGCCCCCTTGATCCCCTTGCCTCTGAGCCTATTGCGGACCTGCTGAAGGGTCTGATAGTCCATCCACAGATCCTGCGCGTATTGAGCCAACCTGTATCCGACCGTAGTAGGCTCCGCTGGCTGCAGATGAGTGAACCCCATGCACACCTGCCCGGCACGCTGTTCGATCTGGGTTGTCAAAGTACGCAACAGCTCCGCCAATTCAGCCAGCAGCAGGTCGAGCGCTTCTCGCATGCGAAGCACATCCACATTGTCACTGATGTCCATGCTGGTAGCGCCGAGGTGGATGATGCGGCCACCGATTGGGCATTGTTCTGCGTAAACCCGGACCTCAGCCATCAGATCGTGGTGGATCTCGGCTTCGATCTCCCGTGCCCGAGTAATGTCGATATCCTCTTGGTGCGCCTTGAGGTCGGCAAGTTGCTCTGCTGTGACCAACCCTGCCTCATGTTGAGCGGTCGCCAGTGCCACCCAGACACGGCGCAGTAATCGACGTTTGTGGACCTCGGACCATATCTTGCGCATGGGCTGGCTCCCATAGCGCCAGGTGAAAGGTGAGAGGAAAGTGTCATGCGCGTAACCGGATGCTTCCATCGGATCTTCCTTCGGTTGGACTAGATGACGATAATCTGATCTCGCTGCGGTCCCACCGAGATGAAGCGCACAGGAGCCCCTGCCAGGCTCTCGATCCGCTTGACATAAGCTTGTGCTCGCTCGGGTAGATCGTCCCAACAACGCGCTCGACTTGTATCAGTCTCCCATCCAGGCCAGACCTCGTAGATCGGCTCTACCTTTTCCTGGAGCGGCGTATCGGGAACGTGATCCAGCTCTGTATCTCCCAGCCGGTAACCCACACAGATCTTCAGTGTCTTGAAACTATCGAGGACGTCCAGCTTTGTCACGGCGATGCCGGTGAATCCATTGAGCCAACTGGCATAGCCAATCGCAACGCCATCGAACCAACCACAGCGCCGGGGTCTACCTGTTGTGGCCCCATACTCGCCGCCCAGCTCTCGCAGCCGCTCCCCGGTGGTGTCGTGTAGTTCGGTGGGGAATGGCCCACCCCCTACCGAGGTCGAGTAAACCTTCACGACGCCTAACACGTGGTCAATGGCGCGTGGAGGGATTCCGGCACCTACACATGCCCCACCGGCAGTGGGAGACGATGAGGTCGTGTAAGGATAGATCCCCCAGTCCAGATCCCGCATCACCCCCAATTGGCCCTCCAACAGGATCTCTTTCTTGCCACGGACTGCGTCGCGCACCAGGGGTACACTATCAATGATTCGTCCTTCGAACTCCTCATGCCAACGGGCACAGAGGGTCAGCAGGTCATCGACAGTGACCTCAGGCAAGCCATAGAAAGCCAACTCGCGGTTCTTGCGGGCTACCAACAACTCCAGCCGGGCACGCACCCGGCTTAGGTCGAGCAACTCCCCCGCACGAATCCCATAACGAGCTGCCTTATCGGCGTAAGTGGGACCAATGCCTCGCTTCGTTGTGCCGACCTGCCAGCCGCTTTTGTGGCGGCGCGCCTCTTCTGCGCCATCCAGCAAACGGTGGAAAGGCAGGATTACATGGGCCCGGCGATCTACAAAGAGGTTACTCGTCTCCACCCCAGCAACCTCCAGATGTCTGAGCTCATCCCCTAGCGTCTCGAAATTGACTACAGTGCCTGCACCAATCAGACAGATAGTGCTCGGATTGAAAATCCCCGAGGGAACCAGATGCAGTGCAAACTTACCGAGTTCGTTTACAACAGTGTGACCCGCGTTGTCTCCACCCTGGAAGCGGATCACCAGATCGGCAGTTTGGGCCAGGTAGTCCACAATCCGGCCCTTGCCCTCATCCCCCCACTGAGCACCGACAACGGCTGTAACTGACATCAACTTCCTCACTTTCCCAGGCGTTTCGCGGCAAAAGGAGTGCAAAACGCCCTTAGTTCAATGAGAATCCCAGTGTCCTGCTTCATTGATCGGCCGCGCTTCAAAGCTGTGTCACGCGGGCCTCTCCCTGCTAGTAACTCACCGTCCGAGGAAACGCCTGAGCCAAGACCGATGCCTATGCTCCCGTTTAGAGTGCCCCTGTACCTTGGTGCTCTCAGTCTCCAATGCTGACGGGCAACGAGCCAAAGCTCGCTCGGCCGCAAGAGCTACGTGCCGCACCTTGTCGTTGCGCAGTTGGAGCAATGCCTGTCGGACCTCAGGGGTGTCACCATCCAGAGTACTGAGAGCGTGGGCCAGGGCTGCTCGCAGGTAGGCGTTCCCGTCGTCGATCAGCGGCAGCAACGCCCCGAGGACGCGTCGATCCCCCAACTGTCCTAAAGCCTCGACTGCTGCGGGGCGAACCAACGGACTTTCATCCTGCTGCGCCATCTTCAATAGACGGGGGGTTGCATCGACATCTCCCAGGGCGCCCAATGTAAGTGCCGCAGTACGGCGCAATCGCGGATCAGGCGCGTCCAGGAACCGGCGCACTTCAGGTATTGCAGGTCGATAGTTGAGCCTGCTCAGGCTTTTCAAAGCGGCCAACTGGAGGTTGCGGCTCCCGTCGTCGTGCAACGCCTCTACCAAAGCTGGCCCTGCTGAATCGTCGCCTATGGCGCCAAGCGCTGCTGCTGTCAACGATCGCGCGCCTACATAACCTCGCAAGACCTCGGTCAGTACCGGGACAGCTTCACGTGCCCTGAGGTCACCCAGCGCTGTGACCAGGGTCTTGACCACCGGCAGGTCACGTTGATTGGGGGATACGAGATAAGTCTCCAGCAATGCGGCCATAGCCGGCACTGCCTCCCGGCTACCAAGCCGGCTCAGGGCGATAATGGCCGTCCGTCGGATACGAGGGTCAGGTGTCTCCAGGAACGGCGACAGGCGGGGCGCGAGGTCGGGGATTTCAAGTTTCCCGATAGCGTTGATTGCGGCTCGCCGGACATAGAAGTTGGGATCTTCCAACGCACGGAGGAGTGCTCCTTGTGCTTCCTTGGCCTGCATTTGGCCCAGTGCAATTGCAGCCGCGCGACGCACAAACGAACATGGATCCCGCAGCGCATCCATCAGTGGAAAGATGGCTTGACTATCGCCAATACGCCCTAGGGCCTCTGCACTGGCGCTGCGCACGTAAGTGTTCACATCCGTCTGTAGCTGCTCAACCAACTCTGGAACGGCTTCGAAGGCGCCTAGCTTACCCAGATCCTCAGCTGCCTGCGACCGCAGGCGGGGGTTAGGGTTCTTGAGATTCTGAACACACTCGGCGATTTCCCTTTCCCGGCTCGAAGGTCTATGTTCAAAGCTCACGTTTTCGCTTTCCTTCTAATCATTATGGCGGCTCAACGCTTAGTTGAGCAGGTTAAGTATAACACAGAAGGAAAAACAAAACAATCGCCTTGCAAAGCTTGGCGGAGTCCCGATTTTGGTGAAGACGTGGCGCGTGATGGAGGGGATGTGAAATCGACAGATTGCCTAACTTTATTTTGTTTCCTGTCTTCTTGTCATAACTGATACTGCGTGATAGAATACCTATGTATTCAATTGATAAGGAGGACGCATGGCTTCAGATCCAGCCTCAGTTGGCCACAACGAAGTGGAGGTCTCAGAGGCGTCCGCAGTAGGTGATACGTCGCCGATGGCGGACTCGTTGGCGTCGCGGCGCGCGCAGGTATGGCTCATCGTCGGCGCGGTTGCCCTTCTGGTTCTTGTTGTGGGGGCTGTGGTTTTGATGGCTCGTTTCCCAGCCGCCACTCAGGTTGTACGAGACATCGCCATTGTCTTTGTGGCTGTGACCACGTTGCTGATCGGGTTGGCCATGTTGCTGTTGATCTTCCAGATTCAAGTGCTGATCCAGGTGCTGCGTGAGGAGATTCAGCCACTTCTGAGGTCGGTTAACGACACGGTCTCAACGGTGCGGGGAACTACAGAGTTCATGAGTCAGAACGTGGTTACACCAGTTATCCAGGCTGCCAGCTTTACTGCTGGCATGCGCCGTATGGTTAGAGATATTCTGGGTGTGGCTGGAGCAATGCGCTCTCGTTCAGGGCATGGCAATCGTCGGGAGTAGTGAATTAGGCAAGAG
>CAYLRT010000044.1:16141-20659 GCA_964385885.1 uncultured Anaerolineales bacterium | reverse complement strand
TACACCAAACAGCTAGCGGTCTTTACCGCCGTCGCAATCTTCGCCTATCTTTTCCTGCGCAACCCACTGCGGTCTCTCCTGCTTGTGGCCCTATTTGGGGCTGCCTTCGGCGCTGTCTTCCTGGCCCTGAACTGGGCCACCCAGGGCTACTGGTGGGTTAATACGATCTCCGCCAATGTCAATGCCTTTATCATGCCACAGCTCCTGGGACTCACGCGGTCATGGCTCCACATGCACCTCGTCTTCGTCTTGGTGGCAGGCGCGACGGTGATCTACGAACTCTACCTGGGGGAACTCAGCGTCTTCAGCGTTTGGTTTGTCGCAGCTCTAGGCACGGGCATGTTGTCAGGAAAATGGGGAGCCGGTGAGGCCTATTGGGTCACATCTGTCGCAGCAGCCATCATCCTCTCTGGTATCTCCCTACAACGCACCCAGGCCTGGCTCACCAGGCGACTGCCAAAGCGCAGGTTGATCTGGGGGGCTTTGGTGTGCATGCTCATGCTGGGACAGGCAGCCCTTATGGTTCACCTGCCCACAACTGGGCCTCTATGGGGACGAGTGGCCCGGCTCCTGGGCGTAGCTAACAGATCAGTGTATGCAGACTACCCATACTACGATGCCATGGGTTACACGCAATTGGGACACCTGATGCTGCCCAGAGATTACGAAAGCGGCAACAGGATCATGGCCTACGTACGGGCCACGCAGAAACCGATTCTCAGCGAAGAAGCAGCCTTTGCCATGTTAGCGGATAAGCCGGTGGTCACCAATCCGACCCAACTCCTCAATCTCTATCACAATGGGATGCTGGACACCAGCCAACTGGAGCACATGATCCGCGAGGAAGCCTTTGGACTCATCATCATGCGTGCCCAGTTCTATCCCCCACCAGTATTGGCGGCCATCGGCGAACACTATGGGCTGGTCGAGCACATTCCCATGAACGGGTTTACCTACATCATCATGAAGCCCCTGGGCAGCCAACCACAGGCCAGTGTGGAGAGGTAAAACCGTTCTCGTTATGGCGCCGCAGTAGGGGTGGGTGTCACAGTTGCCTCGTCAGGCGAGAAACGGGCCGCGAAATCAGCGCCAAGGATAACCACGATATCGTAGTCTGCTGTCGGATTCGCGCCCTGGATCACCGTTGACTTAGAGAGGTCCAGGAGTGTAGCCAACTCCAAAGCCGTGCGAGGCTTGTCCCGATTCATGATGATCAGTGATGTGTCGTAATCTTGACGGTCAGCGTTGGCGTACCGGGGCACACTCAGTCCGTGAACCCGTAAGAACTCCGCCGTCGCATATGCCAATCCCTCTGTGGCCGTGCCATTGAGCACAGCGATCGTCGCAGCTTCCTGCGCCACAGTCAGATCCGTCCCCTCAGGGGGACGCAAGCCGAAGACCTCGTCGCGCACCTCACGGATTCTATCACGCAGTGGAATCAAAATCTGCATACCGTCCGGCGTCTCGGCGAACAGCGTGCATGTCTCGTCGATCACTCGGAACTGAATGTCCTCCGGATCAACCCGAGTAGCCAGGTTAGCAAGTGCGATGACCTCATCAAGCTGAAGCCGAGGGTCCAACTGCACAGAATCCTGGACCAACTGATAGATCTCGGGCGCCCGTGCAGCAAGTTGCGGCAGCATCCGCGCATCAGTCACGCGTTCCAGGATGGCCCTGATAACCTGTTGTTGGCGGCGGGCTCGATCGAAATCACCGCCCGAGGTATGACGAGTCCGGGCATACTTCAGAGCCATCTCACCGTAAAAATGGTGCTGTCCTGCATCAATGTGGAGTGGATCGTAGCCGTAGTTGTAATCTGGATAAGTAGGATCATCGATTGGCTCGTCCACATAGATGTCGATCCCTCCAATCAGGTCAACGAGGTCCACGAACGCCTGGAAATTGACCCGCACATAGTAGTCGATCTCGACCCCTAGGTTGTACTCAACGGTCTCAACAGCCAGGGCAGGCCCCCCGCCGGGATAGTCATAGGCATCACCGATCGCATGGGCAGTGTTGATACGGTTCTCGGTGAAACCAGGAATGGGGACCCACAGATCGCGTGGGATCGACAACACGCCAGCTTTCATAGTGACTGGATCCAGGGTCGCCAGGATCATCGTATCGGTACGCCAGAAGTCCTCCGTCTGTGCTCGCTCGTCGATCCCAAGAATCAGGACAGTGATGCGGTCCTTTCCCTGCCAAACCGGCAACGTTTGGCCTTCGACCCGAGCGACATTCGCACCCTCTCCCGTCTGCTGTTCTCCAAGGGTGAAATCGGGGAGCAGCTCTGAGCGAGCGACTTCCGCTCGCACGCGGGTGTAGACCAGCAACGCGCCGACGACCGTGACGACCAGATAGAGCAATACCAGCGCTATCTGAAGCAGACGTCTGTAACGAGACACATGTCCCGCTTTCGCATTCTCTGAGCCAATCACATGGACTCCCGCATCTACATCACGGCAGGCAAGCGCCTACGACATACCCTCAAGGGGACGTCGGCAGCACGAAGTCCTTACCCAGGACAATCACCACATCGTACACCGCCTGCGGGTCCTCTCCGCGCATGACAGTGGTTGGATCCAGTCTCAGCAACTTAAGCAAGGCAGCCTGAGTACGAGGTTTGTCACGATTCATGATGACTAGTGTACTTGCATAGTCCTGTCGTTCGGCATTGCCAACATGCTCCACCACGACACCTTGAGCCCTCAGATAATCAGCAGTAGCACTCGCCAAGCCTGGACGCATGGTCCCATTGAGTACCGCAACCACCGCCAACTCAGGGGTCGGCGTAGGCAGCAGAGGCGTCCCACTGGTGTCAGGTGAGTCCTGAGACCTTGACTCAGAGGCAAAGACATAATCCCGTACGGCACGTATCTGATCCCGCAGCGGGACCAGCACCTGTGCCCCGTCTGGTGTCACCCAAGGCTGGGTACATGTCTCATCGATCACACCAAAACGAATCGCCTCTGGCTCGACTGCAGAGGCCAGATTGGCCAAGGCCAGAATCTGATCCAACGCCAGGTCCGTGTCAACCGAACCCGCCAGGGTCTCATACAGCTCGGGCGCGCTACCAGCCAACTGAGGCAACAACTCGTAAGAAGTCACACGATCTAAGATCGCCGTCAAAACCTGCTGCTGGCGCCGAGCCCGATCAAAATCGCTGCTGCCGTGCCGCGTGCGCGCGTATTTGAGCGCCATCTCCCCGTCAAAATGGTGCCAGCCAGCCTCTATGTAGAGCGGGTCATAACCGTAATTGTAATCCGGATAGAGCGGGTCGTTGATCGGCGTCTCAACATAGACATCAATCCCACCGATCTGATCCACCAGCGTGACAAATGCCTGGAAATTGATACGCACATAGTAGTCGACCTTGACCCCAAGATTGTACTCCACGGTCTCGACCGCCAGTCCCGGCCCACCTCCAGGATGATGATAGAGCTCACCCAGGAAATGCGCGGTATTGATACGCCCGTCAGGATAACCCGGGATCGGGACCCACAAATCGCGGGGGATTGAAAGCACCCCGGCCTCACGCGTAACCGGATCGATCGTGAGTAACATCATGGTGTCGGTACGCCATGGCCCGCTTTCTTGAGCACGCTCGTCCACTCCCATGACCAGGATCGTTACACGTTCCGTTCCGCTCCAAGTAGGCAGTACTTGTCCAAAGTCATAGCTCACATGTTCACTGGGCTCCAGACGCTGCGGCACACCGGGCTTGCCCCCGGGGACTGCCAAGCTGCCCCGCACAAAGGAGACCACAAACGCAAATGCCAGCATGCTCACGACAAGCAGGACGACAATTAACCCACCGGTCACCAGGGCCGGAAGTCGTGTGCTCGTATGTGTCCTCGATTTTCGCATTGCCACGGATCGCACGCTCAAACTCGCTTGATGGTTCCTGGTGCCTGACAGAGAAAGCCTGAGGCCATTATACCATGCCCTCACCCTGTGGACTCACGTTTGCTACCGTCCAGCAAGCGACGCAGCGCGCCATCCCACCTATCCATGGCCGCCTCAAAATCATAATGGGTGAGGACAAAACGGTGGGCCTCACGTGCCAAACGCTGACGTTTTTCTTCATTCCTCAGCAACTCTATCACGGCACCCGCGAAATCAACATCTCTATCTGCCGTCAGCAGGTGCACACCTGGGGTAGCAGCAATCCCATGGTTGCATACCGAGGTTGCGACAACTGGCACCTCCATAGCCATCGCATCCATGATCTTCTGTAACAGCCCTCCCGCCGTAAGCAACGGCGATACGAAGACTCTCGCACTTCGATACCAGGGAGCCAAATCCTCCACAAAACCCTTGACGATCACGTGCTCGTCGTCCCCACGCAACAAAAGCCACTCGGGGGGGTGGCTCCCAACAACCACGAACTTCGCTTCCGGTTCTGCAGCAGAGATCGACGGCCAGACAGCGTCCAAGAACCAGCGCACTCCCTCCTGATTGTATCTGCGTCCCATAGCTCCCACAAAGAGGATAATCGGTCCGCTATCAGGCAAATCT
>CAYLRT010000044.1:3651-16041 GCA_964385885.1 uncultured Anaerolineales bacterium | reverse complement strand
TCTGCGTCCCATAGCTCCCACAAAGAGGATAATCGGTCCGCTATCAGGCAAATCTACCTCGCCATGGGATCCTTGAATCGACGGAGCCAGGGGCACCATCAACAACTGGCTCTCGGGAATGTAAGCAGCCAGCAGGCGGCGGTCCCCCTCAGAGATTGCCACGACCATCTGATACCGCCGGAGAAGATCGATCTCTATGCGCTTAACCAACAAGCGCAGAACCGTCAGTCCCAGACGTCTGCCCTTTTGGGCACGGTCTCGCTCTTGCTCGACGAGAAACCAGTTGACGTCCTGGGTACGAAATGAGGCTGGTGGACGACGAAGGCCGAGCGCAATGGTGGCGGTCTGAGTCGTCTCCACATGCAGTAAGTCAGGTTGCAACTCGCGCAGTGCCCGACAAAGCGCTCTACGAAAGAGAAGGTAGCTATGCACCACGGCAAGGAAAGGGGGCCCCGCCATGTCACGGTGATGAGGGACTGTGATAACGGTCTTGCAGACGGCCTCCACCGCTGGCAACTGCGCACGCTCGACCTCTCGAATACGAGACACCAGCGAAAGCACGTATCCACGCGCGCGGAGCGCCTCTAGCACCCGGAACAGCGACTCCCCGCCTGCATGGCCCACGCCAGGCCCAGGGAATTGCTTGTAGGCGACCAATATGTGAGGCATCTCGCAGACAAATAGGGTCAAACGACTGGCAGTGCCTGAACGATGACCTCGGGTCGGTTGCGGGCACGCCGATAGAAGAAATCCGAGAGAGCACTTGCGATAGAGCGCTCGACCGTCGCGGGCGGCGTACCCGGGCTTATCCCCCGCATGGCAGTCCGCACTTCAGCTACCACGTCTGACAGCAGCGTGCCCATAACAGCATCGCTGGCGATCCCGATGCCCTTCACGCGCACCTCACCAAGGATCTTCCCGCGTTTCTGATCGAAAATAAAGGCTACACTACAGATCCCCGCATCACCCAGCGCCTCACGACGCCGGATAAGCTCTGGACTGATCGCATCACCCACCCACGCACCATCGACAAAGACGTACCCACCGGGCACTCTCTCCCCGATCTCCATACTGTCGGCAGTGAATCGGAGGGGATAACCGTTCTCTACAACTGCAATGGCATCCCGCGGAACCCCAACCTCTTCAGCCAAATCTGCGTGTAGAGTTAGATGCCGCAGCTCACCATGGATTGGTACAAAGAAGCGGGGCTTCAAGATGCTGATCAGGAACTTCTGCTCCTCTTGGCTGGCATGGCCCGAGACGTGAACTGGTTCAACGGGGTGATAGACGACACGCGCCCCTTTCTGAAACAGGCGATTGATGACTCGATGCACACCCTCTTCATTCCCCGGGATCGTGTGTGAGGACAGCACCACCGTATCTCCGGGTACGATCCGCAACGTCGAGTGACGACCGGTGGCAAGCCTACCCAGGATTGATCTTGGCTCTCCCTGGGCACCGGTGGCTATGATCGTCACCTGGTGCGGCGGCAACCGATTGATCTCTTGAAGCGACAGGATCATGTCATCGGGCACTTCATCCATGTATCCCAGTCGACGCGCCATCCTCACGTTCTTGACCATGCTTGTGCCAGCGATGGCCACACGGCGCCCAAATGTCCTCGCCACCTCCATCACCTGGCGGATGCGCGAGATGAGAGAGGCGAAGGTGGCAACAATGACTCGCCCCTTAGCCCTACGGAAGACATCGGCCAACGCCACGTTCAGCGATTGCTCAGACGGTGTCCGGCCTGGGTGATCAGCGTTGGTCGAGTCCGCCAGGAGTGCAAGTACCCCTCGTTGGCTAAACTCGGCCAGTTTCCCGATATCCGTGGGCCAGCCATCAACTGGCGTATGGTCGAACTTGTAGTCACCGCTGTGGACCACCAGGCCCACTGGTGTCGTAATGCCAAGCCCCACAGCATCGGGGATGCTGTGGCAAACATGATAGGGTTCCACTTTGAAGGGACCGATCTTCAACACCTCACCCGGCGTCATCGTCTGCAGCTTCACGCGCTTCAACACCTCGCTACGCAGTTTGACCTCGATGAGTCCTCGGGTCAGCCGCGTGGCATAGATCGGCGCATTGAACTCCTGCAAGAAATGGGGCAGCGCACCAATGTGATCCTCGTGCCCATGCGTGATCACGATTCCCCGGATGCGGTCCTCCTTGCCACGAAGATAGCGATAATCTGGGATCACATAGTCCACGCCGTGCATGTCACTCTCAGGGAACATCATCCCCACGTCGATGATCAGGATGTTTCGGCCGTATTCCACGGCCATCATGTTCTTTCCGACCTCCCCCAATCCACCCAGGGGCACAATTTGCAGCCGTTCCATGGATAAACTCACCTTCCGAAATATTAACGATGCTATCGCCTGGATAGCATCGACAAAGACAATCTCGGAGCACGCTTGCTCCTCGTCCATATCCTAACACACGCGCCATGCCTTGTCAAACTTGACAGGTCAACGCTTTATGCTAGCATAAGACCAGTTGCCCCCATCGTCTAGTCTGGTCTAGGACACAGGCCTTTCAAGCCTGGTACATGGGTTCAAATCCCGTTGGGGGCACTGCTTCGTTTCAGGTTACAGGGCCAGTTTGCCTTCGCCTCATGCGCCCCTCTCGTTGAGGTGGAGCTTCGCCATCACCGCCACGAGAACACCCTCCCGCCCTTATGAGACGTCAGCTACGCTGCCAGATGATAGCCCTTAGACAGGTCTCAAGACCCCATCTCCAGGAGAAGCCGCAGTGCCACAGCAACGCTGTGCGTATGCGGGGCCTGGATGTGCTGACATCAACCGGCGTGTCTATCGATGGGCGCAGGGTGATCACATCTGTGCCAACCATGTTGCCAGCTGCCTCCTTCAGCTGTTTGACGCCGGGTTCATCCCTGAACGTGCTGCGCGCCCCAGCCCATGACGATGGACAGCACGAGTCGGCAACCAACAGACCCTGCACAGACATGATCAACACACACTGCTGGTTAGCCCACCGCCCTGCACGGTACCGACACGCGGGCTTCGGTCTCATCCCCACAGCCACACTGTTGTCACACGCAGGCTCTCATCTAGAATGCGGACAGGATCTCGCGACCATGATCCAGGTTCGATCTCGTCCGGCTGCGTATCTCAACGATGGGAAGGAGCAAAGAAAGATGATCCGCAAGGCATTCGTGATGTATGTCAATCCCGACAAGCATGAGGAATATCAGAAACGCCACAATCCAATCTGGCCTGAGCTAGAAGCCGTGCTGAAGTCCCATGGAGTGCACAACTACTCAATCTTCCTGGAACCGGACACCAATCAGCTTTTCGCGTATGTGGAGATCGAGGATGAGGAACGGTGGCAGGCTATCGCTCAGACGGCCATCAACCAGAAGTGGTGGGCCTATATGCGGGACGTCATGCCCACCAATCCAGACAACAGCCCAGTATCCAAGGATCTCAGGGAGGTCTTCCATCTGGATTAGGCGCTGCAAAAGCCAGGCGATCACGCATCCACTGGCATGCCGAGGCCCCTGCAGCCGCACTGGCCGGTAGCCCTACCCTGCTTACTCCTGCCTGGCCCAGGGTGCCCTCTCAGGCATCGCATCACGCCGTTAAGCGCCTTATTCATCCGTGCCTGGTGGATGCGGGTGGGACCGCCCGCTATCCACGCGGCCTCGTCAGCATATTCGACGACGAGGGAAATGGCACGACCCCGTGGACACTGGTCGAACAACGACATCCAGCGGCCCGAAGCTGGTGCCTAGACACACCAAGTTGGGCAACCAGGAGCCAGCATTTCTATGCGAGATGTGGCTTTAGCACAGCAGAAGAAGAGCCCGCGCCAAACCCCCAGGGATGCCCCCTCATCCGCGGGAAATCCGTCAACTGAGCGTTGCACCGAATTGCGTCATCCCGATTCTGCATCGCCCACCGCAACTAGGGAGCACGCCAACAGGCACTTCGGCGAAGGCTCTCACTCAGTGGCCCAGTGGAGTGCGAATCACAGGGCAATGCGATGGCGCTACAGGGAAAACGAGAGACGGGAGTCGTAGCCTATGTCGTCTAGAATCCCCGCAACTCTGTGCTGGAGCGACGTGGCAATCCTGGGCGGGGCGCACGGTGCAGCACCACGTATTGCAGGCCGCGCTCAGCACAGAACGCACGCTTCTCCGGCCTATCCCCGTCCTCATTGACGATGTAGATATCGGGACGAATCTCCTCGATATTGGGAGCCGCATCCATCCACCCCATGCCCTTGGTGAGCACAGCCTGGGTCACATAACGGATGGCCTGAACCATGTAACGACGCTCTTCCTGGTGGAAGAAAGGATGCCCGGCTCCCTTCAGGTGGCGCACATTGCGATCGTTGCCGACAGCGACATAGAGATCGCCAAAGGTGGAGGCCTCCTCAAAAAATCGGATATGTCCGGTATGAAGCCAGTCGTAGCACCCCGTGACGATGACCTTGGGCCGTGAAGAGGGCTGTAACCAGCGGGCCTCCTCAGGTACCGGAAAACCCGCCAGCTCGCCTTCGGTCAGCACATGATAGACGAGGCCCCGCTCTTCAGCAGCCCGACGGCGACCGGGGGTATCCTCGTCCTCAGGCACCACCCACACGTCGGCTTCAAGCTCCGGCAGCGCATCCGCTGTCGCCAGATCCTCCACCACCGTGACCCCATCGACAAAGCGAATGGCCTCAAGGAAGTAGCGTCGCTCAGGCTGGGGGAACTTCGGAGGGTGCCCTGTCAATCGCGTTACAAGGGCATCGGACCACAGCACCACGTGACAGGATCCCAACTTCGCCGCTTCCTCCAGCAGGCGCACATGGCGTGACCGGATATCATCGAAACTACCGGATACCATCACTCTCATGAGTCGTATTCTCCCGCGCTACACCAATCTCACCCGTTATAGACGCACACGCACCTGGAATCCACCCGGCACCGGTTCCTCGGAAACCACATAGATGTAGCCGCCGCCACAACCAGAGTACATCGCGCCCTCATAGCGTGCCTGATAGTGAGACAGCAAGGCCATCAGGTCAATGGTAATCGTTGGGTGACGCACTGTGTGCGGCAAAATGGCCTCCCAGCACGCCATACAGGCGTTCATCGATTGACCCAGAGCCTTGGCATCCATATTCACGATGGCATCGTAACACAGCCGTCCGGTCTCGCCCAGCCGACGGATCCACTCTGGTTCCAGCCTCTTGATGCCCAGAGGATTGTACCCCGGCGGCCGCTGCATCACCGGGACCATGTAGATCACGCGCTCCAGCCAATGGGCAACATCGGGGTCCGTATTGGACTCAACGTGCACGGGGAAGACCCCCCCTTCATAGGTCGCATCGTAATCCAGGCGACTGACGCCAGGGTAGATGATACCGATCATGTCCTGAGAGCCAGAAGGCTCATCCTTGCCCGCATTTTCAGCCGCATAGAGCTCGCGCACAAGCTTGGCCGGGTCCCCCTGTGGCAGGCGCTCACCCCACAACTGCGCGGCAACCCTACGGGTGCTGGTACCCATGCCACAGCGATTCATAAACCGGCACGTAGGCTCAATAGAGACGACCACCATGCTCCCTGGCGGCTCGGGATTATGCCTTGAGACAAAAGGTTGATCAATCCAGCCACCAGCAAGGGCCATCCGATAGGGTAAGCCGCCGATCACTTCCCGGATGTCCAGTGGTGCTCGGATGCCTTCATCCATCCTCAGCTCCTTTCCAATTCACGACGATTGCGTGCAGCGGAACAGACAGGCAGCGGAAGCGGCTTCCGAAATGTAGTCGCTTCCGCCGCCAGATTACCCATTGGCTTCTAGTAGGTCTTAGGCATTCCGTTGTACGGCCCCGCAGGTGTATGCTTGCCTGCCTTACGATCGTAATACTGCTGCTCAATCCAGGCGTATGTCTTAGCCAGTCCCTCCCGCAACGGCGTGCTTGGCTCCCAACCGAGGACCTGCAGGATGAACGTGTTGTCACTGTTGCGACCTGCAACGCCGCGCGGTGCGTTCAAATCGTAGTGCCGCTCCAGTTTTACCCCAGCGATCTCCTCGATAAGGCTGACTAACTGGTTGATTGAGACCAGTTCACTTGATCCCAGGTTGATCGGGGTGGCGATGAGATCATCGCAATGCGTGATCATGTCAATACCCTTAACACAGTCATCGATGTACATGAAGCTACGCGTCTGGTTGCCATCACCCCAGATAGTGATCTCAAGCTTTCCTGTATCTTTCGCCTCGATTACTTTACGAGAGAGCGCCGCCGGGGCTTTCTCACGACCGCCATCCCAGGTGCCGTAGGGGCCATAGACATTGTGGAAGCGCGCGATGAAAGTCTTCAGGCCACGTTCGGCCCAATACTCCTGGCAGAACATCTCCGACATCAGTTTCTCCCAGCCATAGCCTCGTTCGGCCATAGCCGGGTAGGCATCCGATTCCTTCAACGCGCGGACGTTGGGGTCCTTCTGCAATTCCGTGTTGTAGGCACAGGCTGAGGAAGAGAAGAAGTAGCGGTCAACGCCGGCCCGATAGGCGGCCTCGATCAGGTGCGTGTTGATGAGGATACTGCGCAGGCATTCCACCCGGTAACGCTCGATGAAGCCCATACCGCCCATATCAGCCGCCAGGTTGTAGACTTCCACAGCTCCTTCAACAGCGCGCCGACAGTTGTCAGGATCGGTCAGGTCGAGGCATAGACTTTCCACACCCGGTACGCGCTGATACCAGTCGGGCAAGGGCTTCTTGTCCACAGCCCGTATGTTGGTGAAACCGTGATCGTGGAAGTAACGGGTCAGCGCTCCCGCGATGAAGCCGCCTGCTCCTGCGATCACGATCAGATCATCCTTATTGCGCATTGTTGCAGCTGTCGGATTTTGCTTTGTCATCCTGCCCTCCATATGAATAGTTTATGAATAGTCTCTGATTGCTCTACTCACTCACGCAGTGTGAGCTTGAGCACATACGCGTGCCGACAGGGAGCCTCGTCAGGCAGTTGGACAGTCAGGCCCTCAGGCGACTGCTCCCATTCCAGGTCATCAGCACCTCCGAGGATACCGATGCGCGCAATCTGACCGGCTGGCACCGGACCATCGGCGGTCAACGTCTTTAGAATCGCCCTCGGGCCAGGCCAACCCATGAGGATCGCGTAGAGTACCCCCGGCTTAGTCGTGTAGCGCACATCCTGGGCCGTGTAGGGTTGCTGCTCATGCTCCCGGAAGGCCTGAGGTACCCCGGTGGGCCCCTCACCAAACGTCACCCACGGTTGCGTGCCGTAGATCGCCTCGCCGTTCTGCTTGAGCCACTCGCCGATGTCGCGAAGCAGATCCTCCACTTCTTGCGGCAGTGTACCATCGGGCCTCGGTCCCACATTGAGCAGCAGGTTTCCATTCTTACTGACGATGTCGACCAAATCGTGCACAATCGTCGTCGCACTCTTGAACGCGTCATCCTCAATATAGCCCCAGGAGCGGTAACTCACCGAAGTATCGGTCTGCCAATAGAAGGGATGGATCCGATCCAGTTTACCGCGCTCGATATCCAACACCGCCACGCCATCTGGCAGCTTGGCCTTATACTGCAGCACAGGTTCATAGCCGTGGGTCAGCGCGTGGTTGTAGTAGTATGCCGCCACCCGAGGCCGCCATGGCTCGAATTCGTCCCGATGCCAACCAAAGTCAAACCACAGAATATCAGGCGAGAACTTGTCTACCAGTTCTCGTGTGCGTGCGTACCAGTCCAGCACGAACCAATAGGGAACAGGCTCTTCCGCCTTGCGCGGGATGCCATATAGCTTGTGGAAGTCCGGGTTATTGGTGTCGAAATCTTCAGAGAAGGTGTAGTAACGGGCGTTGAAGGCCCGATGCGATGAGACGCCAAACTTCAGGCCTGCCGCCCGAACGGCCACACCAAGTTCAGCCACCACATCCCGACAAGGGCCCATCTGTGCCGCATTGTAGTTTGTGAACGAGCAGTCATACATCGGAAAGCCATCGTGATGTTCCGCCACCGGAACTACGTACTTGGCACCAGCCTCTTTGAATAGCTCCACCCACGCTTGAGGGTCCCACCTCTCGGCCTTGAACATGGGAATGAAGTCCTTATAGCCAAACTCACTCTGGGGCCCCCAGGTCTTTCGATGGTGCTCAAACTCAGGCCGACCGACAATATACATGTTCCGTGGGTACCATTCGTTCCCGAAAGCGGGGACGCTGTAGACGCCCCAGTGAATGAATATTCCAAACTTGGCCTCCTTGAACCAGGTTGGCACCGTGTACTGCTTCAACGACTCCCAGTTCGCCTCGTACCGTTCCATCGCTTACCTCCAGTCTGGTTGAATTCCCTACCCTGAAAAAACAGCCCCTTCCGGCCGGAACTACGCAGTAGGGACACTGCCTATGGACTCAGGTCCCAGAGTGCTGCCGATCATCCCACGGATGCAGAATGATCTTCGCACATTCATGTGAGGCAGACACTTCCAGCGCTCGCTGCACCTCATCCAACGGGAAGGTGTGACTGATAAGCCTGGCCACCACAGGCGATCGTTGAATGACTTGCATGATATGCGGATACAGGCGCAGGTTATAGTGCCAGGACCCACGAAGGGTCAGCCCTTTCCGAATCATGTCTGGGCTCACGCGGATCGCCAGAGGGTCCTGACACTCGCCTACGAATGTTACCTGCCCCCTCCGTCGGGCCGCATCAATGCAGAACCGCTGCGCTGCAGGCACCCCGGAGCAGTCAATTGCCTTATCCACACCGCGTCCCGCCGTCAGGGATCGAAGCTGGCTCAGAGCATCAGGATCTCTCGGATCCAGTACTGCATCAGCGCCCAGCTCTTTCGCCCGCTCCACCCTGTAGGGTATCGACTCCAGCACAAGCACCCGGGCACCGCGATACTTGGCATTGACCACAGCACCGAGGCCCACGGGTCCAGCACCCGTCACCAGTACAGTGTCAAACGCACCGACCTGCATGGCATCGAATGCGCCGAAAGATGGCCCCAGCGCGCATAACGCCAGAGATGCCAGGTCATAGCTCAGGCCATCCGGGATCGGGAGCAGCAGCCAGTCTGGCTTGAGCATGAACTGAGCATAGGTAGCCCGACCCTCCTTCCCGCCGGTGAAGGCCTCAAAGTCCACATTGTGCTCACAGTAGATGTAGTCACCAGCCACACACAGGTCACAGGTGCCACAGGGATATTGCGGCATCACTACGACCCTGTCGCCCACCTTGACACGGCTGGGCTGTGCCACTTCCACGACCTCACCCGCGGCTTCGTGCCCCAGGTACTCGCTTCGCTGGCCACGAACAAACATCTTGTACTCCGTGCACATCGGCACGGCGTAGATCTTCACCAACGCCCAATTCTCTTTGGGCTGGGGTATCGGTACCTCCACGACTTCCGCTCGCCGGACGCCGGTAATCACGGCTTTCTTCATCAGCATGATCACGCCTCCTCGCCGCTCAGTGTTTGCTTCAAACGTTCCCACAAGTCATCGGGGGGATCAAAAGGCAGCTCAACCGGACGCCGCCAGACAGTGCTGGCATAAAGACCCAATACCGTGTTCCACTGGATCAACGCGCGATTGAGGCAAGTCCCAACCGGCTTCTTATCATCCTCCAGCCAGGTGAACATCGCTTCGGTCAGTGCCGCCTGTGCGAGATGGTTGCCCTCTTCCCAACCGCGGTCTTCAGCATGGCCCGATATGGACCCCCTGCGCCCCACGATCTCCCATCGTCCGAACTCCTCATACAAGACATGACCACAGTCAGCATAGGCAGCAACACGGCAATGTTTGTAGTAGGCTGGGTCCTGCAGCACCCGAGGTGCAGTTCTGCCCAAGTGCCACAGTGCACGCGCGCCACCACCAAACCGCACCTCCCCAATGGCAAGGCTAGGGCTGGGGTGCATCTGATGAGCCATATCCTCAACTCCAGCGGTGGCACCAAAGATCCACACCGGCTCATCATCACCAATGAGCGACATCGCCCAGTCGATCACATGCACACCCTGGTCACAAATGGTTCCCCCCGCCGTCGCCTCGAGCAACCTGACATCCCCGAGCTCACCCGACCTCAGTGCCTCGCGGCAACGCGTCAGATCCGGGTGATAACGAAACTGAGCATTAACTCCTATCTTGGTCGCAGTCTGCGAAAGCAGCTCTCCTAGGGCACGCCAATCTCGCACCTCTGTGGCGATGGGTTTCTCCACCAGGCACGCTGGCACCCCAGCGTCAGCCACCAGGGTTAGCAAAGGCACTCTTGTACGTGGCGGAGTTACCACATGAACCAGATCAGGCGTCTCCGCACTCAGCATCGTCCCCACATCGGCATACGGGGTAAGCCCGAATTCGGAGGCAAAAGCCTCACGACGCCCTGCATCCAGATCGCAGCACGCCACCAACGTACCTCTCTGTATATAGCGGTACGCCTGAGCATGCCAGCGCGCCCGTGGCCCACATCCGACGATCACACTGCGGTATGCCATCATGTCACCTCCTGCTCGTTAAACGCCATCACCTTTCTCCTTACGAAGGGGCAGGACCACTAGACCGTCTCACGACGAGCTCGGTCGGAAGCACTATGTCCGATTGTGGATCAGTGATAGTCCCCTCCAGGCGCCCAATCAGCCGTTGACCAGCCAACACGCCCATGTCGTAGGCCGGTTGCGCCGCCACCGTCAGGAACGGATCGGGCACCAGTGCCAACGGCAGGTCATCAAAACCGACGAGCGAACACTCCTTGGGCACTGCCAATCTCATCCGCCGTAGGGCACGCAGTGCGCCCATAGCAATGAAGTTATTGACAGCAAACAGAGCAGTCGGCCTTGGCTGGCTCTCAAGCATCTGACGCGCCATCGCCTCGCCTGATTCCTGCGTAAAGGCCGAATACGCAACGAGGCGCGGGTCAAAGGGCACACCAGCTTCGTCCAAAGCACGTCGATAACCTTCCACCCTGTCTACCGTGGTGGAAACTTGAGCCGGTCCCCCCAACACTGCGATGCGCCTGTGTCCTAAGTCCAGCAGGTGACGCGTCAGTGCGTATGCTCCACCCTCAGAGTCACATCGCACAGTGTCGACTGTCATGGGGATACGTCGGTCCAACACGACCAACGGTACATGGCGAGCCAGCACCATCTCCACGGATTCCGTCGTGTTACGGGCTGGAACTAAGAGGAAACCGTCAACCTGCTTCTGAAGAAGCAAGCCAACATACGCAATCTCCTTCTCGGGCGACTCATCCGTGTTGCACAGAATCACACTGAAGCCCTTTGCACTGGCGGCGTCTTCCACTCCCCGCGCCACCGTGGTCCAGAAGGGGTTTGTGATGTCTGTAAGGACCAGGCCAAGGGTCTGCGTTCTCTTGGAGCGCAACCCGCGCGCCAGACGATTTGGCACATAGCCCAACTCTTCCACTGCCTGAAGGACACGCGCACGCGTTGCCGAACTCACATAACCGGAGCTATTGAGGACCCGCGAAACCGTGGCTACGCCTACACCTGCACGTCTGGCGACATCCCGGATAGTTGGCACGTCAGCCCTTTCGAGAGCAAGCAATACCAGTAATATGGAATCGTTTTCATTATACTCAGCTGGACCTCATTTGTCAACGACGAAAAACAACATACATGTAGGCTACAAGCAACACCGGGAGGAGAAGCCAGTGAAACCCGATTGGCGTAACATACGCAACGGCAGGGAGATCCCTACGGAGACGTACAGTGATCAGCCTTATGTCATCAAGACCGACGATGGCGCCTGGCTGGTGGCTGTCACCACGGGCAGCGGCAGGGAAGGGCAGGCAGGTCAACACGTCGTGACGATGCGTAGCACTGACCAGGGCCGGACATGGTCGGATCGGGTAGCAGTGGAGCCTCCATCAGGTCCTGAGGCCTCCTACGCCGTTCTCCTCAAAGTCCCCCAAGGCTACCCCAACGCTGGACGGATCTACATCTTCTACAACCACAACACCGACAATGTCCGTCAGGTCATCGCCGATACGTCAGCCTACCCCGATGGATTCTGCCGGCGCGTAGACTCCCTGGGCCATTTCGTCTTCAAGTTCTCCGACGACCACGGCCGTTCTTGGTCACATGAACGGTACGACATCCCATTGCGCACCATGGCTATCGACCGCGAGAATCCATACCGCGGTACCTTGAAGTTCTTCTGGAACGTCGGCAAGCCCTTCACCCACGAGGACGCGGCGTATGTCCCCCTCCACAAAGTGGGCGGGTTTGGTGAGGGGTTCTTCACACGCTCGGAAGGCGTACTGCTCAAGAGCACCAACCTGATGAGCGAACACGACCCAACACGCGTAACCTGGGAGACGCTGCCCGACGGCGATATCGGTCTTCGCACCCCTCCTGGCGGTGGGCCCATCGCCGAAGAGCAGA
>CAYLRT010000044.1:0-3551 GCA_964385885.1 uncultured Anaerolineales bacterium | reverse complement strand
GGCGGTGGGCCCATCGCCGAAGAGCAGAGCTTTGTGGTCCTCAGTGACGGCTCCTTCTACGTCGTCTACCGCTCTGTCGACGGCCACCCAGTGGAAGCCTATAGCCGTGACGGAGGACGCACGTGGAGCACGCCGCGGTACAAACGCTACGCTGACGGACGTCTGATGAAGCACCCGCGGGCCGCGAACTTCGTCTGGAAGTGCAAGAATGGCAAATATCTTTATTGGTTCCATAACCATGGTGGGCGTTTCATCCGTGAGCACCCCCGCCGACCAACCATCGCCTACGAAGATCGCAACCCGGCCTGGCTCTGCGGCGGCGTCGAGGTCGACAGCCCCGAGGGTAAGATCATCCTCTGGTCACAGCCAGAGATTGTGCTCTACGATGATGATCCCTACATCAGGATGAGCTACCCCGATCTGATCGAGGATGAGGGACGCCTCTTCATCACTGAAACGCAGAAGGACAAAGCGCGAGTCCACGAAATCGACCGGACCCTGGTGGAGGCGCTCTGGGGACAATTCGATCGCCCCAGGATCGCAGCCAATGGTCTGTTGCTCACACTCCCGGATCAGGGCCAACCCATGCCAACCTCGATCATCATGACCGAACTGCCTGCTTTCTTGGAGCGCGACTCGAAGCGGGCAGATTACGGCACGCGTGATCTTAGAGGTGGGTTCACGATCGAGCTCTGGCTGCAGCTTGACAGTATGGATCCCAACCAGATCATACTCGATAACCGCACAGCCAGTGGTCAAGGCTTCTGCCTCTGCACCACGTCCCGTGGCACCGTCCAGGTTGTGCTCAACGATGGCCGCACAGAAAGTCGCTGGGAGTGCGATCCCGGCATGCTCAGGGTCGCCAAGGCTCATCACATCGTGGTGATTGTCGACGGTGGTCCCAAGATCATCAGCTTCGTGATCGATGGCAAACTCAACGATGGAGGAGACTTCCGCCAGTTTGGCTGGGGACGGTATAACCCCCACCTGCGAAGCATCCATGGCAGCGACACGCTCCGTATTGGTCCGCACTTGAGGGTACGGGTCCTCGCCATGCGGCTCTACGCTCGCGCCTTGCTTGTCTCCGAGGCTGTCGGGAACTATCGCGCTTGCCGTGCAAGATGTTCCGGCGTGCCTGCTCTGCCTGCGCAAATGGGGAATCGCCCCCCACTGCACCCGCCAAGCAATGCAAGCCTACGCAGAGGCACGCAGCAGAGGCATCAGGGCGATAAGTCCTGCAGGGCAGATGTCTAGCGGATGGTTTTAAGGTCCAGGGCCCATTGCTGGTGCACGTGATCCGGTACCACCAAGGTGACTGCGCTCGGCACGCTCACGGATGCCTTAAGCGCCTCACCCTCCCGACGCAGAGACACCTGGATCACGCCCCGCGGCGTCGGCACGGTGCCCTCCGCCCACGCCAAGTCTCCAAGGTGCGGCTCGAAACGGACCCGGCCAAAGCCATCGGCGACGGGGATCACGCCCAATACTGTCCGATGCAGCCACGGTACCGGCCCGGCAGACCAGCCATGGCACAAGGAGGTCTCGTAGCCCCCGTAGCGCGCATGCTCGGCCCCCACAATCGTCACCGCGTGGGGATCTTCCACGGCCAGCCAGACCGGGTCGAACGTCTCCCATAGTGTCGTATGCCCCGCCTCCGCGGCTGGCCCCCAGTGGCAACGAATATAGTCCAAACCCCAACGCACCGCCCCTACCCGGGCAGCAGCATCGAGGTCAGCATAGCGGTGCCAGAACGTCATCCGAAGCGGCGGGTCACCCTGCAATGTACGTGAGAAAAGCTCCCTGGCCTCCTCGGCGGTGAGCACACCACTGCGGATGGCCATAGCGGGAACATGGTGACCGCGCCAATCTGTCTCGTCGGTATCCTGCATCATGCGCCGCGCGGCAGACGCCACACGAGCATGTGCCTGCGCGTAAGACGTCACCGATATGCCTAGGCGCCGAAGCAAATCCATCCCCGCTCCAAGCGCCTGCGCAGCCAGCAGGTGTGTGAACATAGCCCGCTCCTCGGCACTCAGCGGGGCCCAATCCACGAAGTCCCATCCCTCAACCGCATGCCAAATCCCGTCGTCGCCAACCCGATTCACCAGAAGCTGAAGCGTCGCCACTAGCTCCGCTCGCAAGTCCTGCAACAGCGATATGTCCCCCGTATAACGCACGTAGTCCGCCAACCCCACAAGCCACCACAATGTGTACGTCGGAATATCGTTGATGTATCCGCTCGCGGAGCGCCAGATAGCCACCAGGCCTGGATACATCTGGGTATCTAGCGGACGCACCGGTGCAGGCCCCAACTCTCCCAGCACAGCGAAAGTCCGCCGCACCAGCCAGGGATCCCCAAGAGCGTGGTAAATCGCCAGCGCTTCGACGTAGAGATCCCCCATCCAGGGTAGTTGGTCACGCTTGATCCCATCCCACACTTCATTCTGCATACAAAGATGTACCGTGCGGACGGAGGCATCCCAGATCTTGTTCAGCAAGTCATCGCTGCACCGAAAAGACCCTTGAAAGGTCGCCGGGTATCGGATATGCTGCACCACCACGGGCTCTAGGTGCAAGGTCTCCTTCCCAGCGCTCAGCGCCATCAGCTTCAGGTAACGAAAACCGATGGGGCTGGTCACGAAGTCCTCACCGTCCTGCAGCACCACGACGTCTGTTGTCCGGCGTGCGTAACGCTCGACCTCCTGACGCGACTCTCCAGTGGAGAGCGCCAGGATCGCCGGTCCGCCACGCACGACCCGCACACGAACCCGAGCAAAGGTTTCTTCACCGACATCAAACACCACTGCGCGAGCACGCCGAAGGAACATCTCCAGCCACGTATTGGCGCGCAACGAGTGCGCCTCATGACTGCGATACCATTCCAGCCCAGGGCGCGCTTGGGGAAGCTGCGGTGGGGCAGGCGGATACGGCGGCAACGGTCGAATGCTCAACGAGCCATCGGGTTGCACGTCAATAACCTCTCCCGCGCCGGGCAAACCCTCAGAGACTGCCACGGGGGTCTGCAACGTATCCTGGTGGACGATCTGCCGCCCGGTGGAGAGACGGCAGAAATCATCGGGGGCATTGCATGGCATCCCCCACGGCTCCGCCCAGACGCCGTCAAAGGCCCAGGCACGGCGCCACTCACCCGCACGAGGCCGACCGGCCCAGCCGTCCTGCGGATCACGCACCATCCACCAAGTGCCATCCGTCGGTATTCGCTCCGGGTGCCCCTCAGCACCCCAGTCCAAGCAAGCCAGGAGGAAGGGCTGTGCCTGCGAACTGGACACGGCCTCGATACTAAGGCGGTGCTGTCCCGGGGTTAGGGAGACAGGAATGCGGGCCATCACGCGCCAGGTAGGCAACGCGCCTGGGGGCACCGACAGCGCCTCTCCATCCAGCCAGACGCGATATGGGCCACTGGCCGAGATGTAAAGCCGCGCGCGCTGCGCCTCAGGCACTGAAAACACACGCTCAAAGCCAACGCGTTCCGCGGGTTCATCCCACGGCCACCAGATCCGCAGAGGGAGCGGAAGGGATTCCGGAAAGGA
>CAYLRT010000043.1:1302-21297 GCA_964385885.1 uncultured Anaerolineales bacterium | reverse complement strand
ATTGCGACGCAACAGGAGGACCTATGCGGTTTGGCTATTTTGACGATGACCATCGGGAGTATGTAATCACCCGCCCAGACACGCCTCTACCATGGATCAACTACCTGGGCTCGCAAACCTACTTCGGCATTATCTCCAACACCGGCGGTGGCTACTCCTTCTATCGCGACGCGCGGCTGCGCCGTATCAGCCGTTATCGCTACAACAACGTACCCTTCGACTATGGCGGGCGCTATATCTACATCCGGGATAACCGCGCTGGATGCTTTTGGTCACCCACATGGCAACCTGTGCGCGGTACGCTTGACGCTTACACATGCCGTCACGGTATGGGCTACACGGTCATCAGCGGCACACGGAACGGTATCACGGCCTGGATCCGCTACTTCGTGCCCCTGGATGAGACCCTCGAGATCTGGCAGCTCACCGTGACCAACGGACGCGCCGAGACCGCGGATCTCTCCCTGTTCTCGTTCATCGAATTCTGTCTGTGGGACGCCTGGGACGACGCCACGAACTACCAACGCAACTTCAACACCGGAGAGGTCGAGGTGGAGGATGACGTCATCTATCACAAGACCGAGTACCGCGAACGGCGCAATCACTTCGCCTATTTTGCATGTTCCGAGCCGTTGCAGGGCTTTGACACCCAGCGCGAGGACTTCTTGGGGCCATACCGCGGGCTGGACAACCCTCTGGTTGTGGAACGTGGACGCTCAGCGAACTCCATCACCACAGGTTGGGTGCCCATCGGGTCACACCATGTACAGATCTCCTTGGAGCCCGGGGAATCCCGCCAGGTGATCTTTGTACTGGGCTACCATGAGAACCCCAAGGACCAGAAGTTCGATCCGCCGGATTCCCAGCGCATCAACAAGCAGACGGTGAAGCCTATCATCGCCAGATACCTCGACCCAGCGCAGGCCAACGCGGCCTTTGACAGGCTGCACACCTATTGGGACGAGATCCTGGGTGTGCTACAGGTCGAGACGCCTGACCCCGACACGAACCGGATGGTCAACGTCTGGAACGCGTACCAATGTATGGTCACCTTCAACATGTCGCGCTCAGCCTCCTTCTTCGAGTCGGGCATCGGCCGGGGACTTGGCTTCCGTGACTCGAACCAGGATCTCCTGGGTTTCGTCCACCAGGCGCCGCAACGGGCACGGGAGCGCATCCTCGACCTGGCTGCCACACAACTACAGAACGGAGGTGCCTATCATCAGTATCAGCCCTTAACGAAGCGCGGCAATGATGCCGTGGGAAGTGGCTTCAATGATGATCCACAGTGGCTCATCCTGGGCGTGGCAGCATACCTGAAAGAGACCGGTGATTGGAGCATCCTGGACGAGCCAGTGCCCTACGAGAACGAGCCTGGCACTGAACAGCCGCTGTATGAACACCTGCAACGCAGCCATCGTTACACGCTGGAGCGGCTGGGTCCCCACGGGCTGCCCCTCATCGGTCGCGCCGACTGGAACGACTGTCTCAACCTCAATATCTTCTCGGAGGAACCTGGGGAATCCTTCCAGACGGCACCGCTCAAGATGGATGGCACGGTGGCCGAATCGATCTTCATTGCCGGGCTTTTCAGCCTGGCGTCCAAGGAACTGGCGGCGATCGCTGAGGCGCGTGGCCTCGCCGGGGAAGCGGCACGCTACCGCCAGGCAGCGGCTCAAATGGAAACCACAGTCTGGCAACACGGCTGGGACGGTGACTGGTTCCTGCGGGCCTATGACGCTTTTGGGCACAAGATCGGGTCACATACCTGCCAAGAGGGACAGATCTTCATCGAGCCTCAGGGGATCTGCATCCTGGCGGGTATGGGGGTCGACGATGGGCGCGCCCGCCAGGCCCTTGATGCGGTGCATGACCGTCTGGCGACGGAGCATGGCATCCTCCTGCAGCAGCCGGCTTACTCCCGCTACTACGTTCACCTGGGGGAGATCAGTTCCTACCCACCGGGCTTCAAGGAGAACGCGAGCATTTTCTGCCACACCAATCCCTGGATCATGATCGCCGAGACGATGATCGGTCGGGGGGATCGAGCTTTTGACTACTACAAGCGCATCAACCCCTCGGCGCGGGAATCCATCAGCGAGTTGCATCGATGCGAGCCCTATGTCTATGCTCAGACGATCGCCGGGCGTGACACCCCTCGTCACGGCGAGGCCAAAAACTCCTGGCTGACCGGCACGGCCGCCTGGAACTACGTGGCCATCACTCAATGGATCCTGGGGATCCGCCCCACATACCAGGGGCTGGAGATCGCACCGGTGATCCCGTCGACGTGGCCCGGCTTCCGGGCTGTCCGCAAGTTCCGTGGGGTCACGTACCGCATCGAGGTCCGCCGCCAGGGACCCGGTAACACAGTCTCCCTCAAGCTCAATGGCGTGCCGATCCACGGTCACATCGTGCCCCTGCCATCAGAGGGCACGCGGGAGGTCACGGTGGAGGCCATCGTTCGGTAGCCACGCGGACCAGGGCAGATATCGCAGCACGTTGGGGCAGGCGGCACAGCTCCTCCAACGATCTGTCAGACAGGCCGTTACTAGAGAGAGGATATCCATCGAAGCGAAGAGTCTGGAGGTATTCCAATGATCATTGACGCGGACACCCATATCGCACCGACGGGCGGGGCGTTCACCCTGGAGCAACACCTCGCACGGATGGAACGCGCAGGTATCGACAAGACGCTCACCTGGCTCAAGCCAGATTACGTCGGCGAGGAGATCGAGGGACATAACCGCTATGTCTACGAAGCCACACGCCGCTATCCAGATAGGATCCTGGGCTTCGGCTGGGCTGACCCCACGGTCAGCGTGGAGCATGCCAAGAAGATGGTACAGATCTGCACCGAGGAGTATGGCTTCTACGGCATCAAGCTCAACGGCGCTCAGAACAACTTCACCATCGACGACCCCCACCTGGCGTTGCCCGTGATCGAGGAGATCGCCAGGGTTGGTACCAGGCTGGCCCTCCACATCGGGCCCGACGCTTACGAGCGCACCCACCCTCTCCGGGCACGCGAGATCGCGCGGCGCTTCCCTGAGCTCACGATCCTGATGGTCCACATGGGCATGACCAACTGGGACATGAACCAGGCCGTGGTGGAGGTCGCAGTCGAATGTCCAAACATGATCCTGATCGGCAGCGCGACCAACGACAAGGCGATCCTCTATGCCATCGAGCGCCTGGGAGCCGACCGGGTATGCTTCGGCAGTGACGCACCGTTTGGTCGGCCTCACGTGGTGCGCGCCATGTATGAAGCGCTGCTGATGTATGACGTTGAGGCATCCGAACGCACCCTGGTCATGGGGGGAAACATCGCACGCATCTTCCATCTTGAGTGAACAACGCATGAGCACATTGATCGACTCACCAATCACCGCCGTCATCGTGGGGGCAGGACACCGGGCCTTGCTCTACGCCTCCTATGCCCAGACTCATCCCGACGAGTTGCGCATTGTGGGGGTCGCCGATCCTCGTCCTCACCGTCGGGAGCAGGCGGCGCGTCTCTACAACCTTCCGCCGGAGCGGTGCTTCGCCACGGCGGAGGAGCTCGCGGCGCACCCCAAGTTTGCCGATGTGGTCATCAACGGCACCATGGACCACCAGCATGTGCCAACATCGCTTCCATTGCTGCGCGCGGGTTACGACATGCTGCTGGAGAAGCCCTTCGCCACGTCGGAGGAGGAGATGTGGACGTTGGTAGAGACGGCGTCTCGCTACCAGCGCAGGGTGATGATCTGCCATGTGCTCCGCTACACGCCGTTCTATGCGGCGATCCGTCAGCGTGTGCAACAGGGTCTGATCGGTGATATTCTGAACATCCAGACCGTAGAGCATGTCTCCTACCACCACATGGCCGTAGCGTTCATCCGTGGGAAATGGGCGCGGCAAGCGGAGAGCCACTCCTCCATGTTGATGGCGAAGTGCTGCCATGACCTGGATCTGATCGCCTGGATGAAGAGTGGGATTCTGCCCCGTGCGGTCGCCAGTTTCGGCAGCAATTTCCAGTTCCGGCCCGAGAAGGCCCCTCAAGGCGCGGGCACCCGCTGCCTTGTTGACTGCCCCATCGAGCCTGAGTGCCTCTATTCGGCCCGCAAACACTACATCGATCACCCAGAACGCTGGCGTTTCTACGTCTGGGAGAGCCTGGAACAGATGGAGGCGCCCACTCTGGAGGACAAGATTGCCTCACTGAAGGGCGACAACCCCTACGGGCGATGCGTCTGGAAGTGCAACATGGATGTAGTGGACCATCAGTCGGTGCTGATCGAGTTCGCGGATGGCGCGACTGCCACGCACAACATGATCGGTGGGGCGGCACGACCGTCGCGCTCCATCCATCTGTTAGGCACATTGGGAGAGATCCAGGGGGTCTTCGAGGAGAGCCGCTTCGTAATCCGCCACATCGATCCTCGCCCAGGCCATGAGTATTCCGAAGAAGTCGTGGACCTGCGCATCAATGGGGACATGCACGGGGCCTTTGCCGGCCATGGAGGTGGCGACGCTCGCCTGGTGGCGGATTTCGTACGCGTCATGCGTGGAGAGCCCCCCTCCCTCTCAACGACGACCCTGCAGGATTCCGTAGTGGGGCATCTCATCGGATTTGCCGCCGATCGCGCCATGGCCGAGCGCCAGACTGTAGACCTGAGCTACGCGGTGGCACGACTTCCGCAACCGTGAAACCAAACCAAACAGGAAGGGGGATTCTTATGGAACAGCAGACCTTTACACTCACATTGCACCCCGACACCACATCGGGGCTGACCACACTATCAGACGAGCCACCCATGCCGGATGGTGTCTGGTACAGCGCACAGGCCACAGGGGCAGCGTTGAACTATCGCTTTCCCGCGGGGACCCTATCCCAGGCGCGATATCTCTCCGCGGACTGGCTGTTGGACGGCGACACGCTGGCGGTCTTCGTGCTCCGCCTCCAGGAGGGAGAGGAGGGTCCCGTCTTCAGGATGACGTTTGGGTTCCTGAACCAGTGTCTGGCTCGCATGCGCATCCCCCTGGAGGCCGTCAACCAGAGCCAGTGGCGCTACCCACGCGAGGGCGCATGGCTCAAGCCGCTGTGCGGCGGCGACCGCGTCGACCTGCACAAAGTGGATCGCCTGCAGATCGTCCTGGAACGCAAAGGCCCCGATCCCGTGCGTTTCTGCCTGACGCCCGTCACCGCTAGCGAAACCGAGCCGCCGCGCCTTACCTCACTCATCCTGCCCGCCGGCCCGATACTGGATGAGCTAGGGCAGAGCACGCTGCGCACCTGGCCCACGAAGACCCCCTCAGTTGACGCTCTCGTTACGCGCCTGCAGGACCAACTGGCTACAGCGCCGGGTCGCCATTGGCCGAGCCATTTCTCGAAGTGGGGGGGCTGGCGAAAGCAACGCGTCGAGGCCACCGGCTTCTTCCGTACGCATCACGATGGCAAGCGTTGGTGGCTGGTCGATCCTGAGGGGTATCTCTTCTGGTCATCAGGTCTGGACTGCGTCCGATTTGGGATTGAAAGCGCCTACGAGGGCCTGGAGGAAGCGCTCACCTGGCTTCCCCCCGAGGATGGAGAGTTTGCCGCGGCCTATCACGGGGGTGAACCTCGCGCCTTCGACTACCTGCGCGCCAACTTCATCCGTGCCTTTGGGCCAGAAGCCGCGAGCGAAGCATGGTCCAAGGTGGCGTTGTCCATGCTCAAGGAATTTGGCTTCAACACCGTTGCGAACTGGTCCGACTGGGAAATCGCGCAGGGCACTCTTCCCTATGTGCGTCCCATGGACGACACAGCGCTGCGACGGCTGCCGGCCGTCTATCGTGACTTCCCCGACGTCTACCATCCAGACTTTGAGGCCGCCACCGCAGACTTCGCCGCCCAACTGAAGGATACTGTCGACGACCCAGCGTTCCTGGGCTACTTCTTGATGAACGAGCCTACCTGGGGATTCGCCAGTGAGACTCCGGCGGCCGGCATGCTCTATACCACCGAGTGGTGCCACAGCCGACGGGCGCTGGTCGATTTCCTGCAGGCACGCTATACCACCCCAGCCGCGCTTGCGGAAGCCTGGGGCATGAACATAGGCTTCGGCAAGGTAGCGGAGGGCAAATGGACAGAGCCACTGTCAGAAGCGGCGCGCGCCGATCTCGCGGCCTTCAGTGAGCTAATGGTCAGCCGCTACTTCCGGCTCTTGAGCCAGGCCTGCCGGGAGGTCGATCCCAACCACCTGAACCTGGGCATCCGCTACTATACCGTGCCCCCCTGGTGGGCTGTGCGGGGGATGCGGGGCTTCGATGTCTTCAGCATGAACTGCTACCGTCCTCGGGTGCCCGCCGACGAGATGGCGCACATCAGCGAGACCTTACAACTGCCCATCATGATCGGAGAATGGCACTTCGGGGCGCTGGATGCAGGGCTGCCGGCCAGTGGCATCGGCCATGTGCCCAGTCAGGCAGATCGCGGCCGGGCATTCCGGGTCTATCTTGAGGATGCAGCCGCCAAGCCCTGGTGTGTGGGCGTCCACTACTTCACCCTGTATGACCAATCCGCCATCGGTCGCTTCGACGGTGAGAACTACAACATCGGCTTCGTGGATGTCTGTCATCGACCCTATGAGCCCCTGACTGAGGCCGCACGGCTCAGCCATGAGCGCCTCTATGCTGTCGCCGCTGGCGAGATCGCGCCGTATGACGACCCGCCCACCTATCTGCCGCGGCTCTTCGTTTGAAGCAGGACACAACGGGTGCGGCCCCAAAAGCCGCTTGATACGCCAGGTACGTGCGGTGACGTAAGGCCACCGCACGTACTGTTTAGGCCTCTCGATCAAGGCCAGGCTGCGCCTCCCTGCGTTTGCCCATGATGCCCCCCCCATCCGTGACTTGACACCGACAGACACGGTTCTAGAATCTGTTGTTAGCGCTAACGTTAGCGTTAACAACAGATCGGCCGAAACATGAGCGCGGAGGGAAAGCCGCTGTGGGTCTATCCGATCGTGTCACCATGGCCGATGTCGCGCGAGAGGTAGGGGTCTCTATCATGACAGTCTCGCGGGTCATCAACGGCAAAGGCGATGTCAGCCCAACCACCCGGGAGCGTGTCCTGCAGGCCATCGAGCGCCTTGGATATCGCCCCAGCGGTATTGCGCGCGGTCTGGCGACGCAACGGACCGGTACCCTGGGATTGGTCGTGCCCGATGTCGCCAATCCATTTTTCGCCGAGGTCGCACGAGGCGTCGAACAGGTCGCCTACGCCGAAGGTTACAATGTCTTCCTTTGCAACACCAATGAAGATCCCAAACGGGAGCTTGATGTCCTGGGTTCACTGGAGGAGAAGCGAGTCGACGGCATCGTCCTTTGCAGTTCGCGCCTGAGCACCGATACACTGCGCATGGTCCTCGATGCCCACCCGGCGGTCACCCTGGTCAACCGTCGAGTCGACAGCGAGAGCCATATCGTCAGCACGGTCTGCGTCGACGACACCAAAGGGGGGATACTGGTGACCGAGCACCTGCTGACGCGTGGGCATCAGGCCATAGGCTTCCTTGCCGGACCATCGGGCTCTCAAAGCGGACAACGGCGGGTCGAGGGCTACCTGCACGCCTACCGACGCGCTGGGCTGCGTCATACCAAGGAGTGGGTCCACCCCTGTGCTCCGGTCGCCGAGGCAGGCGCTCGCGCCACAACCCAACTGCTGGAGGCCCACCCTGAGCTGACGGCCCTGTTGTGCTACAATGATCTGGTTGCCGTGGGTGCCCTGCAGGCCGCAACAGCCATGGGCAGACGGGTGCCTGAGGATTTGGCCATTGTGGGCTTCGATGACATCCCCCTGGCCGCCTTGGTCAGGCCACCGCTGACCACATGCCATGTGCCACGCTACGAGCTGGGCGCCCAGGCCGTGGCCCTGTTGCTGGGTCAGATACGGGGAGAGGTACAGGCGCCGCAGGAAATCATTTTGGAGCCAAAACTCATCATTCGGGCCAGTGCCCCCTGATCCGGGCACTGATGGGACCATAGAATACGATTTCGCACATCGCGGGCAAGCAAACAGGGAGGTTGATATGGGCGTATCCTGGTATATGGACCCCGATCGGCTGTTCGACTCCGATCCAGCGCAACGCTATGTGGCGCGCGAGCTGTACGAGACGGTGGCGAAGCTACCCATCGTCAGTCCACATAGCCACGTAGATCCATGGCTCTTCGCCAATGAAGAAGTCCACTTCGGATCACCGGCCGAGCTCTTCATCATCCCCGATCATTACGTCTTCCGCATGCTCTATTCGCTGGGTGTCCCCCTGGAGGATCTGGGCGTGCCCCGCATTGATGGCGGCCCGGTGGAGCAGGATCATCGCAAGATATGGCAACGCTTTGCCGAGCATTTTGGCGTCTTCCGTGGCACGCCGAGCGGGGTCTGGATACAGCAGGAGCTCGCCCAGGTATTTGGCATCACTGAGAAGCTGAACGGAGAGACGGCGCAGGCAATCTATGAGCAGATCGAGACAAAGCTGGCCCAGCCCGAGTTCACCCCCCGCGCACTCTTCGAGCGCTTCAACATCGAGGTGCTGTGCACCACTGACGCCGCCACCGACACCTTGGAAGGCCACAAGGCGATCCGTGCCTCGGGTTGGCAGGGGAGAGTGTTGCCCACCTTCCGCCCCGATGCTGTAATCAACATCGATGCGCCGGGATGGGCCCAGCAGATCCAGGCGTTATCTCAGGTCGTTGGGTATGAGATAGATAGCGTCCACAAGCTCATCCAGGCGCTGGAGGAGCGGCGGGCCTACTTCAAGGCCATGGGCGCGCACGCGACGGACCACGCGACCCTTACCGCTCATACAGAGGCGCTATCAGACGCCGAGGCCGAGGCGATCTTCGAGCGAGCACTCCGCGGCGAGGCCTCGGACGCGGACGCCAGACGCTTTACCGGTCACATGCTCATGGAAATGGCACGAATGAGCATTGAGGATGGACTGGTGATGCAGCTTCATGTGGGCTCGTTCCGCAACCACAATCCAGAACTCTATGCCCGCTTTGGGCCCGATAAGGGAGCGGACATCCCTATCGCCTCGGAATTCACCCGCAACCTCAGGCCGCTGCTGGCGAAGTATGGTAACGACACCCGTCTAACGCTCATCCTCTTCACCCTGGACGAGGATACGTACGCCCGGGAGCTGGCCCCCCTCGCCGGACACTACCCCGCGGTTAAGATTGGCCCTCCCTGGTGGTTCCACGATAGCCCCAACGGGATCCGCCGCTATTTCGATCGGGTCATGGAGACGGCAGGCATCTACAACACCGCCGGCTTCAACGATGACACACGGGCCTTCCTCTCGATCCCGGCCCGTCACGACGTCTGGCGCCGGGCGGCCGCCAACTGGGTGGCTGGCCTGGTGGTCCGCCACCTCATCGACAGAGATGACGCACGAACCATGATCTATGAGCTGGCCTATGGTCTGGCCAAGCGGGCCTACCGTTTGGACGATAGGGAGGATAGAGCGGCAGCATGAGCTCTGGCACGGATGTGACCCTTCGGGTACTGAGCAACCTCTCACTCATTGCCCTCGGCTACCTGATCAAGCGCATTGGCTTGATCAAGCGTGACGAAGCCCGGGTGCTAAACCGCCTCGTACTCTATGTCACCCTGCCTGCGCTGAATCTGGTAGTGATCAGCAGTACCGCTCTCTCCTGGGATTTGCTCTTGCTTCCACTGATCTCCCTTGCGGCGGGGATCACTTTGAGCCTGCTGGGACATTGGCCTGGCCGCGCCTTGCGGCTCCCACGGCAGGACATGGGCACATTTGTGATCTCACTGTGTGGTGTGATGGGCTCGCTCGCCTACCCCTTCGCCGAGGCCGGGTTTGGGGTTGACGGGGTGCGAGCGGTGGCCGTTAGCGACTTCGGAAACGCTGTGGCGATCTTCGCCTTCGCCTATTCCCTGTCGTTCCTCTACGGTGAGAATACTAACTGGAACCTGCGAGCAGTGCTGAAGAAGATCGCGTGGTTCTTCCCGCTGCACGCGTTTGTGGTCGCCGTTCTGCTCAACGTGACCGGCATTCGCTTGAGCGGACTGCCCGCCCAGGTCGCGAGCAGCCTGGCCTCCGCCAACACGCCGCTGATGTTGCTGGGACTGGGGATGTATTTAGAGTTCAATATCTCCCGACAGGAGCAGCGCATCGTGGCAACCCAGTTGGCCTTCAAATACGGTCTGGGGACACTGCTTGCCATGTTCATGATCTCTGTCCTTCCCTTCCAGGGGGCAACGCGCGCCACTGCGTTTCTTCTGCCCCTCCTGCCCTCCTCTCTCTCGACCCTCCTGTATTCAGTGGAACAGGGACTCAACCCACGGTTAGCAGCGATGCTGATCTCCGCATCGCTCGTGATCAGCCTTGCTATCATGACGGTGACGATCTTGGGATTCAGACATGCTTTCTGATAGGAGAGATCCACGATGAGTATATCCAAGGATGTCGAGGCCCTTCAACGGGCTGCCGGGCTGACCTATGTATACCCCCAGTCCGTGGTTGCCGAGGCCGGCACGCTCTACTGGCTGGGCCGCACCCAGGCTCGGGAGAAGGTGCTCTGTGTGGCGGGTGACACAGAGGGGTTTGATGGAGTCGTCAAGGACGGCGTGCGGATCTGTCCCCTCTGGGCCCGCAACGCGCGAGAGCTGCGCTCGCGCCTGCCATGGCTCAATCCCGTGCCGCTGGGGCTGAACTCCTCGGCGGGCTGCGGTGATCGCCTGGGGCTGGCGACCCCCGGCCACGTGCGCGCGATCCGTAAGGTAGGCAAACTGTCCCCGATCTTCGCTCAGCAATCGATGCGCGAGAACGCCCGGACCGGCCGCTCCCCACAGGAGGTGATCGACGACGCCATGTGGGGCGTTTTCCAGGAGGGATGGCGGCAGCCATGGGGAGCAGACGCCGATCATCTGAAAGAGGCAGATGATGTCTCGGCCTGCGTCCAGGCAGGCTACACGTTCTTCACTTTTGACCCCGGCGCGCATGTCGACAATGATGCCCACACGGCAGGGCTCTCCACGCTGCAACAGAAGTTCAATGCCCTGCCCTGGGATGGACTCCGTGACCATCCAGACGCGATGCGCGCCCGCTATGTGGGGCGGATCCAGCAGATTGAGACGTGGACCTTCCGCTTCGACGAGCAGGCGCTGTTGCGCGCGGCGTGCAAGTACGGCGCAGCTCTGGCCCATGTAGCGCGACTCTACCGGATCCTGGTGGACGAGAAAGGGAACGCCGGGTTCGAGGTCGAGATCTCTGTCGACGAGACAGAAACCCCCACCTCGCCGCTGGAGCACATCTTCATTGCCAGTGAGCTGCGTCGACTGGGTGTGACGTGGATAAGCCTGGCCCCGCGCTACGTAGGCAGGTTCGAGAAGGGTGTGGACTACATCGGCGACCTCGCGGCGTTCGAGGCAGAGTTCAGCCAGCACGCCGCCATCGCCCGCGCGCTGGGGCCCTACAAGCTGAGCATCCATTCCGGCTCGGACAAGTTCAGCATCTATGGGATCATGGCACGGCACACAGGTGGATTGGTCCATCTCAAGACCGCGGGCACCAGCTACCTGGAAGCCCTGCATACCGTGGCGCAGGTTGACCCGGCTCTGTTCCGCGACATCCTCACGCTGGCACGGGCACGATACCAGGAGGATCGGGCGACCTACCATGTCTCCGCCGAGATCAGCCGGGTGCCCGCACCGGACACTGTGGAGGATCACGCACTCCCCGCAGTGCTCGAGAGTTTCGACGGACGCCAGGTATTGCACGTGACTTTTGGCTCAGTGCTGGACGCCTATGGCGACCGGCTCCATGCAGTGCTGGATGAGCACGAGGAGCTACATTACAAGCTGTTGGAGGCCCACTTCGTGCGCCATCTGGCACCCTTCGCGGAACACGCGTATCAAGAGCACGCGCGTGAAGATTGATAGCAGGATCATATACGAAGCCAGGAGGGGTATGATGGATCAGGCATATCTGAAGGAGCTGTTCGGATTGGAGGGCCGCGTGGCCGTGGTCACGGGCGGGGGCGGCGTGTTGTGCAGCGCCATGAGCCGCGCCCTGGGCCGAATGGGTGTCAAAGTAGCTGTCCTGGACATCAACCTGGAGGCCGCTCAACACGTCGCCGACAATATTGAGGCCCACGGCGGACGCGCTATCGCGGTGCGCTGCGACGTGCTCGACAAGGCCAGCATCCAGCAGGCCGAGCAAACGGTAAGCCAGACGTTGGGGCCGGTGGACATCCTCATCAACGGCGCTGGTGGCAACAGGAAGGAGGCCACCACCAGTGACGAGCTTCCCTTCTTCGACCTGCCGGCGGACGCGCTGCAGTGGGTCTTCAATCTCAACTTCGTGGGCACGCTGCTGCCCAGCCAGGTCTTTGGCAAGGTCATGGCGGAGCGCAAGCGGGGCGTGATCCTCAACATCTCCTCGATGAACGCCTTCCGCCCCCTGACCCGCATCCCCGGCTACTCGGCGGCCAAGGCCGCCGTGAGCAACTTCACCCAGTGGCTGGCCGTTCACATGAACCAGGAGTACTCTCCCAAGATCCGGGTGAACGCCCTGGCCCCCGGCTTCTTCCTGACCCAGCAGAACCGCTTCCTGCTGATCGATGAGGAGACAGGGGACCTCACCCCACGGGGAAAGACCATCATCGACCACACCCCGATGGGTCGCTTTGGGGCGCCGGAGGATCTCATCAGCACGATGGTGTGGCTGCTCTCCGACGGCGCAAGCTTCGTCAATGGCATCGTCGTACCGGTGGACGGCGGCTTCAGCGCCTTCAGCGGCGTCTGATCGAACCCGGTGGCAGCATACCGCTATTTGCCTAATACTTAGGCGAAGAGCACAAGGTCTTAGAGGCACACAAACAAACAGGAGGCTAGACATGGTGAGCTATCCCGAGCCCGCCCGCCCCTTGGCGGAGATGAAACCCCAACGCGCGTTCTTCATCGGCATCGATTCGGACGGATGCGCCTTTGACACGATGGAGATCAAGCACAAAGAGTGCTTCATCCCCAATACCATCAAGTACTGGGAGCTACAGGCTGTCTCCAAGTACGCCCGAGAGGCCGCGGAGTTTGTCAACCTCTACTCCAAATGGCGCGGCATCAACCGCTGGCCCGCCCTGGTCATGGTCTTCGATCTGCTGCGCGAGCGTCCTGAGGTGCAGGCGCGCCATGTGGAACCGCCACAGGCCAACGACATCCGCGCTTTCATCGCCGATGAGGCCTACCCCAAAAGCAACGACGGCCTGGCTGCCTACATGAAGGTCCACCCCAGCCCCGAGCTGGACCGGGCCTGGGCCTGGACCACCGCCGTCAACGCAACGATCGCCGACATGGTCCATGGGGTGCCCCCCTTCCCCTACGTGCGTGAGAGCCTGGCCTTCCTGGCCGACAAGGCTGATATGATCGTCGTCTCAGCGACACCGGTGGAGGCCCTGACCCGGGAATGGGAGGAGCACGACATCGCCCGCTATGTGCGGGTGATCGCCGGTCAGGAGATGGGCAAGAAGCAACTGCACCTGGAGCTGGCCGCCAAGGGGAAGTACGCACCCGACCATGTGTTGATGGTGGGGGACGCTCCAGGCGACCTGCGGGCCGCCAAGGCCAACGGAGCACTCTTCTACCCCATCAACCCCGGTGAGGAGGAGGCCTCCTGGCAGCGCTTCTACGAGGAGGCCATGCACAAGTTCCTGGCCGGCGAGTACGCCGGTGCCTACGAGCAGTCGTTGATTGAGGCATTCGAGGCCCTGCTGCCCGATGTGCCGCCCTGGAAGCGTTAGAGAAGAGAGCCAAGGATCAATGTCTAGATCATCAACCGGGCCGCGTGCAAACGAGCGGGTGGTCGTCAAGGTCGGGACGAGCGTCCTGACGGCGGGCACGCAGCGTCTGAACCCACCCCGGATGGTGGACCTGGCGCGGCAGTGTGCTGACCTCCACCGCCAGGGTTACGAGGTGGTGCTGTGCAGCTCCGGCGCGATTGCGGCAGGGCGGGAGCGGCTGGGCCACCCTGACTTGCCTGCCACCGTAGCCGTCAAACAGATGCTGGCGGCCATCGGCCAGAGCCGACTGATGCTCATGTGGGAGCAGTTCTTCGCGATCTACGGGGTGACTGTGGGCCAGATCCTGCTCACCCACGGTGACATCGCCAGTCGCGGCCGTTTCCTGAACGCTCAGGACACCCTGCAGACGCTCCTCAGCTATGCCATCATTCCCATCATCAACGAGAACGACGCTGTGGCCACGGACGAGATCAAGATCGGCGACAACGACAACCTGTCGGCCCTGGTGGCCGTGCTGGCGAACGCCGATCTGTTGATCCTGCTAACAGACCAGCAGGGCCTCTACACCGCCGACCCGCGCCAGGACCCCAACGCGCAACTGATCCACGAGGTACGCGAGATCGACGCTAACCTGTGGGCTCTGGCAGGGGGGAGCCAGAGTGGCCTGGGGGTTGGTGGTATGGCGACCAAGCTCGAGGCCGCCGCGACGGCGCGGCGGGCCGGCATCGACGTGGTCATCGCCTATGGCGGCGAGCCCGATGTCATCCCCCGGATCGTGGCGGGGGAAGCCCTGGGCACACACTTCCTGGCTCAGGAGAGCCCACCCGAAAACCGCAAGCGGTGGATCCTGGCTGGCGCGGTGAATAGCGGCTACATTGAGATCGACCAGGGCGCCGCCCGGGCATTGCGGCATGGGGGGAGCAGCCTTCTGCCGGCGGGCATCGTGGCCGTCCACGGCACCTTCGAGCGCGGCGACACCGTCCCCGTCGTGGTGCAGGGGGATGGAGAGATCGCCCGGCGCGAGGTGGCGCGCGGGATCGTGCGCTATGCCAGTGAGGACCTGCAGCGCATCGTCGGCTGCCACTCGGATGAGATTCAGGCGGTGCTTGGATACACCTATGGCAATGTGGCCATTCATCGCAATGACCTGATCTTGCTATGAGGTGTGGCAACCACCGACAGATGGGAAAGGAGGCATCATGAAGGACAGGGACAAAGGGACAGTGGATCTGGAAGCCATCGGGCAGAGGGCCAGAGCTGCCAGCCGCATCCTGGCGACGCTGACGACGGACCAGAAGAACGCCGCGTTGGAGGCCATCGCCGCTGCGCTGGAGGCAGAGACCCCCGCGGTGCTGGCGCAGAACGCCCGGGACATCGCCGATGGCCGCGCGGCAGGGCTGAGCGAGGCGATGCTCGATCGCCTCATGCTGGATGAGGCCCGGATGCGAAAGCTGGCCACCAGCACACGAAAGGTCATCGCCCTGCCCGATCCGGTGGGCGCGGTGATCGACGAGCGCGTGCTCCCCAATGGCCTGCGCGTCGGACGGCGCCGCACGCCCATCGGCGTGTTGGGCGTGATCTACGAGGCACGGCCCAACGTGACGGTGGACATCGCGACCCTGTCGCTCAAGACCGGCAACGCGGTCATCCTGCGCGGGGGCAGCGAGACCCTGCGCAGCAACATCGCCCTGGTGAAGGTGATCCGCCAGGCCCTGGCAGAGACGGCCGTGCCGGTGGACGCCGTGCAGTACATTGAGAACCCCGACCGGGCGCTGGTCACGCAGTTGCTGCGCCTGGACCGCTATGTGGACATGATCATCCCCCGTGGCGGGGCCGGGCTGCACAAGCTGTGTCGCGAGACCAGCACCATCCCGGTGATCACGGGCGGCCTGGGCATCTGTCACCTCTATGTGGAGCCCTCGGCGGACCTGGAGCGCGCCCTGGACGTTATCGAAAACGCCAAGGTTCAACGCCCCAGCGTGTGCAATGCCCTGGACACACTCCTGGTCCACCGCGATCTCGCCGCTTCCTTCCTACCCAAGGTGGCACAGCGGTTGGGGGCCCGCGGCGTCGAGATCCGCGCGGCTGGCGAGGCGTGGGAGATCCTTCAGGGGTGTGACCTTGCACGGGTCGTGGAGGCCGGGCCGGAGGACTTCGATCAGGAGTGGCTGGCCCTGATCCTGGGCGTCAAGGTGGTCGACGGCCTGGACGAGGCCATCGCCCACATCCAGGAGCACAGCACCCAGCACTCCGACGGCATCCTCTCCAACGACTGGCGCCACATCACCCGCTTCGTCAACGAGATCGATGCCTCGGCGGTGTTTGTGAACGCCAGCACGCGCTTCAACGACGGCGGCGAGTTCGGGCTGGGCGCCGAGGTCGCCATCAGCACCCAAAAGCTGCACGCCCGTGGCCCCATGGCTCTCGAGGCACTGACGACCTACAAATGGGTCGTGGTCGGCGACATGCATATCCGCCAGTGAGGGAGTCGGAGGATCGGAGGCAAGATGAACGTAGGCATTGGCTACAAGGACCGCTTCCTGACCGAGGAAGAGGTAGCACGCATTCTGACCGAAGCGTTGGATCAGGTAGCCCTCGACGGCCAGCACGTGGTCGTCGTCATACCGGATGGCACGCGGACGGCTCCCATGCCCCTGATGTTCCGCCTGTTGGTAGAACGGCTGGCCCCCCGGGCCGCCCAGCTCGACTTCCTGGTGGCCCTGGGCACCCATCCTCTGATGTCGGAGGAGGCGCTGTGTCGGCGGGTAGGCATCACCCCCGAGGAGCGGGCCACCCGCTACCGTGACATCGGCCTCATGAACCACCGCTGGGATCTGCCCGAGACATTCACGCGGGTGGGCATGATCCCCCGCGCTGAGATCGAGCAGATCACCGGTGGCATGCTGGGCATGGATGTGCCGGTGACCGTTAACCGACGGGTGTTGGAGGCCGATCAGGTGATCGTCTGCGGGCCAGTTTTCCCTCATGAGGTGGTCGGTTTCTCCGGGGGCACCAAGTACTTCTTCCCCGGAATCTCAGGTCAGGAGGTCATCAACTTCTCCCACTGGCTGGGGGCCCTGATGACCAGCATGGCCATCATCGGCCACCCCGACACGCCGGTGCGCGACGTCATAGACCGTGCCGCCGCCCTCATCGACACACCGCAGCTCTTCTGCAACATGGTGGTGACCCATGAGGGGCTGGCCGGTCTCTTCGTGGGCGACACCAAAGAGGCCTGGCGGGATGCCGTGGCGCTGTCCCAACACTATCACATCCGCTATGTGGATCGGCGCTTCAAGCGCGTGCTCTCGGTCATGCCTGACCTCTACGATGACATCTGGACGGCGGCCAAGGGTATGTACAAAGTCGAGCCCATCGTCGAGGACGGCGGCGAGGTGATCATCTACGCCCCACATATCGACGAGATCTCCTATACCCACGGCAAAATCCTGGACGAGATCGGCTACCATGTGCGCGATTACTTCGTCAAGCAGTGGGACCGCTTCAAGGACAGGCCCTGGGGCGTCCTGGCGCATTCCACCCACCTGCGGGGTGTGGGGACTTACGACGCGGAGACCGGGGTGGAGCGCCCCCGCATCAAGGTCACCCTGGCGACGGGCATCCCGCGGGAGCGATGCGAGGCGGTGAATCTGGCCTATATGGACCCCGCCTCGATCGACATCGAAAGCTGGCAGGGGCGTGAGGACGAGGGCATCCTGGTGATCCCTCGGGCTGGTGAGCAACTCTATCGCCTGCGGCCACGCGGCGAAAGTGACTGAGACTCTGGGAGTATCAAGGAGGCATGACCTATGGAGAAAGTGAAGATCGCGGTCATTGGCTTGGGCAATATCGGTACCCTGCACCTGGCGAACATCGAGAAGGAACCACGGGTGGAGCTGGCGGCGGTGTGCGACATCGTGCCGGAGAAGGCCAAAGCAGCCGCCGAACGCTATGGCGTCAAGGCGTATTTTGATTCGGACAAGCTGCTGGCCGACCACGTGTGCGATGCGGTGATCATCGCCACCCCGCACTACGCCCACACCACCATCGGCATCGCGGCGCTCAAGGCAGGGTACCACGTGCTGGTGGAGAAGCCCATCTCGGTGCATAAGGCGGACTGCGAGCGGCTGATCGCGGCCCACACGGACAAGAGCCTGGTCTTCGCCGCCATGTTCAATATGCGCACAGACCCCTATTTCCAGAAGATCCGCCAGTTGGTGCACTCGGGTGAGCTGGGCAAGCTCTTCCGCATCACCTGGATCATCACCTCCTGGTTCCGCACGCAGGCCTACTATGACTCTGGCGGATGGCGCGCCACCTGGGGGGGCGAGGGCGGTGGCGTGCTGTTGAACCAGTGCCCCCACAACCTTGACCTGCTGCAGTGGATCGTCGGCATGCCGCTGCAGGTGCGGGGGTTCTGCGAGCTGGGCAAGCGCCACAACATCGAGGTGGAGGACGAGGTGACGGCCTACATGGTCTACCCCGAGGGAGCCACTGGCCTCTTCGTCGCCTCCACCGGCGAGACGCCGGGCACCAACCGGCTGGAGATCGCCGGGGACCAGGGGAAGCTGGTGCTGGAGGACGACCGCCTGCTCTACATCCGCAACGAGATCCCAGCGACCGAGTTCCTGCGCACCAGCAAGGCCTCCTTCGCCAAGCCCCCGGTGTGGCACGTGGAGATCCCGGTGCAGGGGCATGGCGGGCAACACGCCGAGGTGCTGCGCAACTTCGCCGCCGCCATCCTGGACGGCGAGCCCCTCATCGCGCCGGCCGAGGAGGGCATCCACTCGGTGGAGCTGGCCAACGCCATGCTTTTCTCATCGCTCAAAGGGCATCCGGTGGATCTCCCGCTGGACAGCGCAGCGTATGAGGCCGAGTTGAAGCGGCTGATCGCGACCTCCTCCTTCAAGAAGGAGACCCGGGAGGAGGTTGAGGTCGATATGGGTGACTCGTTCATGTAGGGAGTCGCCCCTAAGGACAGAAAGGAGCAGCGAAGATGGCTGGACAGGCAGAGATCGGCATCATCGGCCTGGGGGTGATGGGCCAGATGCTGGCACGCAACATGGCGCGGCACGGGTTCCGCGTCGCCGGATACGACCTGGACCCTGACAAAGTGGCTGCTTTTCAGGCCCACGACGGCCAACGACTGCTGGGCCTCACCACCCTGGGGGACTTCGTGGCGGCCCTGGCGCGGCCTCGCAAGATCATGATGATGGTCCCGGCCGGTAAGCCCGTGGACGCGGTTATCGCCGACATCCAGGGGATGCTGGAGCCGGGGGATCTGCTGATCGATGGCGGCAACTCGCACTTCAAGGACACCGAACGACGCGCCGCGGCGTTAGAGCCGCAGGGCATTCACTACCTGGGCACAGGCGTCAGCGGCGGGCAGTACGGGGCGCTGTGGGGTCCCGCCATGATGCCCGGCGGCCAGCGGGAGGCCTGGGAACACGTGCGCCCCATCTTCGAGGCCATCGCCGCCAAGGTGCAGGGTGAGCCCTGCGTCACCTACATCGGCCCGCGGGGCGCCGGGCACTACGTCAAGATGGTGCACAACGGCATCGAATACGCCGACATGCAGCTCATCGCCGAGGCCTACGACCTGCTGCACCGCGCGCTGGGCCTTTCGGCCGCGCAGTTGCACGACGTGTTCGCCCAGTGGAACGAGGGCGAGCTGGCCTCCTACCTGATCGAGATCACGGCCCACATCTTCGCCAAAGTGGACGAAGAGACGGGGCAGCCGCTGGTGGATCTGATCCTGGATGAGGCCAAGCAAAAGGGCACCGGCAAATGGACCTCGCAGGACGCGCTGGATGTGGGGGCGCCCACGCCCACCATCAACGCGGCGGTGGAGGCCCGCATCATCTCGGCCTACAAGGCCGAGCGCGTGCGCGCCTCCGGCCTGCTCAGCGGCCCCACGCCGGCCTACGACGGCGACCGGCAGGCCTTCATCGAGACGCTGCGCCGCGGGCTCTACGCCGCCAAGGTCTGTGCCTACGCTCAGGGCTTCGCCCTGCTGCGGGTGGCCAGCGCCGAGTACGACTATGGCCTGCAGTACGGGGACATCGCCCGCATCTGGCGCGGCGGCTGTGTCATCCGTGCGGCACTGCTGGAGGACATCCGCGCCGCCTTTGCCCGCGAGCCCGAACTGCCCAACCTGCTGCTGGACGAGAGGCTGGGCGGGGCTGTGGTCGCCTATCAGGACGC
>CAYLRT010000043.1:0-1202 GCA_964385885.1 uncultured Anaerolineales bacterium | reverse complement strand
CCCCACCCACTGGAGGAAGCGGACATGTCCCGACCCAAGAATGTCATCGTAGCGCAATCCGGCGGGCCCACGCCGGTGATCAACGCCTCGCTGCGGGGCGTGGTGGAGGCCTGCCGGAGTTATCCCGACACCTTTGGCACCCTCTACGCCGGATTCCACGGCATCGAGGGCGTGCTGAAGGAAGAACTGCTGGACCTCTCGGCGCAGCCCGCTGAGGAGATCGCCTTGCTCAGCACCACCCCGGCGGCCGGTGCCATTGGCACCTGTCGCTACAAGCTGCGCGCGCACCAACAGGAGGACTTCGAGCGCATCGTCGAGGTCTTCAAGGCCCACGACATCGGCTACTTCTTCTACAACGGCGGCAACGACTCCATGGACACAGCGCACAAGGTAGCCCAACTGGCCCATGAGCGGGGGCTGGACCTGGTGGCCGTTGGCGTGCCCAAGACCATCGACAACGACGTGGGTGACAGCGCGTTTCAGTTGATCGATCACACGCCGGGCTATGGCAGCGTGGCGCGCTACTGGGCGCTCACGATCCAGAACGCGGACCAGGAGAACGCAGGCTCCTGCCCCTCCGACCCGGTGCTGGTGATCCAGGCCATGGGTCGCAAGATCGGCTTCATCCCGGCGGCGGCCCGGCTGGCCGATCCGGCGCGCGAGATGCCGCTGTTGATCTTCATGCGCGAGTCGGGTTTGACGCTGGAGGCGCTGGCCGACCGCGTCAACGACATGCTGCGGGCGCGTGGCCGGGCCCTGGTGGTGGTGAGCGAGGGCTTTGACGTGGGCGACATCGGCGAGCGCAAGGACGCCTTTGGGCACACCATGTTCTCGTCGAGTAAGCTGACCGTGGAGCAGATCGTCGTCAACACCCTGAACGAGGTGGGGCTGGCGGCGCGGGGCGCGGCCCGCGGCAACGTACCGGGCACCGACCAGCGCCACGCCATGATCTACGCCTCCACGGTGGACCTGGAGGAGGCCTACCGCGTGGGCCAGAAGGCCGTGCAGATTGCCGCCGAGGAGGGGTCAGGCTACATGGCCACCATCCTGCGCGTGTCGGACATGCCCTACACCGTGCGCTACGACAAGGTGCCGCTGGAGCTGGTGGCCAACTCCGAGCGCACCTTCCCCGCGGCCTGGATCGCGCCCTCGCGCACCGACGTGACCGACGACTTCGTGCGCTACGCGCGCCCGCTCATCGG
>CAYLRT010000042.1:20798-22024 GCA_964385885.1 uncultured Anaerolineales bacterium | reverse complement strand
TCACCGGCTCGTCCATACCCTTGACTGTCAGTTCGGCCTGCGGGCCGAACCTGAACAGACGGTGTACTTGGCGATAGACCGATTGGCTGACCAAGATCTGACTGGGTGCGGCCATGGCCTCTAACCTCGCTGCGAGGTTGACCGTCTCTCCAATGACGGTGTAGGCGTCTTGGGACTGGGTTTCTAAAATGCCGGCCACCGCCGGACCGCAGTTGATGCCAATGCGTAATTCGAGAGGTGCGCCGAGCTGGGCCCGGGCAATAGGGGCAAACTCCGTTGCTGCCTGTTGCATGTCTAGTGCAGCACGGACGGCAAGCTCTACGTCGTTCTCGTGGGCGACAGGAGCTCCAAAGACAGCCATCAGGCCATCACCCATGAACTTGTCCACCAGACCACCGTAGCGTTCCACACAGGTTACCAGGCGAGTAAGCAGGCCATTGATAAGATTGAACATGGGTTCGGCATCCAGCGAGACCGACAGCCGGGTGAACCCCACAGCATCAACGAACAGCACCGCCACAATGCGCCGTTCGCCGCGCAGTCGCTCTGGGTGATAGAGAACGCTGTCGGCGACCACGGGGGGCAGGAAACGCTGCAGACGGATGATGGTTTCTTGCTGGGTGGTCAATGTTGCCTCCATCGCCGCGAACCGTTGCCTGAGCGTTTCGGGCCCTAGCAGCGAGAGATTGGCACCGCAGTTGGGACAGCGGTCCGCTTTCGATGAGACGGGATGACCACACTGGTAACAGTACATAGACGCGCCTCGGTTTACCTCCGATTTGCTCTTGAGCCTGTCCCTCGGATTCTAGCATGACCTATGTCATCTGCGCAAGTTCTGGTTTGACGAGGGTCAGGAGATTAAGAGGTCGGGGCTGTCCCAAGAACGGTTGCCGACATAGGGGTAAGACCAGCTTCCATCTTGGCGTCTGGTAACTCATGACAAGCCTCCTGCTTTGCGTGGCTTCTCAACTCTGTAGGGCGACTGTCACCTTGGTGGATGGGTGTGGCGTACGCAGCCCATCGTTTGCGGTGGCGGCTCTCGGCAGGGGCCTTGACGCTTGACCGGTTGGCCCCATGATGGGAACTGCCATGGGCTGACAATCGTCACTATGATTGCAGGTTCATTGTGGAAAGCCTTGCAAGATGGATAATTCATGTGCTTGGAGGTCGCTTCCGTCTTTACGATCAGGAGGTAAACCATGGAAAGGCGCATGTGGGGGGGCCGT
>CAYLRT010000042.1:0-20698 GCA_964385885.1 uncultured Anaerolineales bacterium | reverse complement strand
TTCCGTCTTTACGATCAGGAGGTAAACCATGGAAAGGCGCATGTGGGGGGGCCGTATGGTCGCCGGGGTGATCCTAGTATTGCTCGTTGCCGCTTGCGAGAAGGTGCCTGTCCCCTTAACGTCAGGGGATCTCCCTACGCCAGCGAGCACGGATCTGGCGGTTCTCCATGTCACGGTGGTGGACAAAGCCAGTGGTGAACCTGTTGAGGGGGCCGTTGTCTACATTGGCTATCGTCATTCCGAATCGTGGCGGTGTCACACGGACCAGAAGGGTGAATGCACGATCCAAAACGACGCTATGGTGTGGGGAGATTATGGGGTGAACGCCTTCAAGAGGGGCTACGAGCACTCCGAGGAAAGCGTGAACCTTGAGCCGGGAGACAATTACTTCACTATTGAGCTGCAGCAGAAACCTCAGCCTCCGGAGTCGGTCACGGTCTCAGGCGTGCTTATCGAAGTTGTGACCGCAGAGGGCACACGCAGTGAGAATCGCTACATTCAGATCCAGGAGGACGACGGCCAGGCCGAGTTTGTCTTCAATGAGATCGGCGAAAACGTGGGGTTCGATGAGTTCATCAACAAGCGAGTTGAGATCCAGGGTTTCCGAGATGTTGGCCGTGTTGGGTGGCAGGCCGAGGAGGTGGAAGGGATCTATGTCGAGCGTATCATCGAGGTGGAGTCAGAATAGGGTGTGATCGTCGCCGCGGGAGGACAGAGCCACTGGCCTGTGTGGTCCTCTTGACGGATCACTGTGTTTCATTACAATGATGCGCGTGTCACAGGTCCATGATTTCCGTTATCCCCGCAGGCGCTGGATCAGGGCTGCAATCCATCACCTGACCTATGGGATTTTCCGGGTTCTCGCTGACTTCCAGGTGGTTGGCGGCGAGAACCTCCCAGAGCGTGGCCCGCTGCTGGTAGTTGGCAATCACTTCAGCTTCCTGGACCCGGTCGCGATGGTCAGCGTCGTGCCGTGGCCCATGGAGTTTGTGGGAGGGTTTCGGGTACCTAACGCTCCGTCTGCTGTGGCGTGGCTCCGAAAGATGTGGGGGTATTATCCAGTCTATCGCGGCACCGGCTCCCAAATCGCGTTCCGTGCTGCGCAGGCCATTCTAGAACAGGGAGGGATCCTGGGGATATTCCCAGAGGGCTCCAGCGGTGCTGCTGTCCTTCGTCCTCCGCGCCCTGGCGCAGCCTTTATGGCAGCACGCGCTGGCGTTAGGGTGCTTCCCTTTGGCCTGGACGGTCTGACAGAGGTGTTCCCTGCGCTGCGCAGAGGGCGACGGGCACGAGTCACTATTCGAGTAGGGAAGCTCTTTGGCCCCTTTACGGTTGAGGGCCGTGGACGAGCACGTCGTGCTATGATAGACGCAATTGGCCACGAGATCATGCGCCGCATTGCGGAACTGCTTCCCCATTCCCGGCGGGGCTACTATTCCTCAGATCCCGTCTTACGCGCTGAGGCGTTGGAAGCTGCTTACTATCCCTGGGACGAGGTGCAGGAAGGATAGCTGGCAGCGCATTTCGCGTGCCACAGGACGTAACGACGGCCTCTCTAGCGTGTTTTAACGATCAGTGAATCATAGTATCGAGGAGTCAGGTGATGGCGGAGGATGAGAAGAGCAAGCGGACATTGGTACGTAACCGCTGGGCGTGGTATTTCTACGATTTTGGCAACTCTGCTTATGCGGCCGTGGTACTGCTGGCTGTCTATTCGGCCTATTTCAAGGAAAAGGTGGTCGGTGGTGCGGAGGGGTCGCGGCTCTGGGGCGTGTCCGTTGGGATCGCTATGTTATGCGTGGCTCTGATCTCCCCCGTGTTGGGCGCGATTGCTGACTTCTCCGCATCCAAGAAGAAACTTCTCCTGGTGTTCACGGCGGTGGCCTGTGGCTTTACCGCACTGCTGTCTCTCGTGGGAGAGGGCGATGTGGTAATGGGGATGGTGTTCTTCATCCTGGCAGAGGTAGGGTATCGCGGCGCGCAGGTTTTCTACAACTCTCTGCTGCCTGAGATTGCGGAACCAGACGATATTGGGCGGGTGTCGGGCATTGGCTGGGCATTGGGTTCGGCCGGTGGCGTTCTCTGTCTGCTCATCATCCTGCCTCTCATCATGATTTTCAAAGGGCCCATCATGATCCGTCTCTCGTTTATCATCACTGCTGTTTATTTCGCTCTGGCCTCGATCCCCATTTTCACTCGATTCAAGGAGGCTGGTGCGGGCCAGCCGTTGCCTGAGGGGCACAATTATCTGACGTTTGGCTTCGCGCGCACCTGGGAGACAATCCGGCGCGCTGGGCGCTACGGAGAGTTCCTCAAGTTCGTGGGCTCCTTCTTAATCTATAACGATGGGATCATGATGGCCATGAATTTCGCGTCGATCATCGGTGCGGTGCTCTTCGGGATGGGCCAGACAGACCTCATCATTTTCGTCATCATCGTACAGGTCACCAATGTGGCTGGGGCCTATGTGTTGGGTCATCTGGTGGATCGTCTGGGGGGAAAACGCGCGCTAGTTCTCTCGATTGGGCTGATGGTCACGGCGGTGGTGATGATGTTCTTTACCAAGACTGCTTCTTTCTTCTTCCTGGTGGGCGGGCTGGCTGGCTTCGCTATGGCCGGAATGCAGTCAGTGAGTCGCACCATGGTGGGGGTGTTGAGTCCTGTTGGACAGAGCGCTGAATTCTATGGCTTTTTTGCCGTAGCGGGACGAACGTCATCGTTCATCGGTCCGACGATCTATGGTCTGGTCGCCTATCGAGTGGCCAAGTGGTATGAGAGGATACATGGTGTGACAAGCGTCGTGGCCGAGCAGGCCGGGCAACGTGCTGCCATTCTGTCCATTGGTCTGTTTCTGTTGCTTGGGCTGTCTGTGCTACTCACTGTGGATGAGCGCCGTGCACGCCGTGCCTATCGTGTCGCGGTGGAGGCTAAAGGCGTTGCAGCAGGGGCCGAGTGAGTTTTGACCCCCATCCCTGACAGGCGGTGACAGTCCTGAGGCGTGCCAGTAAGTAGGGCACGCCTTTGCTTTGCAACTCTGTCGCCGGAGGTGCGTATCAACACTGGACAGATCATAGTTATTGCGGGAGGTAGGAGGACATGGAACGTCGACCTGGCTGTCTGGTGGGGCTCTTCAAACTGGCGATCCTGGATGCAGTGTTCGATTGGCTACAAGAGCGTTTCGGCTTCGGCCGTGGATGTTCATGCACGGGCATGGGATGCGGCGTGATCCTGCTTATCCTTTTCCTTGTGTTGGCTTGCTCGGTAATCACCGGGACGGACTGGTTCCGGTTGTGGTGAGTGCCGTGGTGGGGTCTTGATCAGGTAAATGGCTGTTTGACGCTTGTGAGGGCAGTTCCTTTCACCCCAGAGAGAAAGGGCCTGTCCTCAGTCGTGTATGCCCTTATTGAGGAACGGACCCTTGGATGTCGTCGTGACTTCCTCGAGCATTTCTCACCCCAACGGTAGACGGCTACGATTGCCCATGTTGTTGTGATGTAGTGAGCGGTTATAATTGGCTCTACCACGCCGCTGGGGAGAGACGTGTCATTGGAGATGAGAGTGTATGCGCGGAGACGGATAGCGTTTGCTGTGACAGTCTCCGTCGTGGGGTTGATCCTGGCTCTGATGGGATGCCGCCGTCAGGTTATCCCTCCAGGACCGCCTCCGGTCGATATGGCGACCTCTGGCCAGGTTGCTCTCACCGGCGGTGGTACGAACTTAGAGGTCACCCAGGTCGCTGCCACTCCGACGCCTGGGCCATCCCCTACCGCCACTCCCACGCGAACTCCCCCAGAAACCACGGCCACGACCTACACTGTGCGGCCAGGAGACACATTACTTCGCATCGCTGCCCTCTATGGAACTACGGTTGAGTCCCTCATGCGGATCAATCGGCTTGCGAATCCGGATCAGATCAAAGTGGGGCAGGTCCTCAACGTCTCAGTTGAAGCCGAGCACGTCGGCCCGGGTGAACAGCTCATCCCAGATAGCGAACTGGTTTACGGGCCGAGCTACCGCGCTTTTGACGTGCAGGCCGCAGTCGCTAGCTACCCGGGCTTGCTTGCCCACTACTCGGAGACCGTTGGAACGCGCGAGCTTAGCGGTGCTGAGATCGTCGAGTTGATTGCCAACCAGTACAGTGTGGGTCCTCGAGTGTTGCTGGCATTGCTTGAACTGCGCGGTGGATGGTTGACCAATCCCGATCCCCCGTCCACGCAGCGCACTTATCCAATGGGCTATATCCGGGGTGTGTACTGGGATGGGCTTTACATGCAGCTAGCGCAGGCGGCAAACGCCCTAAATGGCGGTTTCTATGGGTGGTGGCTGGACACTCTGTGGCTGGTTCAGGTCGGTAACGGTGTCTTCGTCCAGTTTTCACCTACCCTTAACGCAGGCACGGCGGGGGTCCAGAAGATGTTGGCTGATACGGCCCCGAGTTATGATGCATGGGTGTCTGATCTGGAGCGTTTTGCCCAGGTATATCAGGGACTCTTTGGCGATCCCTTTGCCTATGAGGTCTCGCCTCTCGTATCGCCGACCACGAAAGCTCCCTCTTTGCAGCTCCCTTGGCCAAAAGGGGAGACCTGGTTCTATACTGGGGGGCCTCATCCGGGGTGGGGGACCGTCGGTGCCTATGCGGCGATCGACTTCACCACAGATGAGGAACACATCGGATGCGCTGTCAGTCGCCACTGGGTCACGGCTGTGGCAGATGGTCTGGTGGTTGTGAGTGAGGACGGGATGGTGCTGCAAGATCTGGACGGCGACGGTTTCGTGGGGACGGGCTGGGTCGTGCTGTACATGCACATCGCCAGCCACGAACGGGTGGCGGCCGGAACGATGCTGAAAGCCGGCGACCGCATCGGGCATCCTTCCTGTGAAGGGGGCGTCTCTGACGCGTCGCACCTGCACCTAGCCCGTCGGGTGAATGGTGTCTGGATTCCAGCCGATGATGCCAACTGGCCCATGGTGCTGGGTGGCTGGCGACCAGTCGAGGGGGCGAACGCCTATGATGGCACGCTGGTGCATGGTGATGAGACGCGCACGGCATGTGAGTGTTGGGATGTCGCCACCAACGGCATCACCCACTGAGGCTGAGAAGTCGTTGTCCCACGGAGTCGCTGATTAGCAGGTCTTTGGGGGCTTGCGTAAAGCCAGGCGCACGTCCACGGCCCATGCCCCAGATCCTGCCTCGCCTACAATCAATGGGTTGATGTCCAACTCACGAATGCAGGGGAAGTCGCTGACGAGCTGGCCAAGCCGCCGTACGATGTCGATGACGGCCTGCACGTCTTTGGGTGACTGACCCCTCACGCCCTGTAGTATTTGCCCAGCAGCGGTCTCCATGATCATGTCTTCAGCATCCTGTGGGTGGATAGGTGCCAAGCGGAAAGCCACGTCCCGCAGCACTTCTACCAGTGCCCCGCCCAGTCCAAACATCAGCAGCGGGCCGAATTGTACGTCGTGTTGAGCCCCGAGGATGACCTCGACCCCCCTGGGTGCCATTTGCTGCACCATCATGCGTGGCTTCGCGCGGCCTTTCCCTATCCGCTGAAAAGCGTCACGGACTGCGTCTGGACCTTCCAGGTTGAGTGCCACGCCACCCACGTCGGCTTTGTGCACCACATCCCGCGCGATGAGCTTCAGGGCCACCGGATAGCCCAAGTCCTCCGCCGCCTCAATGGCTGTCTCCACCTCGGTGACAACCTCTGCGGCGGGCACCTGAATGCCATAGGTGGCAACGATCCGCGCCGCCGTTGCCGGGTCGGTGAAAACCGTCTCTGACTCCGACCAGGCCTGTGTGAGCAGTTCGTAGGCGGCCGTGCGATCTATATCAAGCACCGGCTGGGGGGTAATATCTGGCCGAGTCCGTAGGGCCTGGTAACGCACCAATCCCGCCAGGGCACGCGCTGCGCGATTAGGATCCTGATAGAACGGCACATCATGCTCGTTGAGGATGCGGATAGCCTCGGTGATACTCTCACCACCTACCAGACAGCAGACGACGGGTTTGTCTGCGCTCTGAGCAGCGGCAATAACGTTACGGGCCACGTCGTTCACCGGCGTGATGGCCTGAGGCACGAAAATCGCCAGCAGCATATCTACGCCCGGGTCGCTCAACAAGATCTTGCCAGCGGCCTGGTACATCTCCGCCTGGGGGCCACCGAGCATGTCCACGGGATTCCCAAGCTGTGCGCCACGTGGGGTCACTGCCTTGAGTTTCTCTTGGGTCTCGGGGCCTAGATCGGCCATACGCAGGTCACACCGATCCAGCTCATCGGCTGCCAGCGCAGCAGGCCCCCCGGCGTTGGTCAGGATCGCCACCCGGTTACTCCGCGGCAGGGGCTGGGTAGCCAATGCCAGGGCCATATCGTTCTGTTCCTGGAGTGATTGGACGACGAGCGCACCGGCGCGATGACATGCCGCCAGGTATGCCTGTTCATTACCGGCCAGTGCGCCGGTGTGCGAGGCCACGGCTCTGGTACCGGCTGACGTAAGTCCCGCTTTAAGTGCAATGACAGGCTTGTGCCGGCTGACAGCAGCGGCTGCCTCGACGAACCGTCTCCCGTTGGGCAATCCCTCCGCGTAGATGCTGATAACGCGGGTGTGAGGATCGTTTTGCATCATGTGGATGCCATCGGCAATGTCGACATCGAGTTGGTTGCCCAGGCTGGCAATGCGGCTGAAGCCCACGCTCATCTGCCGAGCCCAGTCGATGGTCCCTCCACAGATCGCGCCTGAGTGAGAGACGAACCCAATGTACCCCGGACGGGGCATGGCAGCGATGAACGTGGTATCCAATGGAAGGTGCGCATCCATGACTCCCACGCAGTTGGGGCCGATGATCCTCATCCCGTAGCTCTGTGCGACCTCCTTAAGCCGCTTTTCGGCAGCGGCACCTTCGGGTCCCGCCTCGCGGAAGCCACCGGTGATGATGATGATGGCTTTGAGGCCGCGTTCTCCACATTCCTGCAGAACGCCCTCGACGAGGGGAGCAGGCACCATGATGACTGCCAGCTCGACGGGGTCTGGCACAGCACCGATGGAGGGATATACCTTAAGCCCCAAAATCTCTCCTCCCTTCGGATTTACTGGATAGATGGGGCCAGGGTAGCCATGTTCCTTGAGGTTGCGCACGACCCCGTAGCTCAGCTTTTGGGGATTGGCGCTGGCGCCGATCACCGCCACCCCTTGAGGGTTGAAGAAGCGTTCCAGTTCGTCGCTCATCGGGTTTTCTCCTGAGTGTTCTCGGATTGCCTGGCTCTATGATAGTGCAAGCGCGCTACCTTGCCACCGAGCGCGGGGCGTTGCTTACAATTTTCCCGATGCGGCTGACTTGATGAGGTGACCCTGGCATGCCTTGGTCGGGGCTTCAAGGATCGGTGCACCACAGGGAATGCGAGCGGGGTCCTGTAATGCGCCTGTGCTATAATTGCATGCTATGGACGAGACCGGGGAGCGTGGTGTGGCGCGGGCCGCGGCGCTGGTGATGGCTGCTTTCGCAGTCAGTCGTCTCCTCGGCCTGGTGCGCCAGATCGTCTTTGGTGCGTTCTTTGGGACTGGGCCCGAGATGGATGCCTATGTCGCCGCGGTGCGCGTGCCTGAAGCGCTTTTCCTGATTGTGGCTGGTGGAGCTCTCGCTTCGGCATTTCTCCCGCTATTCGTCCAGCGTTTGACAGAAGACCGTAGGGAGGATGCCTGGCGGTTGGCGTCAGCGATCATCACCTGGTTGCTTGTCTTGTTGCTTCCTGTGAGCCTCTTGGCGATGGTTGTGTCGCCCTGGTTGGTACGAACCCTATTGGCACCTGCGCTTCCCGTCGCTGTTCAGGCTCGGACCGTCGATGTGATGCGTGTCATGCTGCTCACACCGGCCATCTTTTCGGTCAGTGGGCTGGTGATGGGAATCCTCAATGCCCATCGCCACTTCTTACTGCCGGCATTGGCACCGATCATCTACAATGTCGGTTTGATCGTAGGGGGCATCGTCGGAGGCACCACACAGTTAGGGGCCATGGGCCCTGCCCTGGGCATGGTCGTGGGGGCTGTAGGGCACTTCGGCGTGCAATTGCCAGGTCTGTTACGCTATGGGGCCCGTTATTGGCCCACACTGGGGTGGGGGGATCCCGGTGTGCGTGATGTGGGACGGCTTTTGGGCCCGCGAACTCTGGGCATGGCAGCAGCCCAGATCAACATGATCGTCATCAACAATCTCGCCTCGCGACAGGGGCCGGGCGCGATCTCTGCTCTTGAGTACGCTTGGCGGATCATGTTGCTTCCTCAGGGAGTTTTCGCTCAGGCCGTAGGCACGGCGGTCTTCCCCACCTTCTCCGCGCAGGCTGCCCAGGGCGATACTGAGGCGCTGCGGCGCACGCTGAATCGGGCTTTGGGTATGTTGGTGGCGCTGACCATCCCTGCTTCAGTGGGCCTCGTGGCGCTTGGTGAACCTTTGGTCTCGCTTGCCTTTGAGCGGGGCGCTTTCGACGCCGGGTCTACCCAGGCCGTAGCTGCGGCTTTGAGTTTCTTTGCTCTGGGTTTGGTTGGGCACTCCGCGTTGGAGGTCTTGGGTCGAGCTTACTACGCGCTTCAGGATACCTGGACCCCTGCGATTGCTGCAGTCATTGCGGTGGTGCTTAATGGTGTGTTGGGTCTGGTGTTTCCTCCTCTCTTCAGCGCTTTGAGACTCCTGCCATTAGCAGGTTTGGCCTTGGCGACAGCGGTTGCGGCCTTGCTTGAGATGGTGTTGCTGATGGTGTGGCTGCGCCGACGATTGGGGTCGGTGGAATGGGTTGGGCTGGGCCGTACGGCCGGGCGAGTTCTGCTCTCCGCCAGTGGCATGGGATTGGTGTTGGCACTGTGGCGTGAATGGGGGCCCCAGCACGTGCTTTGGCAGGCTGGCGGCGGTGTCTTGCTGGGGGCTGCAACTTATGGCTCGCTGGCACTCCTGTTGGGCGTCGAACCGGTGCGGGATGCACTGTGGGCCGGGTGGCGGCGCCTTCGGCATGAGGCTTAAGGGCCTTTGACACGGCCTGTGGCGATGCTACCATTTCATGGCACCAATGAGTGGGTCCCTGAGGTGACATCATGATTATTACCCTGACTACAGATTTCGGTGCTGAAGATGGGTATGTGGGGACGATGAAAGGTGTGATGCTCGGTATCGCTCCAGAGGCGACTCTAGTAGATATCACCCATGCGATCGCTCCTCAGGACGTCAGGCAGGCAGCTTATGTGCTTTGGACGTGTCTGCCTTACTTTCCACAGGATTCAGTCCATCTGGTGGTTGTCGATCCAGGCGTGGGCACGAGTCGAAGGCCCATAGCATCTGAGACGGCATGGGGACTGCTGGTAGGCCCAGACAACGGCGTCTTTTCCTACGTATGGGAAGCGGCGCCTCCCCATCTGACGGTGGTGCTCGCCGAGCGTCGCTACCAGAGGCAAGTGGTCAGTAGCACTTTCCACGGGCGTGATGTTTTTGCCCCAGCGGCGGCTCATCTTGCCATGGGCGTGCCGCTCAAGGAGTTGGGTCCTGTTGTAGATGCTCCTATCCGTCTACCGACGCCGCGTCTTGATATTGAGACCGACCGTGTTGTAGGTGAGATCCTCCATGTGGATCGGTTTGGCAACGCGATCAGCAGCATCGGTCGATTGATTTGGGAGGGCGGGATCCTGCATCTGGACCCAGCCTTTGGTGATCGGTCAGCACACTTGCTCAACGCACGTCGATTTCGGGTCCGTGTTGCGGGTCGTGACGTGGGGCCGGTGAGACACACTTACGGCGAGGTGCCCGTAGGTTCTCCACTGGCGTTGGTGGGCAGTGAGGGGATGTTGGAGATCGCCGTGAACCAGCGACATGGCGCAAGTGTGCTCGACGTGCACGTGGGCGACATGGTGGAGCTCGTGGCAGTGGGCTAACGGGGAGAAGTCATCATGCCTAACATGAGTGAGTACTTCGAGATTGAAGGGGGAATCCCCCTACAGGGTGAGGTCTGGCCCGCGGGTAACAAGAATGCGGCTTTGCCTGTTCTGGCAGCCTGTCTCCTGACGGATGAACCGGTCACTTTGCATAACTTGCCTGCCATCCGCGATGTAGAGGTGATGGGGTCGCTGCTCGAAGCGCTTGGGGTATCCATCCTAAAGGAGGATGCCCATACCTGGCGGGTCCACGCTCACCAGTTGGTGCCAGAAGGAGCAGCAGCCATTGACCCTCAGCGATTCCAGGCGATCCGCGGCTCCATCTTGATCGTCGGCCCTCTGCTGGCTCGCCTGGGGCAGTGTTCTATCCCCGCACCGGGCGGGGATGTCATCGGTCGCCGGAGGGTTGATACGCACTTTCTGGCCTTTCAGAGCCTGGGAGCAGAGTTGACCCTTCAGGGACAGAGGTTCCAGGTTGCGGCGCGTAAGTTGCAGGGGAGCGACATTCTGTTGGATGAGGCCAGTGTGACGGGCACCGAGAACGCTGTGATGGCGGCAGTGCTGGCGCAAGGGACGACTGTGTTGCGCAATGCGGCTTCAGAACCACATGTGCAGGATCTGTGTCGTATGCTGAATCGGATGGGGGCTCAGATTGAAGGCGTGGGAACGAACACCCTGGTGATCACAGGCGTCCCTCGTCTTCACGGGACCGAATTCGCGATTGGCAGCGATCACATTGAGGTAGGGAGCTACGTTGCTCTGGCTGCTGCGACCCGAGGCTCGGTCTTGATTCACAACGCGGTGCCGGAGCATCTCCGGATGATCCAACTGACACTCCGACGCCTGGGGATCGAGATCGAGGTGCGTGAGGACAGTGTCTACGTCCCTCCGGATCAGACCCTGGAGATTGTGCCGGACCTGGGTGGCGCGATTCCCTCAATCTCGGACGCCCCCTGGCCTGCATTTCCCGCTGATCTGATGAGCATCGCCCTGGTCGCTGCTACACAGTGTTCTGGGGTGGTGTTGTTTCACGAGAAGATGTTCGAGAGCCGCCTCTTCTTCGTCGACAAATTGATCCCTATGGGGGCCCGGATTGTGCTTTGTGATCCCCATCGAGCGTTGATCTATGGTCCGTCGAGACTGCGGGGTGATGTGATGGAAAGCCCAGATATCCGTGCCGGGATGGCGATGCTCATCGCAGCTCTCGCAGCCGAGGGCATGAGTCGGATCTACAATATCCGGCAGATCGACCGGGGATACGAGCGGATCGAATCGAAGCTTCAGTCGCTGGGCGCGCACATCTGGCGCCGCCGGGTCGACGATTACAGAGCGAACGGCAGACCGTAGACGATATGAATGATGCGCTGGAGCAACGACTGAGGCGTCTGGGAGTCGTGCGGGGGCTGGGGGGCCTGCGCCCTGAACATGGGGGGGATGAAGGGCACGAAGTTTCAGATGTGGTCTGCGACACGTCCACGTCAATACTTCCTGGCCGGGAGGTATGCGTTGGCGAGGGCACGTTTTGGCTGCTCGAGCGGCGATACGAACCAGATCATGTGCATGGGTGTTATCGCCTGGGCGAATTGCCAGGTGTGCCCAAGAGTGTGCTGGCGACCCTGGCTGTGCCTGACCTTGGGCCATATCCAGCGTTTCTCGACACTGAAACGACGGGATTGGCGGGGGGCACGGGCACTTTTCCGTTTCTGATCGGGGCGGGCGTGTGGGATGGCTATGGCCTGCAACTCAATCTGATTTTCATGCGCTCGCCAGAGGAAGAGGCCAGTGCGTTAGCCTATTTGGCGCAGGTACTCCAGCGGGCCACCGGATTGGTGACCTTCAACGGAATGGGTTTTGATGTGCCTATCCTGCGGACACGATTTATCCTCAACCGCATGCCGCCAGGGATTTGGATGCTTCCCCATTTGGATCTCCTGCGTGCGGCCCGTCAACTCTGGCGCGATCACTTGCCTTCCCGTCGCCTATCTGAGCTCGAACGGCGCATTCTGGGGATCCAGAGGGCGGAAGAGGATATCCCTTCGGCTCTGATCCCGTTTCTCTATCGGCAATACCTGGAAACCGGGGATCTCTCTCAGATGAGACGGATTTTTTACCACAACGAGATTGATGTGTTGAGCCTGGTCTCACTCCTTGTGCACGTTTCCCGTGTCCTGGAGGCGCCGGACTCAGTGGGCCTCGCGCCAGCCGAGTGGGTGGGCCTAGGGCGGGTGTACGCGCGTGCGGGGGATGAACCGGCTGCTATGGTCGCCTGGCAGAAAGCTGTGTCGTGCAAGCCAGATACCACAGACCTTGGATGGGCTGTGCGAGTGTGGCGTGAGCTGGGAAAGCGACACAAACGAGCTGGTGCCTGGGAGCAAGCCCTTTCAGTTTGGCGAACCTGGGCCGAAGCAGTGCCCGGGGCGACAGAACCGTTGGTGGAGCTGGCTAAGTTCCACGAATGGCACGAGAGGGATCTCAAGGCTGCGCTTGAAGCCACTGACCAGGCGCTGAGGCGGGTTGCTGAGTGGCCGCATGGTATGCGTCGTCTGCGCGCGTTGTCAGACCTCGAGCACAGACGCATTCGACTCCGACGGAAGTTGCGCTTGTACGGGGATAGGGAGAACGATGGAAAAGCCCATTAAGATTGTGTTGGCGACCCATAATCGGGGTAAACGGCGCGAATGGGCAGCCCTCTTACAGGGGTTGAATCTGGAGTTGGTTCTACCTGAGGAGCTGGGGATTCATGAAGGTGTGCCCGAGACTGGGGACACCTACGTAGCCAACGCCCTTCTCAAGGCCAGGGCATTGTGTCAGGCCGCGGGACTGCCGACGCTGGCCGATGATTCCGGCCTCGAAGTGGACGCTCTGGATGGTGCTCCCGGAGTGCGGTCTGCCAGGTTCCATCCCGGGCCGGATGAGGTGAAGTATCAAGCTCTGCTTCGGGTGCTTCAGGGTGTACCTTCTCACCATCGCGGTGCCAGGTTCCGCTGTGTGGCGGCGCTTGTGCTCCCCGATGGAAGAACGTTCACCGTGGAGGGTGTCTGTGAGGGGCGGATCGCTGATGTGCCGGCTGGTACGGGGGGCTTTGGCTATGATCCGGTCTTCTATCTGCCTGATCTGGGTAAGACGATGGCGGAGCTGAGCGCAGAGGAGAAGAACCGGGTCAGCCACCGAGCGCGAGCAGCGCAGGCGATGCGTCCGATCTTGCAGTCGGTGCTGAACACAAAGGGTTGAGGTATCGTGGTGATGGCCCTGAGGCAGGTGGCCGCCAGTGGTAGCTGCCTGACAATGAGGGAGCAGCGTTTGGGGCGGCACTACTCCTGGGGATGTCAGGTACTTAATGGTGCCGGCTGTGATTTCAAGATTGGGGAGATTGGAGCATGGACTACAGCACAGTGGAGCAAGAACTCCTGAGTTATCGACCTGCAGGCTGGACTGTGACGGACTTCCCGGATGGGTTCGTGTGGCCTCGCTATGAGGGGCGCTCAGTGGGGAACCTGGGTGCTACAGTAGCCGCGTTGTTAGGAGCCCAGCTCAGGGGGGTGCTCCCTCCCCTTGAGCGTGACATTCTGGGGGATCTCGGACAGGATGTGGAGCGGATTGTATTATTGGTGATGGATGCGCTGGGATGGAGGCAACTCCAGCGAGCTATGGCACGTCACCCAGATCTGGTCTTTCATCGTTTGGGACAGAAGGGGCGGTTGTTGCCCATTACCACGACGTTTCTATCTACAACCAATAGCGTGTTGAGCTCGATCTGGACGATGCAGCCTCCCATCCGTCACGGGCTTCTCGCCTATGAATTGTATCTGCGGGAATGGTCCATGGCGGTGGAGGCTATCGGCTTCTCTTCACCAGCAGAACCTTCCAGTGGGACCCTGCTGCGCTGGGGGTTCGATCCTGTGACCTTCTTGCCTGTGCCGTCTCTGGCTGAGCTGTTGGCCGGCCACGGTATCTCAAGTCACACAGTCATTCTCCAACGGTACACAGAGACTCCCCTTTCGCGTATGCATTTTCGGGGCGCGCAGGAGATCCATGCTCATAGCTACGCCTCTGACTTCTGGGTGACGCTGCGGCGGGTATTGCACGACCATTGCGATGAGCGCATGGTCTTGGGAGGCTACTGGCCCGCCGTTGATACGCTGGGACATCGATACGGCCCAGAGGATGAGACCGACGATGCGGAGATCCTGGCCATCTCGACTTTGATGGAACGCTTGTTCCTGGATCGACTCCTTCCGGAGGATCGGAAGGGTACGCTGTTGCTGTTGACGGCGGATCATGGTCAAATCCTGACGCCGCTTGAGGAGGTTGTTGTGTTGGAGGATCATCCGGCACTCCGTGACATGCTGTGGATGCGGCCGGTGGGGGAGAGCCGCGTGCCGTTCTTCTATGTGCGGCACGGGATGTTAGAGCGTGCTTTGGGGTATCTAACTGAGCAGTTCGGAGACCGATTCGTTTTCCTGACGCGTGAACAGGTCCTCGCGAGTGGGCTTCTGGGGCCTGGCCCGGCCTATCAGGAGACTGCGTTCCGGTTGGGGGACATTGTGGGCATTGCGCGGCGAGAAGCAGCATTGGCGGCTAATCGAGAGGGGGCAACACGGCTAGCTGGACGGCATGGTGGCCTCACGCCTGAGGAGATGCTGGTACCACTGCTGGCCGTGCGGCTGGACGCCTGAAGCATGCCAAAGGGCCGCGGCCATTTTGATGCCGTGGCGGTCAGATGCCATGGCATTTGACTTCCGTAACGCAAAAAGGAGGAGTGATGCGAGAGGTACGGTGTGTGTTGGTGGGATTGGGTAATCTGGGGCGCAGATTCTGCGAGATCATGATAGAAAAAGACCATCTGTTGCGTGAGCGCTATGGGTTGGCCTTGCGTTTGGTGGGGGCTGCGGATAGCAGAGGGGCGGCCTACGATGAAGAGGGGCTGAGACTGCCGACTCTGGTCAAACTCAAGCGAGATGGACTAAGCGCTGGACGATATCCAGGTAGGGGACGTCTAGGTTGGCAGGCGGTGGATCTGGTGTCGTCTGTGGATGCCGATATCCTGCTCGAGGCGTCCCCCGTAAACCTGGCACAGGGTGGGGAACCAGGGCTGTCGTGTGTGCGGACCGCGCTGAAGAAGGGCATGCATGTGGCCACCGCGAACAAGGGACCGTTGGTGCTGGCATTCTCTGAACTCCACGAGTTGGCCCGCGTGCATGGTGTGAAGCTGCGGTATGATGGCACTGTGGCTGGGGGATTAGCGGCTATCAACTACGGTTGTCGTGATCTGAGAGGCGCGGAGATCCATCGGATAGAGGCTGTCCCGAACCTCGTGACGGGTTACATAATGGATATGTTGGCGGAAGGGACCCCCTGGCAGGAAGCCATCGAGACGGCGCGTGCAGAGGGGGTTCTGGAAGCTGACGCATCGTGGGATCTGGATGGATGGGATGCTGCGGCCAAGCTGGTCATACTGGCCAATGCCGTGTTGGGCACGGCGTTTAAGCTAGAGGATGTGCAGAGAGCGGGGATCCGCGATGTCTCTGTCGACGCGCTGCGTGAGGCTGTGGCGCATGGAGAGCGGTATCGGTTGGTTGCTCGAGCAGAGAGATTGCGTGATGGTCATTACGTGTTGTCAGTGAAGCCGGTGGCGTTGGCCCCCATACATCCACTTGGGTCTCTGGGGCGCAAGCAGATGGGTGTCGTCTACGCGACCGACATTTTCGGCACAGTTGCACTGGTGATCAATGAGCCCAATCCAGTTCCCTCCTCGGCGACACTCTTGCGCGATCTGTTGGAGATCTATCTGGGTGATGACCTGTGTCCACCTCCCTTCTGTCCTGGGGTCGTCTAAGGTGCCACAAGCATGACGAACCGAAAGCCAGGACGTGAACATAGTAGCATGGCAGCAAGCCGTAAGTTTTTTCTTACGGCCTTTAGTGCGTTGGCCTTGGGAATCACGATCCTGGCCGGTGTCTGGGCGGTGGAGGAGGGGATGTTCCCATTTCTGCTGCGGCCACTGCCTGGCGAGGCGGATCCACCAGCTCCAGTCACCAGGGGGGCAAGCGCCACGGCTTCCCCGGCGGAGGTTGACGCCGCGACGGTCAGCCCTACTCCCAGCGCGACGGCGACGGTGCCTCCCACCGCCACGCCGACAGCCATTCCCACACCGTTGCCTTCAGCGACACCCACTGCTACAGTCACGTCGTCGCCAACGCCTGTGCCGGCAACGGAGACTCCAACGCCGACGCCAACCCTGCCCCTCGGGGCAACGGAACCTGTTACATCATCGGGCTCCGCAGGTGTAACAGCAACACCTATGGCTTCGACCCCGCCAACTGGGGCACCACCGACACTCCTGGCTGCAACCCCACCTGATGGGTTCGCTTCTCAGTTCGATAACCGCGTCTGGGTTGGGCTCTATGGCACGCCCCTGGGACGGGGGCTGGGGATCCTGGGAAGGTACTCGGCGGAGGAGACCGTTCGCCTTGCCCGGGAGCAGGCACTGGCTTACCAGGCAATTCTACCTGGGGTGCAGGTAGTACCTTTCTTTCACATGGTTACTACGATCGCCGATTCTTCTCCAGGAGCGGATGGTGATTATGTTCATCGTGTGCCCCATGAGCGGATCACCCAGTGGATCGACGTGGCACGGGCGTCTGGGTTGTTCTGTGTGCTGGATATTCAACCTGGCCACAGCCCTGTCATGGCGGAGGTGGAGTATGTGGCACCATTTCTCCAGCAGCCAGGTGTGCACCTGGCCATCGATCCAGAGTTTCTGATGGCAGAAGCCTGGGCCGTCCCAGGGCAGCGGATCGGCACGATGACAGGCGCCCAGGTCAATGAGGTCCAGGTGTGGCTCAACGCTGTGGCCCAACAGGTAGGGGAGCGGAAAGTGCTCATCATCCATCAGTTTGACAACCGTATGTTCAGCGGTAAAGAGTTCCTGATTGACTATCCTTACGTCGATCTCCTGTGGGATGCCGATGGATTCGGAGGGCCGGGGGCCAAGAAAGGTGATTACATCCAGTATGCAGGAGAACCTGGCTGGGAGTACGGCGGCATCAAACTCTTCTATGAGTATGATGTACCGTTGATGGCGCCAAGCGAGGTGATGGGTCTTACCCCGAGACCCGTTTTTGTGGTCTATCAATAGCTCTGCGACCTCGCCTGCTGCGCTGGTGGCTTGAGGCGTGCCTGGAGAGCTGGAACAGGGTTGAGACAGCAGTTATCTCCCTGGTGGGACTGTACGTATTGATGTGTTGACCCTGTGGCTCCCCAATTTTTCCCCTGGGCGAAGCCCCACATGGTGCTATGATTGATCCCGATAGTCTAGAGAATAGAGAGCGCAAGTATGTTCGCCTACAGCATCAAGGAGGTGTCGTCTGTGGCTGGTGAGTCAATCATCGCGCAGTTTCGCATCCACGATGAGCCAAACTACATTCCTCAGGACAATGAAGTGGCGGTTTTTGAAGCCGCTTTCCGTTCGCAGATCCCTTTGATCTTGAAGGGCCCCACAGGCTGTGGCAAGACGAGATTTGTGGAGTATATGGCGTACAGGCTCAATCTGCCATTGATCACCATTTCATGCCATGAAGATCTCACGGCGGCAGACTTAGTAGGCCGTTTCCTTCTCAGGGATGAGGAGACGGTGTGGCAGGATGGACCGCTGACGCTGGCCGTGCGATATGGCGCCATCTGCTATCTGGATGAGATCGTTGAGGCGCGCAAAGACACCACGGTAGTCATTCATTCTTTGTCGGACCATCGCCGCGTGCTGTATATTGACAAGACGGGAGAGGTTGTGCACGCTCATCCGCACTTCATGATGGTACTCAGTTACAACCCAGGCTATCAGAGTATCGTCAAGGACCTCAAGGAGTCCACCAAGCAGCGCTTCGCGAGTCTGATCTTTTCCCATCCGTCGGTAGACCTGGAGTCGCGGATCATTGAGATCGAGACGGGTTTGCCGGAAACGCAGAGTCGCCAGCTTGCAGAGCTGGGCGCGAAGATCAGAGAGCTTAAGGGGTTTGGATTGGATGAGGGGGTGAGCAGCCGTCTGTTGGTGTATGCTGGCAAGCTTATCCGTCAGGGATTGTCGCCACAGGACGCCTGCACTTACGCGATTGGGCAGACTTTGACCGATGAGCCGCAGATCATGTCTACTATCGCAGATATCATTGCACTCTACTTCGGCGATCTGATGGAGAGCGCCCAGTAGGGTGACGGTGTGCCAGACTATCGTGGTACCCACGTGAGGTCTTCCTCAATGAAGGTCATCGGGAGGCCCGAGCGCTTGATGGAGGATCGCTATCGTGGTTTCAAGCTCTCCAGCGTCTGTTGGGGATATCGTGACATCTTCGCTCAGACGCTAGAGGCCATGTTCGATCAGGGGCTCATCGGTGAGGAGCGCCCTGAGGTGACGGATGCCTTCTTTGCCCTGTTGCGCTGTTCGGAGCAACAGCACTTTGATTACGTCCTTAAGGAATTCCTGGCGGCCTGGAACCCGCGCACATCGTGGTTGTTTGACCTGCCAGTTCTCTTTGCCGAGGTCACTCAGCTTGGACGAGAGTTCGCCCAGTCCAAGTTGCACTATGGGATCACATTCTTCCGCACGCTGGGCGAAGGGGGTTTTGGCCAGTCTCCAAGTGATGTCCAATACCTGATTCATGCGCTGCGTAGGCTGCGCGCGGTTGACGAAGATTTGGCCCTGGCATTCCTGATGGGATACAGGAATCTCCGGGAGCGCCTCACAGATGCGCAAATGGACGTCTATCTTGCACAGGGTATCCGGGCCTATCATCGCAACAAGCAGACCGGATTGAAGTTTCTGATGGGGACGCTCAGGACGTCAGAGCTGATGGTTCAGGCCCTCACTCAGGAAGCACGTCTGAAGGATCTCACGCAGTCTCTGGCCGCCCTGTTGCGGGCGCTCACTGGAACCGATGTCGAAGTGGGGGATCTTGGCCGCCTCGACAGCGATGAGTTGATCGCGAGAGGTTCACGCGTCGTCTGTTTGAGCCGCTGGCTTTTTCTTCCGGCGCGCATCCGTTTCTTCGATGATGCTCCGCAGAACCGAGACTGGTACCGACTGTGCGCTGTGGTGGCAGCAGGCATGTTGGTGCAGGGGGGCTTTTCTGCGATTCATGGGCACCCTGATTATCCTACATGTCGTGCATTGGTCGGTGACAGCACACTGCGTCTGAACGGTTTCCAGGTCTTGGAGTACGTCCGTATTCTCCGTGGTATCAACCGCGCGTGGCCTGGTGCTCGGAGATTGGTGTCGTTTGGGCTCCGTGTTGAGGCAAGGGCGCGGGGCCCGATGAGCGCGGCTGAGCAGTTATTCTTCGATCTGATGGGCGTCGGTCATGCCGCAGAGGGGGATGTTCTGTCAGATCTCTTGGAGCTCGTAGACCGTGCGGTTAACACTATTGACCTGGCGTCTTTACTGACTCCTGACCTCTTGGAACGTGCCGCCGATGCTTATCCAGGTCTCTCCCGTGAGCTTCTGAGACCCTTCGCCTTTCTGCCCGATTTCCTGTATCCAGGTGGCGTCAGCCGTCCCCCCGCAGACGCTCTGGTGGCTGATCTGAAGCGGCAGGCGCGGCGAGCGCAACGAGCGCGTGAGGCAGAAAAATCCAAACAGCCTCTGGTGGCAAGCGTCAGAACGCAGCAAGAGACACAAGGGGAGACCGAGCGTGAGCAGATGGGCGTCCCGGCTGCCTATGTGTATGATGAATGGAGCCAGGAGGAGAACGATTACTACAGGAACTACTGTCATGTGTACGAAAGGCGGGTAGAAGGTCGTGGGGCTGCAGATCTTCCTCCTGATATCGTCTCGCTGGCACAGCGGACGCGGCGGCTCTTCGAGATGCTGCGGCCCGACCTGAGTAAGGAGAAGTTCCTCAGTGATGGCGATACGATCAATGTCGACCAACTACTGGACTACCTGGTGCAGCATCGGCGTACGCCGGGCATTAAGATCAACTTCTATGAAAAGCCGTACCACAACAAACGTGACCTGGCCGTGCTGATCCTGCTCGATGTGAGTGGGTCTACGGGGAGTACGCTCGGTCAACAAGCTGCGCGGATGAAAACGATTGAATTGGAGAAACGTGCTGCGTTGGTGCTGGGACACGGACTGGCGGCTCTCGGGGATCGGTTCAGCATCTGCGGTTTTAGCGGGAACGGTCGTGAGCAGTGTGAGTTTCTTGTCTTCAAAGATTTCGCCGATCCATGGGATCGGCGGGTGATCAGCAATGTGATGGGGGTATATCCGCGTAGCGCTACGCGGATGGGAGCGGCGCTGCGGCATGCGGGGTACCGGCTGGGTCAGGTCGTCGCCCGGCAGCGGTTGATCTTGCTGATTACTGATGGCAAGCCGATGGATTCCGGTTATGATGCGAGCACGGGTTATGCTCAGTACGATGTTCGCATGGCATGTCAGGAGAACCTGCGACAAGGGTTGCATACTTTCTGTATTTCGACGGATGACAATAGCCCGGCTGACCTGGAGTTGATGTTTCCCCATCATCGCCATGTGATCCTCTCAGATGTCACGATGTTGCCCCAGCTTCTGCCGCGGCTCTATCTCCGGCTTACTCTGTAGCCTGATCGTGCAGATGCTCTTGGTGCTTGCTTGTGAGATTCTTTGGGACGGCACAGAGGCGGGGAATGGGGACCAAGGGGGCCGCTTGGCTGGCCACGGTATGACCGTCGCACCAGGCAGACTGCAAATGCCTGTGCACAGTGCGCTGTTGACATGGAGGCAATCGCGCCTAGAATAGGGGTAACAGGTTATCTG
>CAYLRT010000041.1:0-22326 GCA_964385885.1 uncultured Anaerolineales bacterium | reverse complement strand
TTGGATGTGCTGCAAGGGGTCGCTGCGGTTGTGGACCGATGGCTGGCGAGTCGACGCAGGCCCATGATCGATAGAGAGGGCTTGGTAAGTGCGGCATTGAGGCCTGCGAGCGCAGCTCGAGGGACAGGGCGACGTATGCGCTATCGGCGGCGTGGTCGTAGGATGTGAGTGAGGTATCCTGACTGTTTGCCTTTGACTGTAGGAGGTTGAGAGATGGGTATTTTCGGCCGTGGTGGCGGTGGTGGGCGTGGTGGTGGTGCTGGTCGAGGTGGTGGACAGGGACCCGGTCGGATGGGTGGTACTGGTGCTGGACCAGGTGGCGAGTGTGTCTGTCCTGCCTGTGGGCACCGTGAACCTCATGTCGTTGGTCAACCATGTTACCGGAAGCGTTGTCCCAAGTGCGGTACTCCTATGGTAAGGTCATAGGGTGCCCATGAAAATTGTTTGCTTGGTGGACAATGCGGTGCAGCCCGGCTCTTCCTTCTGGGGGGAGCACGGGCTGGCATTTTGGATAGAGACGGAGATCGGGGGAGTCCTGTTGGACACAGGTCAAAGCGGGACTGTGCTCCTACACAACATGGACGTGGCAGGAATCTCTGTGGCTGACCTCAGGGCGCTGGCTTTGAGCCATGGCCACTACGACCATGCGGGTGGCCTCTCTTCGCTTCTCGGCCGGCTCGAGTCTGAAATACCGGCTTACGCCAACCCGGATTTCTTCCGTCCCCGATACTCGCGTCGGCCAGAGGGTGTCAAGTACATTGGTCCTGGTTTGACCGAGGCCGAGATACGGGCACGATTCGACGTGCGATTGAGCTCAGAGCCGCAGGAGGTAGCCCCTGGTGTGTGGACCACCGGTGAGGTCAACGCAAGACCTGAGCCAGAGGGTCGTGGGGCTCACCATCTTGTGCGGAGTGAGGTGGGGTGGGTCGCGGATCCTTATCAGGACGATATGTCCCTGGTGATAGAAACCCCAGCCGGGGTGATCTTGTTGTGTGGTTGTTGCCATGCCGGATTACTGAATACGGTGTACCACGTGGAGCGGACATTTCAGCGGCCTCTTGTCGGTATTGCCGGGGGAACCCACCTGGCCTCAGCCGACATCGCGTATTTGCGGCATGTGGGGGCTGTACTGCAGGCTTTGCCTTCTCTGCACTGGGTCGCGCCTAACCATTGCTCTGGCCATGTGGCCTTCTGCGAGCTTCGTCGGCTGCTGGGACAGGATGTTGTACGCCCTTGCCCAGTGGGGACGGTAATTGATTGGGAGGAGAGTCGGTGATAGTGACGGTTGCGAGTGGAAAGGGAGGAACGGGTAAGACAACTGTGGCCGTCAGCTTGGCCCTCAGTTTGGCTGAGAGACACCCTCTGTACCTGGATTGTGATGTCGAGGAGCCTAACGCCGGATTGTTTCTGCGTCCTGATCTCAAAGAGCGACGGGAAGTCGGACAAATGATCCCGGAGGTGGATCCTGATCGGTGCACTGCTTGTGGCCGTTGTGCTGAAGTGTGTAGGTTTGGGGCCATTATCGTCATTAGCAAACAGGTGATGGTCTTTCCAGAGCTTTGCCATGGTTGCGGGAGCTGTACACTGAATTGTCCGGAGGGCGCAATCCACGAGGTGTTCGATGCCTTCGGTCTTCTGGAACGCGGAGTCGCTGGACCAATAGCCTTTGCCCAGGGCACTCTCGATGTTGGGAAAGCGCTGGCGACTCCAATCATCCGTCAGCTCAAGCAATGGGCTATCTCGGAGGATGTCAGTGGGCGACCTGTCATATTAGATGCGCCGCCGGGTAATGCCTGTCCAGTGGTGGAGACCATGCGGGGGGCCGACGGGGTTCTCTTGGTGACAGAACCGACCCCCTTTGGGTTACATGACCTTCGAGTGGCTGTGGAGGTGGCACGGGACGAGCTTGGACTTCCAGTGGCTGTGATCGTGAATCGGGATGGCGCCGGTGATGCGGCTGTCGACGAGTATTGCGCGGGCGAAAATATCCCTGTCGTCATGCGGATCCCACTGGATCGAGGAATTGCCGAGGCCTATGCGCGGGGGATGCCTCTGGTGGAGGCTCGCCCAGCTTATCGGCAGGCTTTTCAAGACCTCTATGATGACTTGAAGATCATGTGGGGGGTGGAAGAATGAAACAGCTCGTCGTCGTGAGCGGGAAGGGGGGAACGGGCAAGACGACTGTTACAGCCGCTCTCGCGCATCTGGCTGCGTCCAGTCGCACCTTGGTCCTTGCTGACACTGATGTGGATGCCGCCAACCTCGAGCTGGTTGTCGCGCCGGAGCTGGAGTCCACGGAGGAATTCTGGAGTGGGGAGCTCGCCGTGATTGACGAAGAGATGTGCATCGCCTGTGGGCGTTGTGCTGAGGTGTGTCGGTTCGACGCCATCATCCCCGGCGATGCTTACCAGGTTGATCCGCATGCCTGTGAAGGGTGCGCAGCTTGCTTCTATCAGTGTCCCGTGGATGCGATTCGTATGGAGCCGCGTCATTCCGGCCAATGGTACGTCTCGCGAACGCGGTATGGTCCTCTCTATCATGCTCATCTCTTCGCAGGAGAGGAAAATTCGGGCAAACTGGTCACTCTCGTGAAGCAGCAGGCCAGGTTGCGCGCGATGGACGAAAAGGTAGATCTGTTGTTGGTTGACGGGCCTCCCGGGATTGGCTGTCCAGTTATCGCAGCATTGGCTGGTGCGGACCTGGCGCTTGTGGTTACGGAGCCGACGGTCTCTGGCCAACATGACCTGGAGCGCATCGTCCAGGTCGCTGAACACTTCGGGGTTGCCCCTACTGTGCTCATCAACAAGGCTGATCTGAGCGTGTCAAATACATCTGTGATCGACATCTACTGCCAAGAGCATGGTATACCGATGATTGGCCATCTGCCTTATGATACGTCGGTCACTGAGGCCATGGTCCGTGGTCTACCGATCACTGCCACGGATGGGCCTGTCAGTGACGCACTCCACCAGGTGTGGAGGGTGCTCCAGACCCGTTTGTGGTTGGATTCATAAGGGATGGTCGTATGGGAGAGGATCACGGGCCTGGACACGCGAGTTTGACCAGTTCCACGCGCAGTGTGGAGCGGTGGGGCTGGTATTCCATGCTCGTGAACGTGGTACTCATTGCGGTTAATGGGTTTGTGGCGCATGCCTCTGGGAGCCTGGCGGTCGGTGCTGAGCTGCTCCACAATGGTGTTGATTTACTGACAGCCCTCGCCGTTTTGGTGGGGCTTAAGCTTGCCACCCGCAAGTCTGTGCGGTTTCCCTATGGCCTCTACAAGCTGGAGAATCTTGTCGCGGTCGGGCTCGCTGTGATGACTTTCATCACGGGCTATGAGATTGCACGCAAAGCGATCAATGGCGTTTTGTCTTTGCCTGTTGTGACACCGGCGAGTCTGGGCGGGATCGTCATTGCCTGGATAGTTCCATTGGTGTTCAGCCACTTTGAGCTTCGGGTAGGACGCGCCGCAAACTCACCTGCGCTTATTGCTGACGCCAAAGAGTACCGGGCTCATGTTTTCACTACCGGTGCTGCGTTTGCAGCACTGGTTGGGAGTTGGGCCGGCATCTCTATCGATCGGATTGCTGCACTTGTCGTCGTAGTGGCAATTGCGAAGACAGGCTGGGAGCTCCTCCTGGACGGCATGCGCGTGCTTCTGGATGCCTCATTGGATGCCGAGACTCTGCTGAAGATCCGCTCGATTATCGTTTCGGATCCGGCCGTCGTCAGCGTGAACTGGGTGACGGGGCGCAATGCAGGACGGTTTCGTTTCGTGGAAGCCGAGGTCGTGCTGCGGGTCAAGGCTCTAGCACAGGCTGATGCAGTGGTGCGTCGGTTGAGTGCAACGATCCGCCGTGAGGTGCCTTATATCGAGCGAGTCCTGATTCACGCGTCCCCCAAGGAGCAGACGCATCTCCGTTGTGCCATCCCCCTAAGTGACAGAGCGGGAACAGTTTCCCCTGTCTTCGGCGAGGCCCCCTATTTCGCCTTGGTTGCGGTTCGCCTCGCTGATCAGGCGCTGGACATGCAGCAGGTTCTGCCTAACCCTTATCGTGCAGTTGACAGGGCCAAAGGCATCCGAGTTGCGGAGTGGCTTGTGGCCCAAAAGGTCGATCGGGTGCTTGTGGCGGAGGGAGAGACGCTGGAAGGGAAGGGGCCTGTATATGTCTTCGGTGAGGCAGGCGTAGAAATCCTCGCTACCTCGGCCGCAACGCTATCGGAAGCACTTCAGGAATGCATGCGCTGAACTCTGACGTTGGCATGGATCCCCGTATGCCTGTTACTTCCCTCGATCGTGGAGGCGCTCGGTGCGAACTTATCTGGACTGCTATCCTTGTTTCTTGCGGCAGGCCTTGAGTGCTGCTCGACATGCTGGGGGCACTGAATCTCAACAGTTTGAGGTCTTGAGGCGGGTCCTTCGTTTGCTTGAGGCTTTGCCCAGCGGAAAGACCCCACCGGAAATTGGTCATCAAGTACATCGCATCGTACGCGAGGTTGTCGGCGCAGGAGACCCCTATGCAGGGATCAAGACTGAGAGCACACGTCGTGCTCTGCAGCTTTACCCGAGGTTAAAACGGCTTGTTTCTGAGAGCGCTGACCCATTGGACACAGCGGTACGACTGAGTATTGCAGGGAATATCATTGACTTCGGTGCCACAGACCATCAACCTGATCTTTGGCAAACTGTACAGCGTATGCTGCATATTCCTTATGCCATTGACAGGTTGGCGTTACTACGCACTCGATTGGCCGAAGCTGATTGGATCCTGTTCATGGCTGATAACGCCGGGGAAACTGTGTTCGACCGCCTCTTACTTGAAGTGCTTCCCACACATGTGCGATATGCGGTCAAGGGAGGGCCGGTCCTCAATGACGCCACGTGGGCCGATGCCATTGCTGCGGGTGTGGATGCGTGTGCAGAGATCGTGGACACGGGGTCCAATGCGCCCGGTACGATTCTGTCACTCTGCTCTGAGGAATTCCGGCGACTCTTTGCCGAGGCTCCCTTGGTCATTGCTAAGGGACAGGCCAACTATGAGACTTTGAGTGGGGTGAGCGAGCGTGTTTTCTGCTTGCTTCAGGTGAAATGCCCTGTCATTGCCAGTGATATTGGCGTATCGGTTGGGAGTGCCGTCGTTCATCAGTGCGGTACCGGTGGGTATGAATGAGCTGCACATAACGAAGAGCCCGACATGAATCGTCGGGCTCTTCGTCTCCGTCGGGTGTTATCGAGGTGTTACTAGGAATGGCATAGTTCACGTGCCTGGATAGCCGCCGTGACCAGCGGATACACCGTTGGCGCTGCTGTCAACAGGGGGTGTGTAGCGACCTGAAGTGTTTCGATCTGATTGGCGGTCATGCGGTTCTGGAGTGCCAGCGCAATGGTATTGATGAGTTCGCCTGTACTTGGGCCGCCGGCCACTTCACCCCCCAAGAGCACAAGAGAATCGGCGGCAAAGACCAAGCGAACCGTGACTTGTCGGGCTCCAGGCAGAGATCCTGGGTGCCGGTTCATGGTCTTGCTCACACCAACTACGATGTCGAAGCCCTCCTCAAGCGCACGGCGCTCTGTGAGCCCGGCAGAGGCCAGCGTCACGTCACCCACCTGGGTGGAGAACGTGGCGAGAGTGCCTCGGTTGTCTCGCACCACGCGCAAACTGTACAGGTTGGCGCCAGCGATACGTGCTTCGGCAGAAGCGGTCGAGGCCAACATCACGGGCGTTACCTTGCGGGTGAAGAAATCTTTCTTTTCGGCGCAGTCACCGACCGCAAAGACATCAGGAGCCGTAGTCCGAAGATATTCATCTACCCAGATACCTCTGCTGTATCCGATCGTCAGGCCGGCCTCTGCGGCTAGCGTGACGTTCGGTCGTGCCCCCACCGAGATCAGCACTAGATCGGCATCAAGCCTCTGTCCGTTAGAGAGTTGTACCCCACTGACGTGCTCCTCGCCCAGAATCTCGGTCACTTTCTCGCCTGTGTGGATCTCCACCCCTGCTTTCTTCAGTTCCGCCTCAGCCTGTTGTGCGAAATCGTCGCCGAATGCTTGGTAGAGGCAGTGCGGAAGCATTTCGACGATGGCGATGTGTTTGCCGGTCATATGCGCGATTTCATCGGCGAACTCGACTCCGATGAAGCCCCCGCCGATTACGACGATGTTTTTTGCATTCTGGACCGCATCGAAGAGAACCTGAAGGCTTACGGGATCCTTTTCGACAACGAACACACCACGCTTGGTGGCACCAGGGATCGGTGGCCGGATTGGTGAGGAGCCCGTGGCCAGTACCAGCTTCTCGTATTTGATCTCTCCCTCATGTGCCAAAGTGACGCAGTGGCTCTCAGTATCAAGCTTTATTGCTTCATCGAGCACCAAACGGATGCCTTTGGCCTCCAATCCGCCGTCGGGAATGAGGTTTTTCTCCACGCTTCCGAGACGGTGAAAAATGTAGGGGATGCCACAGGGCACAACCGCCCGAGGAGCTTTGCGCACCAGCGTTATCTGCTTTCCCGGATAGTATGCGTGTGCAGTGTTTGCCGCTACTAGCCCCGCTGGTCCCCCGCCAATGATCAGGATATCAGTCTCTGCCATGTCATTGCCTCCCAAATGAATGTGTAAGATAGTCTACTCCACTTCCAACGTCGTGAGCAATGCGTCCACGAGTGCCGTCATCTCGTCACTCGAATACTGCTCGATTTCACCTGCGTCACTGGCCTGCGTTAACGCAGGATCAAGGCCAAGACGGGCCAGTAGCGGTGCAGAGAACGCTGCTGCCAGCGCTTCCGAACGTCCGGGGCCGAATAGCTCATAGCGTGCCCCACAGTGAGGACATGTCGCAAAACTCATGTTTTCGACGATGCCAAGCAGGGGGATCTTGATCTGCTCTGCCATGTGGGCCGCCTTCCGGACGATGAGCCCGGCCAGGTCCTGCGGTGTGGTGACCAATACGATGCCTGTGATAGGCAGGCTCTGCATGACAGTCAGCGCTGCATCTGAAGTGCCCGGGGGCAGGTCGACAATCAATGCGTCCAGTGTACCCCACGCTACGTTTTCCCAAAATTGCTTGATCATTTTGGAGATCAGGGGGCCGCGCCATATGACGGCGTCGTCCTCGTTGGGCAACATGAGGTTGGTTGAGATTATCTTGATCCCATCTTGTGTCATAGAGGGGATGATATTGCCGTCGTTGTCCACAAGTGGGGGCTGATGCAGTCCGAAGAGTTTGGGGATGCTGGCACCGGTGATATCGGCGTCCAACACCCCAATGTGCCAACCGCGTCGATGAAGCCCAATTGCCAACAGCGTAGCGACTGTGGACTTTCCCACGCCGCCTTTGCCACTCATGACAGCGATTACGGATTTGACATCCGGGTTTGCCCGTGTTTTCTCGGTGCTGACGTAAAATTTCTGTGTATGTCCTGCCATGTCAGGTCCTTTTTCTGGAGATTTAGCATGCTAGAGTTAAGGCGGCGGGGAAAGGGTTTCTCTCCTCGCAACTGCCGTGGCCTATTGTATCGACTAATCTCATAATGTCAATAGTGCGCGTTGCATCACGCGAAACGTCGTCAGTACTTTGAGGAATGGCTAGGCTCAAGCAACCTTTGCTTCAGTAGCAGAAAGCAACGCAAGTCCTGTGTAGTCGTTTGTCGCGAGAGCCTTTGCTACTTGTGGACTCCTGCCGGTTCGGGTACAGTCTATGCCTGTGCTCATGTCCATGTTAGGTTGTGGCATGGGAATCCCGTGCAGTGCAGATGATTTATCGCTTTGGGAAGTCGCTGTGAGAGCGATCTGTGCGCGAGGAGAGCTAACTAAATGATGAACAAGCCGTCTAAGTCTTACGATCTGTATGTTTCACTCCAGGGCAACGATGAGTGGACCGGTTGCCTGACCGAGCCTGCCGAGGATGACACCGACGGGCCGCTGGCGACGCTGACGGAAGCACGAGACCGGGTGCGGGCGTTGAAGCAGACGGGGCAACTGCCTGGGCCGATCACAGTGTGGATACGCGGAGGGCGCTACTCTATTACAGAGCCGATCGTCTTTGGCGCCGAGGACTCCGGTCCGGTGACCTATGCGGCTTATCCCGGCGAGCAAGCGATCCTCGATGGGGGACGACGCATCGAGCACTGGCGCTTGGAACGACGTGGGGAACAGGAGGTCTGGGTGGCGGAGATTCCAGACGTAGCCGAAGGGCGCTGGTACTTCCGCCAATTGTTCGTCAACGGTGAGCGACGCCCGCGTGCCCGGCTCCCTAAGGTGGGGCCTGAACCGGAGCGTCGCCAGTTCTATTGGATGGAGGATGTGCCGGGATGTAGCCTGACGGATTCAGCCCTCTTCGACGGTTCGGATGCCTTCCGCTGCGCGCCCGGCGACATCCAGAACTGGCAACACCTTGCGGACGTTGAGGTGGTCGTGCTGCACTACTGGGTCGAGGAGCGGATGCCGGTGGCGTCCTTCGATGAGGAGACTTGTCTGGTCCGATCATCGCGCCGCAGCATCTTCCGCCTGACCGATGATACGGCGGGGCGTTTCGCCAAATATTACGTGGACAACGTTTTCGAGGCGTTGAGTGAGCCGGGGGAGTGGTACCTGGAGCGCGACACGGGCCGACTGTATTACATTCCTATGCCGGGTGAGACGCCGGGGAGCACTGAGGTTGTAGCGCCACGTATCACGCAGTTGCTCAAGCTGGTGGGAGACCCTGATGAAGGGCGATACGTCGAGTTCCTGCGTTTCAAGGGCCTGACCCTGCAACACACTGACTGGTACCAACCACCTGGCGGGAGGGATCCTACCATAGGGCACGGCAAGCCGCTCTCCACGAGGGAGTACGCGGCCTCTCCGCAAGCGGCGACGCACGTCCCCGGTGCGGTCTACCTGATGGGAGCCCAGTACTGCGCGGTCGAGGATTGCACCATCCGGCACATCGGCTGGTACGGTCTCGAGCTGGCCGATGGTTGTCGAGGCAACCGTATTGTTGGCAACGAGATCGGCGACTTGGGGGCCGGCGGCATCAAGCTCAACGGGGCAACTGCAGCAGGGCCTCGCGCCCGACGCACGGGTGACAACCGCATCACGGACAATCATGTGCATAGCGGGGGACGCGTGTTCCACAGCGCCGTGGGGGTATTGTTGCGCCACACCTTCGGCAACGAAGTCGCCCACAACCACATCCACGACTTTTTCTACACGGGCATCTCCTGCGGCTGGGTGTGGGGCTACGGCGAGAACGTGGCACGTGACAACCACCTGGTGAAGAACCATATCCACGACCTGGGACACGGCTGGCTAAGCGATATGGGAGGGATCTACACCCTTGGAGTCCAGCCGGGAACGATCATCGTGGGGAACTTGATTCATGATGTGGAAGCCGCCCGTTACGGCGGTTGGGCGATCTATCCCGATGAGGGGAGCTCGCACATTGTGATCGAGAACAACCTTTGTTATCGCACCAGCCAGCAGCCCTTTCACCAGCACTATGGGCACGAGAACATCGTTCGGAACAACATCTTTGCTCTGGGACGTATCAGCCAGGTCGCGCTGAGCCGCGTCCTTTCAGATGCTGATCGAGTTGTGCTGCGGGTGGACCGCCATGTTGCTTTTACCTTCGAGCGCAACATTGTGGTGACCGAGGGGCAGCCGCTTTTTCAGGGGGGCTATGCAGCCGACCTGAGGCGTGGCGGCGTCGTGAGCGACCTCAATCTCTTCTGGAGCCTGTCACACCAGCCGCTCACCATCTGTGCTGGCAACCCTGGTCAGGGGGCTCCTGTGCTGACCTGGGAGGAATGGCAGGCGCTCGGTCAGGACCGCCATTCGCTGGTGGCTGACCCAGGGTTCCGTAACGTGGACGCCGATGACTTCACTTTGCGGGATGACTCTCCTGCATTGGGTCTGGGCTTTCAGCCGCTGGACCTCAGTGACGTAGGGCCACGGCCCAGAGAGAAACGTCTCTAGGGAGTTGGGGGGTATGAACCGTGTGCCGTCTGGCTTGGTGGGGGTACCGAGCCTCACTCCTCTCGCTTTTCATGGGGAGTGCCTGTCGCTGCTGCGTAGTCCGCCAGCACTTCGGTGATTTTGTCGCGGATCCAGGCACGGGGATTCCGCGCCAGCCGCCCCTCGCGCACACGACGGTATTGCACCGGTAGGGCCTGGCTCAGCAACGAGAGCGGTACAGATCGTGCTCCCAGGTTCCGAAGCAGGATATCCAGCGCGGCCTGCACCTCTGGTCGTGCCCAGTAGTAGCGAATCCGGTCGCTGAAGCTATAGAGTCGAGCCAGCCGCTGTTGCGCGGGCGTGCCCCGGTAATATGCTTGCCAGTGTTCGGGGTGCGCCACCATAACGCGCTCCAGCACCGCGCGCAGGTGTGAGCGTCCTTCCTCCGCTACTAGTGCCTCTTCGATCAGCGTCAATGCCAACACTGCTTCACGGAAAGCAAACGTGAGCGCCGGCCCCACCTTCAGGATGGCGAAATGATCCTCCACCATCTGCCGTAGCGCTTGGCGCGTCTGATAGTCGGTGGAGTGGGCCTCGTAGACCAGATGCTCGTAACCCTCGATGAAGCGTGAGAGCGGAGCTGCGCGGTCCCGGCGGTAGTCGAAGATCACTTCATCCCCGAACTCCACACCCGGCTGTACCACCACCGCGATCACCCGTTCCCACGCCGATGCCAGTCCACGCTCCAGGAACGCCTGCCGTGTCAGTTCGATTGTAGCCTGGGTGTCAGCTACTGACGAGACGTGGATCTCGGAAGCGGCTTCCTGTTCGCCCCCGGGGGCCGGCACCTCAGTGCCAATGACGTAGGATACAGGGGGAGCGTCGGCTGGAAGCTGGGCGTAGGCTTCTTCTGCTGCTGCACAGAGCGCCGCCGCGCGGGCAGCGGAGACCTCAATCGATAGGGGGGTGTCCGTCGCGTCGTCAGCGCATCTCATGCTGGCGTCCAGGTGAATCTTTGTGTAACCCGCCAACACACACTCCCGCACCAATGTCTGCGCCTGTTCCATGGCCCGCTTGGCTGGCTGGCGGCGCCAGGGGTTTGGTCCCAAATGATCCCCTCCCAGGATGATGCGCTCAGTGGGTAGCTGGTGACGTTGTGCCAGGTCCATGAGTCGCTGGCGGAACGTCACCGGCGTCATGCCGGTGTAGCCGCCATACTGGTTCACCTGATTGGATGTGGATTCCACCAGCAGCACAGCGCCGGTCTCCTGTGCATGCCGGACTGCGGCCTCCAGGACAAAGGGATGCGCTGAGCAGATACTGGGAAGACCGATCGCGGTTCCTTGTTTGTGTGTGGCCACGATTTGCTGTAGCAGGGTGGGGAGGCTTGAAGTCATGGACTATACCTCTGCTATGTTATGTGCTGGAGATCCTCACCCAGTGCCGCCATGGCCTCTGTGAGCGTCGGTTGCCCTTCGGTGCCGCCCGGTTGACGGGTGGTCAGCGCGCCGCACGCGCAGGCCAGGCGGAGGGTGCGCTGGAGGGACCAGCCCGCCAGGTAGCCGTAGACGAACCCGGCGTCGAAGCTGTCGCCGGCGCCGGTCGTGTCCACAGCTTTCACTAGTGGGGGCGTTGCGCGGCAGACTTCGCTGCCCCGCCGCGCGATGGCACCCTTGGCTCCCAGTTTCACCACTACTGTCGGCACACACGCCGCCAATGCATCCAGCGCTGTCTCCGGACTCGGTGCTCCAGCGATGGCGGGCGCCTCGATTTCATTGGGCAGAAAAACGTCAATATTGGCCAGCACCTCCCGCAACCCACCGTCCCACGTCTGGCGCGGGTCGAAACCTGTATCCAGCGATACAGTGAGTCCATGAGCCCGAGCCTTGGCGAAGAGTGCTGGTAGTCCTGTGCGTAATCCTTGCTGTAGAAAATAGGAGCCGACGTGCACATGACGGGCGTGACTCAGCAATGAACGATCCACCCGCTCCGCAGTCAGCGCCTCGATCGAGCCCGGGTAGGTCAGCAGTGCCCGGTCGGCAGCGGTGGAGAGGCTCACCGTGATGCCCGTCTTGACCGCAGGATCGACGATGACGGGGCTCACGTCCACGCCCCGAGCCGCCATCTGGCGCAGCATGAAGTGGCCAAACTCGTCATCGCCCACGACGCCTACGAAACCCACCCGCAGTCCCAAGCGCGCTGCCCCGCAGGCGAAGATGACCGACGAGCTGCCCATCGCCAATGTCATATCGTCGACCAGCAACTCCTGTCCAAAGACGGGCGTGATCTCATCGGCGCTGAGGATCAGATCGACGTTAATCTCTCCTAACACCAGGACGTCGAACTCAGCCATTCTCATGCTCTCCGTAGGTACGATACCAATCCTCAGAGACTGGTTCGGGCGCATAAATTGCCGTCCAGGGGCGGGCCAGCGCATCGCAAAGTGCTGTCACGCGTGCCATGCGCTCCCGCGCCACCTCAGAGAGGAAGGCGGTACGCGCCTTTCCTGCTAGTGAGGTGGCCTCTTTCCACACGGCCCGTCCCACGGCTACGCCGGAGGCCCCAGCCTGGCAGGCGACGGTGACCTGCCGCAGATAGGTCTCGTAGCTCACCCCTGCCGAGAGCAACACCCACGGCACGGCACTGGCCTGCGTCAGCGCCGTGCAGGCCTCCGCCCACGCGTGCTCGTTGGGTTCAGCGGTGATATCGAGCGGGAACTCGGCCTTGAGTGCGTCACAGCCCAGTGGCGTGAGGCGACGTGCGGCTTCGATAACGGTCTGAAGGCGTGCATCCCCGGTTAGCTTGCGCTGTGTCGGATCTGGCGCGTACGTGAGCACTTCGAGGAAAAACGCCAGATCGTGTGCGGCGCATGCTGATGCTACCTCACGTACCAGTGCCTCGATCGCGCCGGCAGTGGATGCTTGAGGGTGATAGTAGACCAGCAGCTTAACCGCGTCAGCGCCCATGCGCTTTGCTTTGGCGACGCTCCAACCCGGCAGTATTCGGCTCTGGCGCGCCGCGGGGTCTCCCGTGTAGCCCGTCGCCTCAAGGGAGACGATCAACCCTACGTCGCGTGGAAGTGCGCTGGCTGTCACGCACTGGGCAGCCCCGAACTCTGGATCCAGGAGCGCCGCCGTGGCCACAGGCGACACAGTGCGCGTGATCTCCTGCTTGAGCGTGGACAGCTCATCGGCTGTGGTTGCCTTCGGGTTATCGGGATGTAGGGCCCGGCGCAGATTGTTGCGATGATCGAGCGCCAGCACGGCAATAGCTCCCCGCTGCGTGGCACACCGTTGTAGCCCACGTAGCTTGCCAAGAGTCAGTGTTTTCATACCAATGGTGCCTCCTCGCCAGCCCAAGAATGAGAGATGATGCTGCCGTCGGGCCAGAGCACGCTAAGCCCACAGGAAGGAGGGGAGATTGTCCCGCTCTGCCGCGGCCATCTCATCGAACATCCGGCGGACCTCCTCATGGCTTGCCTCTGAAGCAAGAGCCACCTGAGGGTTGGCCAGATCATTGGTGCTGTTGGCAGCTACAGCCTCACCACTGCCTCCAGGTTGGTCGGGGTATCTGGATTGAGCCCCTTGGCTACGGCCCGGTGGTAGGCCATTCGCTGTAACGGCGGAAGATACAGCGCCCCACGCGCCCACTCGTCCAGCCCACTGCGCAACTCGATTACATGATCAGGTTGCCAGCCCTCGAACACCTGGGCGTCTTCCACAATAGCCAGGGTGCGTGCGCCCAGCTCGCTCATGTCCTGCAAGACACGGACCTCCTGCATGGCGGCGGAATCAGAGATGAACCCGATCACCAGAGTCTGGTCGTTCACCATGGACATAGGGCCATGGCGGAACTCCATGGGATGAAAGGCCTCGGAGTAGGAGAGGGTCATTTCCTTCATCTTCAACATGGCTTCGCACGCCAACCCATAGTACGGGCCTCCGCCGAGGAAAAAGAAACGTTCAAGATCCAGGTCCGCGCCGAGGCTTCGAGGGAGATCCCCCAGTTGGTCGGAGAGCACGCGCAGCGTCTGCGGTAGCCGATTCAGCCGTGCTAGGAAGGTTCCGTCCCCCGCCATCGTTGCTGCAGTGGCCTGGACCAGGATGTACATGCTCACGAAGGACCTGGTCTGTGCGATGGAATGTTCTTGTGCCTCAGTGGCAGCGAGTACGAAGTCGGCCTTCCCAGCCATTGGGCTGTCGGGGTAACACGTAACGCCCAACACCGGCTGGTGCCAGGTTTCACGGTAGTGATCCAATGCCCACAGGGTCTCTGTGGTGGCCCCAGAACGAGAGACTGCGATCAACAGGGGCTTCGAGAGCGGGAGCGCGTCACCGAACAACATGAGCTCGGAGGATGGTACGGCCCATGAAGGGCGTTGCGTCGCCCGTGCCAGAAGTGGCGCTGCTGCACGTGCCAAATAGTGAGTAGACCCACAGCCGATCACCAAGGTTTCCGCCGGGGTGACATCACTCAGAAAGCCGCGCAGCGCGTCCTGGCTGGCGTCGAAAGCTGCCAGTGTTGCCTGCCAGACGTCGGGCTGGCTCACAATCTCCTGCCAGGTAAATGAGTTCTCTTCTATCATAACGTGTCCTCCCCATTATTGCCATTAGTATCATTGCCATTGCTATTAGTGCACGATGCTATAATCACCCGGATTCCCAGCTCCTCCAGGGCGGCCAGTGTGTCGGCAGGAATGCCTGGGTCGGTGATCAGCGTGGTGATTCGAGAGACAGGGGCGACGTAAGCCGCCGCCACCTTTCCGAATTTGGTATGATCTGCAACGACAATGAGCTCGTGAGCCATCCTAATGATGGCCCGATCCGTCATGACCTCGGGTAGAAAATCGTTGGTGAGTCCTGCATCCAGGCTGATGGCGCGCATCCCCATGACAACCTTGTCAACCCGAACTTCGTCCAGGGCCAGTTCAGCGATGTGTCCCACCAGTGAAAGCTCTGAACCGCGCATCATCCCTCCAGTCATGACCACTGTGACACCTTCAGCGGCAGCCAGCTCGCTGGCGACCGTCAGGGCGTTGGTCACTACGGTCAAGTTGCGTCGATTGGTCAGGTGTCGGGCAACGTAAACAGCAGTTGAGCCAGATCCAATGAAGACTGCATCGCCATCGGCGATCAGGCTTGCGGCCTGGCGCCCTATGCAGTCCTTTATCTCACGCGCCTGCTCCATTCTTTGGACAACGGGAGGCTCGGGGGGTGGGGTTTGAACCCTTGACAGTGCGCCGCCACGGGCTCGCTGCAGTTTGCCCTGTTCATCCAGCTCCCGCAGATCGCGGCGGATCGTGACCTCACTGACACCGAGAGATTGGCTCAGTTGGGCGACAGTCACTAGACCCTCGCTCTGCAGCCGCTCCAGAATTACTCTGTGCCGTTCTTCTCTCAGCAAGGACCGTTCACTCCTTGGCTCCCGTGGCACTCAGTACCTCTTCGCCATTTGAAATGGGCGTCCGACCAGGGTCGGACGCTTGGAGTATTGCGTATGCCTCTAGTATAGCATAATCAAACACTTCGGTCAATCAAAGGAATCGGTATTGATCAATTTCGAAAGAGGAGGAGGTGTTCGTCTTGCTATAATGCTGATGCGCGTGTAGCTTGGAACCGCCGGACGGAGTCAGAGGGGAGTAGAGTCCAGAGCAGGGCAGCACAATGAGCAAGCGACACGAATTCGCTGAGCAGATTGTCCAATGTGAGCAGATGGTGGGACAACTTGTGATGCTGTTAGGGATCTCAAGAGGGGGCTCGTGCATCTGGGGCTTTCATCAGGACAGCGGCGGGAGCCAGTAAGGGAGATGAAGGCTGATGGCTATCCCGTCACTGAGGCGGGTGATGTACCGGCTTTGCCCAAGAGTAGCTGTTGCGACAATGGGGGAGGGCGACTAAAGGGAAGTTGAGGCAGTGCCTGGTGCCGAAGCGGGGCAATTCCCGAACTTATACTCGTCTTCTGGAAGGCTTTGTCTAACTGACCCTCAGTATGGACGTGTTTACCAAGGCGCTGCAGGGATGGAGTCTCAGTTGGTCATTGGATCAGATCCTGACCTTGACCTTGCGTCGCGAATGAGAGAACCATGTGCCGGAAATCGATCACGGCGACCAAGGCGTCCAATGCCCAGTCTAGCTGGGAGTGGAAAGACCGAAGAGACAGGCAACGCTGAAGGCATCATTCGGACCACAAGAGGAGGCTGACCTAGATGAAGCAAGCTCCATCTCCCGGCTCTCTGCTAGACCTCGTATACCGATGATGTCATGTACCACCAGGCCGACGCTAACCTGGCTCAAGTACCTGGCTCTTGTGAGTCTTGGCCAGGCCAGTTTGCCACTCCCGTCCCCTCTTCCCAGCATAGACCATGTAGTACCACTCCCCGAGCTCTATCACCTGCGGCGTCAGTACGCCATCGCAGTCCCACGCATCTGGGTCACGCGCCGGGCCGAAAATCGGATTGTATGGATTGGGCTCAAACGAACGGAAGTCGCGTGTTCGGACATGTCCAATCCGCCACACTTCACCGTCATACCCACCATACAAAATGTGGAAGTATCGCGGTCCCTTGAACAACTCTGCCTCCCGAACTGCCCAGCTATCCCAGGCCTCACCGCTGCCCTTGAACACGGGGTTGGCAGGATCCTTGGTTATAGTTGCCGGGTCAGTAATGGACGCGGTGGCGTGGCAGATAGTTAACCCCTCTGTATAGGAGGAAGTTGCCTTCCCCGTATAGATGATATGAATGGTGTCGTCCATCACTGCAACCGAGGGGTGCGTTGAGCCTTCGCGATCATAATCAGCATCGGCCGGAATAACTGGGGTATCTCGGACGCGCTGCCACTTCCCCATGTCGCCATCACTCACAAGTAAGCCCGTCTGCTCGGGCTGCCCCCGACCCTTGCCGCGGTAGTACATGTAATACCGACCGTCGGCTGGGTTCAAGAAGGGGAAAGGATACTCGACCGCCGAGTCATCGAAGCCCTCATGCGAAGGGACCAGGATGGGATTCCGAGGATCCTGCCTAATGCGTGAGGGGTTGCCCACGGGAGCTGTGGCGTGCATCAGCACCCATCGCGCGTCGGATTCGCGCTTCGCCCAGAGATAGTGCAAGGTTTCCCCGATGGCAATAGCATGGGTTGCCGCCGCCCACAACGGTGGGCGAAGGGCAATGATCGGGTTCTGCTCTCTGAGCCTACGGAATCGTGCGAACACCTCGAACGGGATCTCGTCCCCAGCACAAGATTGAGCTTCTATCATGATCTTCTCTCCTTCAACTGAAAAGCGCAACGCGCGCCCCGTATCGGCGGCGGCAGTGTCACAGCATTCCTGCGACAGTGGTCGAGCATCGCTGCTGAATCCGACAGCCCACGACATCGATGATGGTCGCGGCCATCTGGTCCCTACCGATCTTGTTGCGCATGGCGGGGTGAGGAGCAAGCATGGACCTCAGTTTGGAGGGGTTCTCGCAACTCTGTCCCGGCGTCAGACCACGCATGCAAGCGCTGGGCACCACTGATTCCGCAGACTTTTCCGTCTTCATCATCTGCTTCATCCCGGTGGCCGCCAAGACCGCTGAGCCTCGGATTTCCCTATCCTGTCCGCTTCCTCACAGCGCCCCTGCGAGAAACCATTGATCGCTACCCGCCCAAGCGCCCCCACGCCACCGAAAGGCCATGCAGCTCAGATCCTCGTTGGAGAGACTGCGGTGCATGTTGCGTAGCTCTTGGGATCACTACACGTAGGCCTGTGTCGGGCGCTTGGGCGGCGATCGCGCCTTCGGAAACGACTTCTATCAGTATGGACACTCCACCCCAGAGCGGTGACCCTGCACGACGAGGGACCACGATGACCAAGGATGTACTCGGTGCTCATCCTTGGTCATCGCGATTGTCTGCGAGGATCTGTGGTAGGGCTAGTCGATTCCAAGCTCCTTAGCCTTGGCTGTTACAGCCTCAATGGCGGCTGCGTAGCCGTTAGCGTTCCAGTTGTCCTTCATGGCTTGGTAGAGAGCCTCGTCACTCTCTCCTGTCTCATCCATGATGAAGCGGACCCAGTCGTCGGTGAAGCGGATCGCTGCCATTTCTTGCTTCTCCGGCACATCAATGGCTTGCACACGCCAGTCAATCTGCGGGTCCTTCCAGTTCGAGATGCGGTAATCACGCTCTTCTGCACATAGCTGACGGATGCTTTCGGGGATATTCGGGTCCTGATACTGAAGTATATCACCTGTCCAAGCTGCCAGGTACGACATCGCGTACGTGAAGGGGTAAATCTCCGAAGTCGCGACGTGGAGGCCCGTCTCCTCATTTACTGGCGTGAGCAGCTTGATATTACCATCAGTGTCGATAACGTAGTCTTTCCCGCTGATGCCGTATTGCATCGTGTACATACCGTCATCGCTGTACAGCCAGTCATACAGCTTTAGGATGCGCTCCATCTTCTTGTCATCGACCCCGGCAGCAATGTAGCTTTCGGACCAGTATGCTTTCTCAGTGAAGCGCACGTAGTTGCCATCCACCGTTGGACCATGCAAGAACGCGATGGACTCCACAAAGTCCGTGTCGGGCTGCAGCTTCACCCATGAGTTGAGCACAATGTTCAGATGCTTCGGCGACACCTGGCGGCCCAGGAGACCTGTCTTGCCAGCGGCAAACTTCTCCAGCGCTTGCTGGCTCTCAAGCGTGGCGAAGTCGGGATCTAGGCCTCCGGCCTGGTACATCCGCTTAAAGAACTGCATCATGTAGAATGTTGCATCCTCGGAAACTGCCAAGCGGTACTTCCCTCCAAGTTTGACCCAGCGCTCGTCTGTGTATCCGAAGCCTGGCCAGCCCTGAGAGACGAGAATCCATGGCGCGACCGGTGTGAAACCTGCTGTATCGTCAGAACCGTTGTCATCCGGATCGCCCATGGCGAAAGCCTTAGTCAGCTCGATGTAGTCTTCTTCAGTTTCAGGGTCCTGTAGGCCCAGAGCTTCCATCCAGTCTTTGCGGACCGTCAATCCCCGGTCCATAGCCCACCAAGCGGGATCCTCGTAGGTCAAGCGTGGCAGGAAGTAATTCTCGCCATCCACGGAGAACGCAGTTACCTCTGGCAGTGTCATCAGTTGGCGTATTTGGGGGTAGCTCGACACATCCGGCAACGGACGGACGACTCCGTCGCTGATCCACTGATAGTAACGAGCCGTCCCCGGCATGGCAATGGCTCCGATAATGTCCGGCAACTGCCCAGAGGCCGCCCAAGTGTTGTACTTCTCATCGGCGTCACCCCAACCCACGTTCACCGGGACGAGCTTGACATTGAACATGTCACTCACCATCTTGGCAATCTCATCCGGCTCTTGGTCTTCGGGGAAAGAGTTCTGGATATCCCAGACGCTAACAGTGATCTCCACTGTTTCTTCGCTGGATGGTGCGCCAACGGCTGGTTCTACTTCTCCGGCTTCCTCGGTCTCAGGTGTGCCAGGAGCAGAGGGAGTAGCTTTGCAGGCAGCCAAGACGCCACCGACTGCAGTCCAACCAAGCAATTTCAGGGCTTCACGACGTGAGAGTTTCATGGGTAATCCTCCTTCTTCAAGCTCTGACAGACACGTTCCACAAACAATGACTGACTAGTGGGGTCCTTCTGATCTTGCACTTGCTATGCTATTCACACCTCCTTTCCCTGCGACATGGGGCCAGGCTCCTCCAGTACAGTACATCGTTGACGTCTCTATCCTTTTAGCGCGCCCAACATAATGCCTTTGGTGAAGTACTTCTGCAGGAATGGATAGACCAGCAGAATAGGGATGGTGGTGAGGGTGACAGTGGCCATTTGCAGCGATCGTGAGTGTACCTGGATATGCGAGTCGCGCATGGCGTTCATCATAGCGTTGCCCAAATCGATAGTGGCGTCGACTACCATCTTTCGCAGGATCAGCGTCAACGGCAGTTTGGTTTGATCCTGGATGAACAGCATCGCCAACCACCAGTCGTTCCAGCGGTCAACTGCGTAGAACAGCGCGATGGTTGCGATGATAGGGGAAGCCAGGGGCACCATAATGAGGAACAGAATCTGAACATCGTTTGCCCCATCGATTTTGGCTGACTCCTCGAGGTCCGCTGGAATGCTCTCGAAGTAGTTCCGCATCAGGATTAAGTAAAAGGTGTTGATGAGCGGTGGCACGATCATAACCCAAATGCTGTCGACGAAACCCAGCTTCTTCACCACAAGATACCAGGGAATCAAGCCCCCACCGAAATACATCGTGATGATGATGAGAGTCAGGAAGAAACCTCGGAACGGCAAATCCTTACGACTGAGGGCGTAGGCCCCCATAGTGGTCACCAGCAAGCTGAGACCCGTGCCCACCAGCGTCACGAACGTGGACACGCGCACTGAGTTGAGGAAGTTGGGGTAGAGTATGGCCATGCGGTAATTCTGAAGATCGATAGCCTTGGGGAACACGTAGAGTGGTGTGCTGATGATGTCCTCGTACTTCGCGACGGAGACCAGTAGCATGTTGTAGAATGGGAAAAGGACAGCCAGGGTGAGAAGCACCAGGACTCCGGAGATGACGATATCTGCAAGCTTCTCCCCGGGAGAGCGTCGGCTCGTCCGTTTTCCCCGGTTCGGTGCAGTCTGTGCCTCAGTAGTCATGGTTCCTCCCCCTAGAACAATTTCTGCTCACCCATCCGACTGGCGATCTTGTTAGCTACCAGCAGCAGGGCGAAGTTCACGACCGACTTGAACAAACCAGATGCGGCCGCAAAGCTCTGGTTAATGGACTGCTGGAAAGCGTACCGGTAAATGTAGACGTCAATGGTCTCGATGACACTACGATTCACACCATTCACCAGGTTGAAGATCTGGTCGAAACTACTGTTGAGAATATTGCCGCACTGGAGTATCAGAAGAACGACAGCCGTCGACTTCATACCTGGCCATGTGACATGCCAAATGCGTTGCCAGCGGTTTGCCCCGTCCACGGCCGCAGCTTCGTAGAGCGTTGGGTCAATGCCGGAGATAGCTGCGAGATAGATAATCGATCCCCAACCAGCCCCCTTAAAGAGATTAGAGAGCACCAGCATGGCGTAGTTACTGAATGGTGAACTGTTGGCAAGGAAGTTATACGGCTTTCCCCCCGCGGCTTTTATGAAGCCATTGATGACGCCATTCACCTGGAGCAAGTCACGCATCAGACCAACTATCAGTACCCATGAGAGGAAGTTTGGAAACGTAAGAACCGTCTGATAGATTCGCTTTTCCCGGCTGTTTCGCACCTCGTTGAGAAGCAAAGCCAAGAAAATCGGTACTGGGAACTCGAAGATGAGCCGGATGAAACTGATCGTCACGGTATTGCGCATTGCAACCCAGAAATCTGGTTTGCGCCACATCATCTGGAAATACTTGAGCCCCACCCATGGCCACTCGCTGAATGGTTTGGTGAGACTATGCTGTTTGAAAGCCATCAAAATACCACCAGTCTGCGGGTTGAATATCGGGGCGTATCGAAACACCAAGTAGTACACGAATGTGGGCAGTAACAGCAAGAGCAGGTACCTGTGCTCGGCGAGCTTTCGCCAGCTCCGCGCTAGTTCGCTACGACGAATAGCTGCCATCGAACGGAGTCTCGAAGTAACTGCCGCTATGGTCATACCACCCTCCTCAACCAATTGAGTTCTTCATCGTTTCTCGCAGCAGGAACGGACAACATGATCAACGTTCGAGCTAGAGAACAGCTGAGGCTACTGACAAGACTCATTGCATCCCCTCACAACGCGTAGTATTATAGGCTGGAAATTGCCGTTGGGCAAGTAGACAAGACAGCCGGCTCAGAAGCCCAGATGTGCTGCTCTGTAGCCGGGGGTTCGACCGGCAAAGTCGGGCCGACGATGGCGCTGCGAGAGCGGCCGAAAAAGAAACAGGAAGAGTCCAGGGAGTGTTCCCTTTCCATTGCTTTTTGATCCATACCTGGATCCATATTTGCTTCCCCTGCTCGCCCTCGCCCTCAGCCGAACAGATAGCGATGGGCTTTCCCCACGCTGTTCATTACGGTAGATCCAGCCAACACCGTACTCCACGCGGGGTTTGTGTCCGCGCTTGACGTGGATACGTTGTCGGTAGCGGGCATTGGATGGATTGGGGATGCTCTTCTTCATCATTTTCCACCTGAAAACCGAGCGACCCTGATGTCTCTCCGGCTATCGTCCGCGCATGGCCGCCTGCACCTGAAATGTGCCGTCGGCGTGTATCGCCTTGTCGGCTGCAGGGCCGCTGTGTCCCTTATCGTGCGCATCTCGAGGTGTTCTTTAGCCATCCTGGCGTTAGGTGCTGGGTGGGATGCACTTAACAACGTAACCACTATAGCATATTCGCATGTCAATGTCAACCATTCGGAGATGAAAAAGAAGGAAAAA
>CAYLRT010000040.1:17974-22612 GCA_964385885.1 uncultured Anaerolineales bacterium | reverse complement strand
CCAAACCCGATGGGCAGGGGGTGGTCTTCGTAGGCCTGGTCGAGGTACTCGGGAGGCACGAAACAATGACGTGGCACCGTGCGCATCGCGCGAAGCACGCGCGGATCACTCACGCCGCGCGCCTCGATGGTCCTGGCCACCATCTCCAGCCGCGCCGCCTTATATTGATCGCCGTCGTGGCAGGCTGTGGGTGGTGTCTCTGTAACTGCCGCGCCGGCTGTGGTGGACGTTGTTATAGAGGTTGGGATGGGACCTGGAACAATGCTGGGCGATCCAGATGTCCCGCACGCGCCCAACCACAGGATGGGCAAGAGGATAAGCCCCCGACCCAAGGCTCGTTTGAACATCACGTGACCTCCCATACTTTGCTGTCGAATAGGGCGAGAGCATGTCAGGCGTCGAGGGTGACTTCAGTGTATCGGTATCCTCGGCTGAGACAAGAGGCTTGTCGCCGAGGACGTCTCCGGAAGCGAGGGCCATAGTGGGGCCAGCGGACGCCATGGCTGACTTGACCAGATGGGGGAAACCAGGCATCGGCGGAGGGGACCTTCCTAAAGGTGAACCGCTCCTGTTGGCTTGACTTGTGGCGGGGGATGGTAGACTTGGGAGGAGTCTACCAACCGACCTATGGACACTGAGATCACAATTCGGACCACGAACTTGGTCAAACGTTTCCACACTCGCCAGGGGGATGTGACAGCCGTGGACGGTGTCACGTTGCAGGTGCGGCGGGGGGAGACGTATGGGCTGATTGGTCCAGACGGTGCCGGCAAGACCACGACGACTCGGGTTATCCTGGGCCTTCTGCGCCGCACGGCAGGTGAGAGCCAGATCCTGGGGTTTGACTCGATGCGCGACGCCTATGAGATCCGCCATCGCGTGGGCTATATCGCGCAGCAGTTTGCATTGCCCCCCGACCTCACTGTGCGGGAGAATCTGGAGTTCTTCGGCAGGTTGCATGGCGTGGATACGGCGACGCAGGGTCAGCGCATTGCAGAGCTGTTGGAGTTCGCTGGCCTGAACGAGTTCGAGCGGCGCCAAGCGGGGCGCCTCTCGGGTGGAATGAAGAAGAAGTTAGCCCTGGCCTGTAGCCTCGTGCACGAACCGGAGGTGCTCCTGCTGGATGAGCCTACGTTAGGGGTCGACCCGGTCAGTCGGCGGGAATTCTGGAATCTGCTAGGTTATCTACGGGCGGAGAAAGGCGTCACGATCTTTGTATGCACCCCTTATATGGATGAGGCTGAGCGTTGCACCTGGGTTGGGCTCATGTACGAGGGCAAGTTGATCGCTCAGGATACACCCGCGGTGATCAAGACCATGGTTCCAGGGCGTCTGCTAGAGTTCATCCCTTCGGAGTTTGTGGCTGCCAAACATCTGGTTGCCTCGATGGAAGGGATCCTGGAAGTGCAAACGTATGGCGTCATGCTCCATGTCTTCGTGGATGACGTTGTGCGACGGCGCGCTGAGATCGAGGCCCGTTTGGCAGAGCAGGGGATCACTTGTTCCCAGATGCGTGAGATCACACCGCGCATGGAAGAGGCCTTCATCTCGCTGATCCGCCGGCAGCGTCTCCGGACCGCTGAGGATGGTGCAGATGACAGTGGGTGATCCCTCCAAACATCCCATCGTAGTGCAAGATCTCACCAAGAAGTTTGGTGATTTCACGGCCGTCGACCATATTAGCTTCTACGTTCAGCGAGGTGAGGTCTATGGTTGGTTGGGCCCGAACGGCGCGGGGAAGACTACTACCATCCGCATGTTGTTGGGATTGCTCAAGCCCACATCGGGGCGGGCCTTCGTGTTGGGCTATGATCCTGCGACACAGGCCAAGGAGATGCAAGCCCACGTTGGGTATATGTCTCAGCAGTTTACGCTCTACCATGATCTGACCGCCAGGGAGAACATCCGTTTCTACGGGCAGGCGTACGGTCTTTCCGGGCGCAGACTTCGCCAGCGAGAGGCAGAGATCTTGGAGATGGCCGGGTTGGTGGGGCGGGAGCGGGTGTTGACCGCCAATCTGTCCGGTGGTTGGAAACAGCGGCTGGCTTTGGGCTGTGCCATTATCCATGAGCCTAGCGTGGTCTTCCTGGATGAGCCGACGGCTGGCGTCGACCCGATCAGTCGACGGGAGTTCTGGGACTTGATCTACGGCATGGCTAAGCGAGGCGTGACCGTTCTTGTGACTACCCACTATATGGATGAAGCTGAGCTCTGTCAGCGGGTTGGGTTCCTGAGCCGTGGGAGGCTGATCGCGTTGGACTCGCCAGATCAGTTGAAGAGGACGTATATGCGAGGTCAGGTGTTGGAGATCACGGCCGACGATCCCGATGCTGCGATGAAACTCCTGCTGCAGGCGCAGAGGGAGGGGAGGCTTCCCCTGAAGGAGGTGGCGCTCTACGGTGCACAGGTGCACGCTGTAGTCCCGGACGCAGCGCTCTACAAAGCCGACATAGCGGCTTTGCTGCAGCAAGCGGGTGTTGAGGTGGTATCTGTGGAGTGGATTGCCCCCACGTTGGAGGACGTGTTCATCTCCGCCGTGAAAGAAAGCTAACCTGATGCGAGAAAGGGTGCGTGGGCGATGCGCAAATATGCAGTCTGGTTGGTGATTGCTGTGGGCCTCTTGGTGGGCGGCGTGGTCTGGCTTGCTCTGCAAGAGCCTGCGGCCCGGGATGTGTCCGCGGAAACGATCGAAGCGTCAGGCATCGTACAGGTGCACGACGTCACAGTGGCCAGTGAGTTGGGGGGCCGCGTGGCACAAGTCCTGGTTGAGGAGGGGGGAGTTGTGCGGACGGGGCAACCAGTGGTCTGCTTGGATACAGCCTTGATCAATGCCCAGATTGCTATTGCCCGCGCGGCGGTTGAGGCCGCTGAGGCGGGCCTGCGGCAGGCCCGCGCCGGTGCCCGTCCCACTCAAATCGCTGTGGCGCAGGCCCAGTTGAGACAGGCCGAGGCAGGGTTGCTTGCGGCCCAACAGGCGGTCACGGATACACAGGCCCTGGTTGAGACCCCCCAGGATGTGATTCTCCAGATCGCCGTCGTGCGAAAGCAGTTGGATGCGGCTCAGCACCGCCTGGCTGAGGCGGCAGCTCAGAAAGATGCGGTGGAGATCACGAAAGGCGCCTTCGATGATGCCTATGCCCGCTTTGATGGTGGAGGGCGACGTCGCTTTCTTGTGAGGAGTGGGACGGTCTCTGATCTACTGGAGCATCTTCCATCTGAGATTCGGGATCAGCTTCCTCCGGATTGGGCGGATCATCTGCCTACCACCGGAGATCACACATTTGCCTACGGGGACTATGAGCTACATCTTGTCGATGGGGCGTATGAACTCTATGTCTGGAAGACTATTGCTTTCCCTCTGGAAGCTCATCTGTTGCCTAATCTGTGGTGGAAATCGTGGGTGGGAGTGAACAGCGCATCTGCGCAAGTCGATGCTTTGGAGGCGCAACTCAACCATCTCTATACGGTGCGTGCGGAGCCGCAGGACCTGGTGACTGGGCTACATCAGGCGATGGCGGCCCAGGCGGAGCTGGAGGCGCAGGTCAAGATGGCCAAAGCCCAACTGGAGGCACTCCAGACAGGCCTGACGGCTGAAGAGTTGGCGGTTGTCGAGGCCAAAGTCCAGCAGGCACACGCTGGTTTGGAGGCGATGCTGCGTCAGCGGGAGATGCTGACAGTCACCGCGCCGATCTCCGGTACGATCACTGAGGTATTGATCACGCCAGGCGAAGTGGCTGCCAAGGGAGCTCCGTTGCTCACCCTGGCTGATCTCACCAAACTCATGATCACAGTATATGTGTCCGAGCCCGATGTGGTGCACGTGAAGCTGGGACAGCCGGTTGAGATCCGCGTGGATAGTTTCCCTGACCAGATCTTCATGGGCAGCGTGGAGCATATAGCAGATGAGGCGGAGTTTACCCCACGAAATGTCTCCACCAAGGAGGAGCGTCAGAATCTGGTGTTTGCGGTGGATGTCCGGGTTGACAATCCAGAGGGGTCTCTGAAGCCAGGCATGCCTGCCGATGTTCGTTTCTTGAATGGCGACTTGGGTCAGTAGGAGGAACGGTACATGACACTCAAGGATCGTGTTGTACTTATCGGGGTGTCAGTGATCCTGGCCGCGTGTGGCCTCAGAGGAACGGCGAGACCAGAGGTGCCCTCCTCTAGCTGGCAGGCTTCGGGCACGATACGGGCTTATGAGATGCGGGTGGCCAGTGAGCTTGGGGGCAGGATTTTGCAGGTGATGGTGAGCGAGGGGGACCACGTGGGCCGGGGAGACCCACTGGTTGCACTCGACGCGACCCCCTGGGAGTTAGAGCTGTTGACCGCAGAGGCTGCCCTGACGACAGCGCGGGCGGAGTATGTGGCTCTGCAAGCCAAGCCGCGACCTGAAGAGGTGGTCGCGGCTCGTGCTGCCCTGGCGCAGGCTGAAGCACAGCGGGATGGCGCTCGGCTGGCGTGGGACGATGCCCAGGACCTCGTAGAGAAGCCACAGGAGTTGGATGGTCAGATCGTGGAAGCCAGGGGCCAGGTAGATCTGGCTGTCCAGGGTGTGGAGTTCGCAAAAGCCGAGCTGGCGCGCGTTCAGCTTCTTCGAGACCAGAAAGCAGAGGGCACCGTCGAACGGCAGGCTGCGGA
>CAYLRT010000040.1:0-17874 GCA_964385885.1 uncultured Anaerolineales bacterium | reverse complement strand
CTCAAAGTTGAGCGGAGCACACTGTACAGTCCGATTGCTGGGGTGGTCGTGGCTCAGATTCTTGGTATCGGCGAACTGGCAGCGCCAGCTGTCCCCATTCTCAAGCTGGCGGATCTCTCTCATGTACAGTTGAACGTCTACGTTCCCGAAAACCGGATTGGGTGGGTGGCGTTGGGGCAGGAGGTCTCCGTGACGGTTGATGGCCTTCCGAATCGGGTTTTCAAAGGACTGGTCACCCGGATTGGTGAGGAGCCTGAGTTTACACCGCGGGACGTGACGACCGTGGAAGAACGCCAAAACACCTTCTATGCTGTCGAGATTGATCTCCCTAATCCTGGGGGACTACTGAAGCCGGGTATGCCAGCGGATGCTTCGTTCTAGGGTGTATACGTGTCGGGTCCTGTCCCCTCTGTTTGTGCCTGTTGGATATACTTCAGCAGGTCACCAGTGGAGGGAAGGATCAGGTGGGCTCCAGCCCGCCGGAGCTCACGGGGTTCCCCGAAACCGCATAGCACGCCTATTGCCCAGGCTCCGGCACGTCGGGCGGCCCGAATGTCAACCGGGGTATCCCCGACCATCGCGCATGCCTGCGGCTCCAATCCCAGATGTGTCACAGCGTAGAGGATCGGCTCGGGATGTGGTTTGAGGTAGTGGGTTGTTTCACGGGTGACACAGACAGAGAAGAGCGAACTCAGGTCATGTTGTTGGAGGAAAGCTTGCGCCTCGTCTTGTGAACGGGTCGACACGATCCCCAGGGCGTGTCCCTGGCCTTTGAGTTCAACCAGTAGCTCCTTGACGCCCTGGATCAGGCGATACGTTGGCTGGGTGTGGCCTTTAAGCCGGTCCCAAAGCGCGAAGATCCATGCATCCACCCCAAAGGCATCGGCCAATGCCAGGAGTTGGTTCCCTGGGGTCTCGCTGGCCATCACCAGCCGTCGCGCGACTTTGACGGCCCTTGCCTTGCCGAGGAGAGGACTGAGCCGGGCTGCCAGCGAGGCCGCGGCGGCATCGTCTGTATCCATCAGTGTACCGTCCAGATCAAAGAGCCATCCCTGGATGCTGCGAAATGGTATCTTCGATTGTTCTTTCATACTTCGGGCTCGTTCGCTTCAGTGGAGGCTGACCACCAGGCTGAGGAACATCAACAGCAAGGCCGCCAGGGCCAGGGCGAATGTGAACGTGATGCCGGTATTGCGCTGAGTATGGTCCCGCTCCAAGGCCTCCTTCCGTTCCTCTTTGCTCTCTGTGATGTGTCCGATGAGCAAGAAACCATGACCAACATCGAGGATCACGGGTATTGTGCTGGCAGCGCCGAGGGCCAGTGCTGAAAGGCACAAGGCATCGGACCATTTTTCAGTGTTGAAGCCCGACCCAAAGGCGGTGAACACCAGACTGATTGCCAATGCTATCGTTGTTGCCAGGCCAAAGACCTGCCAGAACCGCCATCGCGGCGGTGGGGTTCCGTTGCTCACCTGTTGTCTCCTTAACCCTCGGACTATGTCTGGATCTATGCTACAATGGAATTGAGGAGGCTCAAATGGCGCCCGTGTGCGAAGAACCCTCTTTTCTTGCTGCGCTGAAGCAGTGGCTCCAGGACCCTGGCCGCAGAGAGTTAGATGCACAAGCGTACGCACTGTTGCTGGCTCTGGTTTCGCTTGGTGACGAGACCGATTCGTCGACATCGCCAGAGGTCCTGGCTGAATTGGAATCTTTGGCCGAGCAGTACCCTGAGCTAGACGCTTCCGTTATTGAGGAGGCCATCCGGAGGGTCGTGCGTCAACCCGCCGATCCTGAACTCAGGTCTCGTGGCGTGAGCTGAGACACCGGAAATGATGGCTTGCAGCCGTCTCGGTGCAACAGCGGCCGTGTGTCTGAGCAGTGTACGTGACTAGAATGGCGGCTCCTCCGCGTCTGCGGGCCCTTCAGCGTTAAGAGACCGCAGGAACTTCTCGGCGAGAACCCTGTTGACCTTGCGGGAGTGGCCCTGGACCTCGTTTGCCACAATGCCCATCTCTGTCAGGGTATCCATGAGTCTTGCGGCACGCGTGTACCCAATGCGAAGCCGGCGCTGCAGGAGTGATGTGGAGCAACGGTTCTCCGCCAGGAAGATCTCGACGGCGGCTGGCATAAGGTCATCTTCAAGGGTAGTTTGAGACGCCGAGGGGTCCTCAAAAGTGGGGAACAGCGATGGCTGGGTGACCGCGGCTGCCAATGCTGTCTCCTCAGGGCTTTCCCTTTCCAAGTCGCCAGCCTGAGAGGCCTGGAGTGCGGCCGTGCGCCAATATGTGATCAGCCGCTCGATCTCGCGGTCTGATACGAACGCTCCTTGCAAGCGCAACGGCTGGCTGACATCTGGGGGCATGAAAAGCATGTCCCCCTGGCCCAGGAGGCGCTCGGCTCCGGGCATATCGAGGATCACCCGCGAGTCCACCGATGAGGCGACTGCAAACGCGATTCGCGCTGGGAAGTTGGCCTTGATCAGGCCGGTTACGACATCGACACTGGGCCTCTGGGTGGCAATGATGAGATGGATGCCCGTTGCTCGCGCCATCTGAGCGAGACGGCAGATGACCCTTTCGGCCTCATCCGGTGCCTGGATGATCACATCGGCCAGCTCATCCACGATGATTGCGATATAGGGGATGGGAACTCCCTCTCCTGTTTTTTGGACGCGCCGATTGTAGTCCTCAATATTGCGCGCGCCAATGTCGGCAAACCGCCGATAGCGACCATCCATCTCACGGGTCGCCCAGCGTAAGGTCGGCACCACGCGGTCGATGTCCACGATCACTGGAGCCAGCAGATGGGGAATGCCATTGTATTGGGTCAGCTCTACGCGCTTGGGATCCACCATGATCAACCGCAGGGTGTCGGGTGTGTTCTGCAAGAGGAAGGCACTGATGATGGCATTGACGCACACGGATTTCCCGGAACCGGTGGCTCCTGCGATCAGGAGGTGAGGCATGGCGCGCAAGTCGGCAGCGACAGCACGCCCAGAGACGTCCTGCCCCAGACCTATGCGGAGCCGCCCCTTGAGGCGTGCGAAGCTCTCTGACTCCATAACGTCTCGCAAGGAGACCAGCATTGGCTCCTCGTTGGGCACCTCGATGCCCACCAGCCCTTTGCCAGGGATCGGGGCCTGCACACGGATGCTCCGCGCCGACAAGGCAAGGGCCAGGTCATCCGCCAGGCTGGCGATCTTGCTGACCTTGACCTTAGTCTGCTTTCCACCACGGCTGCTGACGAAGAGGGGCTCCACGCCGAACTGAGTCACAACAGGTCCCTGATTGATCTCATTGACCCTGGCTGGCGCGCCGAGGCTGCTCAGGGTTTCCTCAATGATACGGACCTGCTTACGGATCAGATCCTCGCTGTAGTACTGCTCGCTGCCCTCCTCGAGGATCGCGGTTACCTTGGGTAAGGTCCACGTCTGTCTTCCCGCCTCGACGGGGGGGATGTGCACCTCACCATTGCCAGGCCGAGCGCTAGCATGGATGGTGGGTGCAGAGGAGGGGGTGGGGTGCGCATCCCTGGTGTCGGCGGTGTCTCCCAGGACGATCGCTTTGGGGCGGTCATTCTGCCGCTCTTGGGTCTCTGGCGAAGCTTCTGGCGAAGTTGTGGACTGTCCTGATGTCTGCTGTGCTCTCGCCCTTCTCCGCCACCACTCGATAAAGGCCGTCAGCGCTTCGGAGGGCGAGACGGAGGCCACGAGCGTCACGGTGGCGATCCAGAGGAGGATCAGAGCCACGGTGAGCCCGGCGGAGCCCAGGGCCGCCGTGCCTATGGCCACCAGGAAGGCGCCGATGAACCCGCCCCCTAGACCATCGCGGGCGAGACTGTAGAGATCGACGTGGGGCCAGATTCTGCTGACCACGAGGTGTAGGGTGGTCAACACGGTGAACATGCCCAGGATCACGCCTGTGATTTGACTGGCATCTGGCCGGGGCAACTTCTCGCCAAAATGGCGCAGGATCAACCAGAGTCCGATGGCGCCAATGAGGAGGGGCACCACGTATCTACCCCAGCCGAAGGCTTGGCTCAGCAGGGTGATCCACCATTGCGTGAGCACTCCCTGTTCGGCGGAGATCATGCTCAGGATCGTCAATGTAGAGAGAGCGACAAGGAACCATCCCAGTAGATCGAGCTTCTGGTCCGGACTCAACCGCTGCCAGAGAGAGGGCCGTGGCTTTCTGCGCCTGGAGCGGCTAGAGCTTCGGGAGGGTTTGCGCGTTGAGCTGCGGCGTGACGACTGACGTTTGACCATGCCTATATGCTCCCAGCTTTGGATGCAGGGTATGGGGTTGGGGTCAATGCCGCAGCGATGGCCTCACGGACAGAGCGTATCTGCGTGATCTCAAGCCCGGGGGGGCTTTGAATCCTTGCACGGCTCAATCTGCGCGGGATCAAGGCTCTGCGGAACCCCAGGCGTGCGGCCTCTTTCAGGCGAATCTCTAAATGGCTGACCGAGCGCACCTCACCAGATAGGCCAACCTCGCCGACCAGTGCCAGATCAGCCGGCACAGGGCGGTCTTTCAGACTGGACGCCAGTGCCACCGCGATAGCCAGATCTACCGCCGGTTCCTCGACCTGGAGCCCGCCGACGACGTTGGCGAAGATGTCCTGTTCTGCCAGGCGCAGTCCCACGCGGCGGGCCAACACCGCGGTGATGAGGAGAAGGCGATTGAAATCGAGCCCGTTGACCGTCCTTCGCGGGTTGCCGAAGCTCGTGGGACTGGCCAGCGCCTGAATCTCAACCAGCAAGGGCCGGGTGCCCTCAATGGTGACTGCTACTGTCGAGCCAGGGACGTTCACCATGCGTTCAGCCAGGAAGACTTCGGAGGGATTCTTGACCTCCAGGAGGCCCTGCTCTTGCATTTCAAAGACGCCGATCTCCGAGGTGGCGCCGAATCGGTTCTTCGCGCATCGCAGGAGTCGGTAGGCATGGAAGGGATCGCCCTCGAGGTAGAGGACGGTGTCCACGATGTGCTCGAGCACCTTAGGGCCGGCGATCGTGCCCTCTTTGGTGACGTGTCCGACCAGGAAGACAGGGACACCATGCTGCTTGGCCCACCGTTGGAACCGGGCAGCACACTCTCGCACCTGGCTGACGTTGCCGGCTGCCGACGTGAGATCCTCTGTGTGCGTTGTCTGGATGGAGTCAATGATTACGGCCTGCAGCGTGTTGCTCACGGCCTCGGCCCGGGCCAGGATGGCGCTGACTTCGGTTTCAGACAGGAGGTAGAGTAGGTCTCCCTGGATGCCCAGTCGATCAGATCGCATTTTGATCTGTTGTGGCGACTCCTCCCCTGACACGTAAAGCACGGGATGTTGCGGGGTCCCCAACACAGCCGCGACTTGCAGTAGTAGGGTTGATTTGCCAATGCCGGGTTCCCCTCCGATCAAGACCACCGATCCAGGGACCAGGCCACCACCCAATACGCGAGAGAACTCACCGATCGGGATCGGGATACGAGGCACCTGGCCCAATGCCACCTGACTGAGTGGAACGGGGGCAGGGCTTCCATAGTGTGCAGCGCCCTGGAGTGAAGAGGCGGTTGCCGGTTCGATGACGGTCTCCACCAATGAATCCCATGCCCCACAGTGGGGGCACCGGCCCATGTATCGTGCGAAGCTCCAGTTGCACTCGCTGCAGACCCAACGCGTCTCCGATTTTGGCATGCTTTAGGGCTCCCTGTTTTATACATCATACCAGAACATACATTCTAATCAAGAGCCGCTCTCCATTTCTACTGTGAAGCGCGCCAGGCGCAACCGCGGGGACGCTGGCGGTGGAAAAGAAAGCGATGACGGTGGATGCGTCGTGCCGAGGGGGTAATCAACGGTGACGTACCAGGATCGCCAGGGTGTGCTACACTTGGAAGGCAGGTAAGCGAGGCGGTGATGGTAGTTCAGCTCTGTGCAGATGCGACGGTAGGAAAGCTGGCCCGTTGGCTGAGACTCTTGGGCTATGATGTGCTGGAGGTGACGGGGTCTCAGGATGAGGTGGCCTACGTGGCTCGCTCCCAAGGAAGGGTGTTGATCTCTCGAAACCATCGTCTGGCCCATCGTCCAGGCCTGCGTGTCATCTTGGTAGAGCCAACCGATCTGGCCAGGCAGGTGGCCTTGGTGATCCGGAAGGTTGGCCGGTTGCCTCCGGGGACCCCGCCTCGCTGCATGAGGTGCAATGAGGCGCTGGTGCAGCTAAATCCTGAACAGGCCCAGCACCGGCTCCCTTCTTATCTCCTGCGGACGCAAACACGGTTTCGCCTGTGCCCGAAATGTGGTAGAATCTACTGGCGGGGTACTCACTGGCAGGCCATCGAGGACCGAGTGGCGCGGATTCTTGCGTCGCTGTCCGAGGACGTGCGAACGCCATAAGTGGTTGACATTTCATACGCTCCGGCTATAATAACTTGGCTGCCGACCCTTATGGGATCGGCTGCTATTGTGTAAAAAGGGGAGGCAGGACGTGTACGCAGTCATAAAAGCAGGAGGACGCCAATATCGAGCGTCTGTGGGTGATGAGCTCGTGGTCGAACGTCTTCCTTATGAGGTGGGTACGCAGGTCGAAATAGACGAGATCTATCTCCTGGTGGACGACGAGAGCGTGACGGTCGGTAAGCCTGTTGTGCCTGGGGTGAAGGTCAAAGCTACCGTTCTTGAGGAGTTCCGTGGACCCAAGATCCGCATCTTCAAGTATAAACCCAAGGAGCGTTACCGACGTCGCATGGGACATCGGCAGACTTACATGCGTCTGCGGATCGATGAGATCGTAAAAGGAGCATAGCGATGGCGCGCAAGAAATCGTCGGGTGCAAACGGGCGTGATAGTCACGCCAAGCGGCGAGGCGTGAAGAAGTACGCTGGCGAGCGCGTGCGCCCGGGTCACATTTTGGTCCGTCAGGTGGGCGAACGCCTGAAAGCCGGTAAGAATGTTGGCAAAGGGAAGGACTACACCCTGTACGCGTTGGTTGAGGGCGTGGTCATGTATGATGTCGTGCACGGGCGGAAGCGTGTGAACGTCATCCCCGATCCGGAGGTGACAGCATGAAAGAGGGATTGCATCCTCAATGGTACCCAGAGGCACGGGTTGTGTGTGCTTGTGGGAATTCGTGGACTGTGGGTGCGACTGTGCCTGAGATCAGAACAGATGTGTGCAGTAAGTGCCATCCGTTCTTCACGGGCGAGCAACGTATCGTGGACAGCGAGGGCCAGGTGGATCGCTTCCTGCGGCGTCTGCGGGCGCGCGAGGAAGCTCTGCGGGAGGCCGAGCGCAGGCGAGCAGCCAAGACCTCTCCCGAGGTGCCTGTCGCGGAACTGGGGTTGGGTGCCCGCATCCAGACCCTTCTGGAGGGAGCCGGTATCACCAAGGTGGGGGATATCCTGACTCTGTTGGCCGAGAAGGGTGACGATGGGCTCACTGAGATCAAAGGATTCGGGCTGAAGGCGTTGGCGGACACTAAGCGGACGTTGCGAGCCCGGGGATATGTGCTCCCGGGCGATGAGCCGCCTGCCGAGGAGGAGACGCCGGAGGCTGCATAGCTATCGGCGAGGCAGGGAAAACATTCCCTGCCTCGTTTTGCTTTCTGGAAGCGTGTGAGGGAACCTGATGCTGAACGAGAGGGGATCCGGCTGGATTGAGGTGATCTGCGGGAGCATGTTCAGCGGCAAGACCGAGGAGTTGATCCGGCGTCTGCGACGGGCACAGATTGCACGTCAAAAGGTCCAGATCTTCAAACCAGCGATCGATATTCGCTATGCTGAGGAAGCTATCGCATCGCACAATGGGCTGCAGTTGCAGGCAATCCCGGTCAGCGACTGCGCGGATCTGCGCAGTCGTATTGACCCCCAGGTCGATGTGGTTGCCATCGATGAGGTGCAGTTCTTCGAAGCCGCGATTGTCGATCTATGTCAGGAGCTGGCAGATAGCGGCAAGCGTGTGATCTGCGCTGGATTGGATATGGACTTCCGCGGGGAACCCTTTGGCCCTATGCCGCAATTGCTCGCGGTCGCTGAAATGGTCGACAAGCTGAGGGCTATCTGTGTGGTCTGTGGACAGGCAGCGAGCAGGACGCAGCGTCTGATCGACGGTGCCCCCGCTTTTTATGATGATCCGATTGTCCTGGTCGGTGCCAGCGAGGTATACGAGGCCCGATGTCGTCGCCATCATGAGGTTCCCCGCCGCGAAAGGGAACAGGGTGAGACACATGACAGTCCCATTGCCTGATTCGGTCGAGCGAGTTCTTCTCGATGAGGCGACCATCGCCCATCGGGTGCAGGAGATGGCCGATGCCATCAGCGATGACTACCGGGGTATCCGCAACGAGGATTTCCTGCTGGTCGGTGTCCTCAAAGGCTCCTTTATCTTCCTGGCAGATCTTGCACGGCGCCTGACGGTGCCCCACCGTGTGGACTTCATTGCTGTCTCCAGTTATGCTGACAGCGTTGAGAGTTCTGGGTCCGTGCGTCTGATGCTCGACACTCGCGCAGATGTCGCGGGTCGTCATGTCCTCATTGTGGAGGATATCCTCGACACCGGCTACACATTGCACTATCTGTATCGGCTGTTCGAAGCAAGAGGGCCAGCTTCCTTGCGTACAGCGGTCCTGTTGACGAAACCGGAACGCCGCAAGATGGATGTGCCGATCCATTATCTTGGGTTTTCTATCCCCGATGTGTGGGTCGTGGGCTATGGCCTGGACTACGCGGATCGGTTCCGGACGTTGCCCTATATCGGTGTGCTCAAAGAGTCAGTCTATCGAGAGTGAGGTCAAGGATGTCCCTGTTCGACGATATCGAGCGGGTCCTTATTCCTGAGAGTCAGTTACAGGCACGGGTTAAGGAACTCGCTGAGGAGATGAATCGTGTGTACACCGATGAGGATCTCCCGATCCTGGTGTGCATTCTCAAGGGCGCCTTCATGTTCCTGGCAGATCTGACACGTGGTCTGACCTTTCGGCATGAGATCGACTTCATGGAGATATCCAGCTATGGTCGGGGAACGACCAGTAGCGGGGTGGTGCGTATCCTCTTGGACCTGGCAACCAACATCGAAGGTCGGCACGTGATCGTGGTAGAGGATATCGTCGACACGGGGCATACTCTGGACTATATCTTGCGCAATTTCGCAGCCCGCAAGCCGGCTTCTGTGCGTGTAGCCACTTTGCTTAGTAAGCCCAGCCGTCGCGAGATCGAGGTTCCTCTTGATTTCGTAGGTTTCGAGATTCCCAATGAGTTCGTCATGGGGTATGGGTTGGACTTCGCTGAGCAGTATCGCAATGTACCGTATGTGGGCATCTTGCGGCCTGAGATCTATCGTAAGAGCCTGGGGGATCATGCCGTCTAGGGTGTAAGCGAGACCATGTGTGCTGCACAGAGGTGGGTGAGCTGATACGCCTGCATTGGGGCTATGAAAAGGGTGAGGTTGTTTTTTCTCTTGGGTGGTGTCGCCCTCCTGGTATTGGGCGGGGTGACAGGCCCATCTCAACTTGTGCCCTATATCGAGACGTCGCTCTACTCCCTTAGGATACCTACTGCTCCGCCTTTGTCTGCACCTCCGGTTGCCTCGGATGCCTTACGCCCGGTGTCGGTGACGATGTCGGCGTCATCGGATGAGAGGACGGACGTTGACGGACAGCCTACGCCGGGCTCCAAGGCTACGGAGACTCTGGCGAGTGTTGGGCCTTCCTTGCCTACGGAGATGCCTCAAGGTGAGGAGGGGATGGTCTCTCCCCAGCCCCGCCTCAGCCCCACGGCAACACCGGTCTCTAAGGGGAGCGTACCGATGGCGCTCAGCATCCCATCGATAGACTTGCAGGCGCCAATCGTCCCCATAGGCTGGAGAGCCGAGGTTGTCGATGGCGCCACATTGGGGGTCTGGGCTGTTCCCGATCGCCGTGCTGTGGGATGGCATCGAACGTCTGCGCTGCTGGGCGTGCCAGGCAATACTGTGTTCAACGGTCATAATACCTCGAATGGCGAGGTCTTCCGTGACCTCTATCGTGTCGAGGTGGGCGACTTGATTTTCGTACAGGGTGAGGATGAGCGCACCTATGTCTATCGTGTTGGAGAGAAGTACATCTTGAGGGAGGCAGGGCAGCCTCTTTCAGTACGTTTGGAGAATGCGCGCTACATTCAGGAAACGCCTGATGAGCGTCTTACTCTGGTCACCTGTCATCCTTACGGGAGTCTCGCCAATCGGCTGATTGTTATTGCGTTCCCCGTGAGGGGGGACGACCTGGTGCGGAAGGGGGTAAGCTAGATGGACCTGAGAGCACTACTGGATCACGTTCGTAAGAATCATGCTTTGGAACATGCTACGATCAACTTGTTGAGTTTGCGGTATCCCGATGCCCACATCATGGGATTTTCGGGCCGTTTTGGGTTTGTGATTTACTCTACGATTGCCCCTGAAGAGGTGATTTCATCGGTTCGCGAGGGCTTGAAGCAGCTTCGGGCCGGGGCGTCGCAGCTTGCAATCCATGCGAGCTGTGGGACCAATCTTGTCGTCGCTGCCAGTTTGACGACGCTGGCGACACTTCTCGGGATGGGGGATCTCCTCATGGTGGGGGGGGATGGCGATGATCGTCGCTCGGCGCAGCGCTGGGGGTGGAAGCTGGCGGAACGCCTTCCGCAGGCCGTGCTGTTGAATGTGATCGCACTCTTCCTTGCCGGCCCGATCGGACGATGGATTCAAAGCCATGTGACTACCAATGCGGACCTCGGGGAGTTGGATGTCGTCTCATTCGTCACCGACATACGGGGAGGTAGGCGCCGGGTTCGGGTCTACACCCGTCTGACCACAGACGCGTAGAGGGGACGTTCATGCTCTACCTGCTGCATGGGGAGAATACCCTGGAACGTCGCGAGAAGCTTGATGCCATTGTGGCGGACTCAGGTCTCGATCCAGAGCTGCGCGAGGTCAACCTGACAGTCGTCGAGGGGGCCGTTACGCCAGGGGAGCTAAAGCAGACTTGCAGAGCACTGCCATTCCTGGGCGCTGTGCGGGTGGTAGTGGTACGCGACGCGCTGACCGCAGCGCGGGCGCAGGAACTGCATGAGTTGGCGTCTGTGTTGGAAGAGCTTCCAGAGAGCACCTGGCTCATCTTCGATGAAGCGCGAACTCTTCCGGAACGCCATCCCTTCCTGCGGGCAGTGAAGAATGCGGGAGGTGTGGATGCCCACTTCCCATTGCCGAAAGCACGCCTCCTGCCAACCTGGATCCGCCGTCGGACAGGTCTCCTGGGCAAGGAGATTGACGCGCCAGCAGCCGCAATCCTGGCACAGAACATCGGGAATAATCTCTTGTTGCTCGACCAAGAGCTGCGGAAGCTCGCGCTTTATGTTGGTGATCGCAAGCGCATCACGTTGGATGACGTCAAACAGCTCGTCCCCTACGTGCATACGGCTGATGTCATGTTTCGTATGGTGGATGCGCTTGGATACCGCGACCGTCGAAGGGCGGCGACCTATCTCCACCAGTTGCTAGATGTCGGGGAACACCCATTGGGTGTCTTTGGGATGATCGTCCGTCAGTTTCGGCTCCTGATCCAGGTGCGCTGGCTGATGGACCGCAAGGTGCCTCAGACCACCATAGCCGAGCGACTGGGGCTAAATCCATTCGTGGTGGGCAAGATCTACGAACAGGCACCTCACTTCACCTTGACCCAGCTACACCAGGCCTACCGCATATTAGCCAGTACCGATTTGGCCGTGAAGTGCGGTGAGATACCGATTGAGGCAGCCCTCGACCTGTTGATCGTGAGACTGACCAGCCTCTGAGGCACTGGTCCGCCCCCGGGTGAGGGGGCGTATGGGAGCCCTGCCGCGCTTTTGACAGCTCCCCACCGCATCAAGTGAGTCTTGGCGTTGGATGTGCCTCGCTATGTCCCTTGTGGAGCGAGCGTACCCTCGAGAGGCTCGCTCCCAACCGCGCTAAGGGTCAGTTGGGTCGTTTGCGGTATAATAACGATAGACCTTCTGCCATCTCCTATGGCGGTTTGAGGCTGCTGTGCACTTCTACTGTCATGGATAGGCGGCTGCCGCGTTTGGGCGTTGTGGGTCGACCGATTGGTCGTGTCGGGGGCCGTACGTCTTCGCCACGATGCTGAGATTGCCTGAAGAGGAGCGTGCCGTATTGGAGTCTGAAGCCAGGATCAAGTCCGTCGATATACAGCAGGAGATGCGATCCGCTTATCTGGATTACGCCATGAGCGTGATCGTCTCGCGTGCCTTGCCCGATGCCAGGGATGGTCTCAAGCCAGTGCAGCGGCGTATTCTCTACGCTATGTATGATATGAGGTTAATGCCGAACACTCCCCACAAGAAATCAGCCCGTATTGTGGGTGAGGTGCTGGGTAAGTATCATCCCCATGGTGACAGTGCGGTCTATGACGCCATGGCTCGCATGGCGCAGGACTTCTCCATGCGCTATCCGCTCATCGATGGGCAGGGGAATTTCGGGTCCGTGGATGGGGACTCACCGGCGGCGATGCGGTACACGGAGGCTCGTCTGGCCCCCATCGCGTTGGAGCTGCTGAGTGATATTGATAAGGACACGGTTGATTGGACGGAGAACTTCGACGGCAGTCTCAAGGAGCCCGTTGTGCTGCCGGCTCGCTTGCCCAATCTGCTGATCAATGGATCTTCCGGCATCGCGGTGGGCATGGCGACCAACATCCCGCCACATAATCTGGGTGAGACGCTCGATGCGTTAGTTTACATGCTCGACAATTGGGAACGGCGTGATGAGATCACCGTGGATGATCTCATGACTCACATCAAAGGGCCAGACTTCCCCACCGGCGGGCAGATCCTGGGGTCCGAGCCTCTCATCCAGGCCTATGCGACTGGGCGCGGTCAGGCAGTTGTCCGTGCAGTGGCAGACATTGAGGAGATGGGGGGGCATCGCTTCCGCATCGTGATCACCGAGATCCCATTTCAGTTGAATAAATCCAGCCTTCTGGAGCGGATTGCGTCCCTGGTCCATGCTGGCAAGTTTGATGAGATCAGCGACCTGCGCGACGAGTCTGACCGGCAGGGTATGCGTATTGTGATTGAGCTGAGGCGGGGGGCACAACCGCGAAGAACCCTCAACCGTCTCTATAAACACACTCCTTTACAGACCACTTTTGGCATCCAGCTTCTCGCTTTGATCGACGGGGTGCCGCGGGTGATGCCGTTGAAACGTTTGTTGCAGACCTTCCTCGACCATCGGATTGAGATCCTGATCCGTCGATCTCAGTACGATCTGAACAAGGCTCAAGAGCGAGCCCATGTTGTGGAAGGGCTGCTCATCGCGTTGGACCACCTGGATGCCGTGATCCAGACGATCCGCGAGTCCCCTGATGTGGACACTGCGCGTACCCATCTGATGGAGCGTTTCGGACTCACTGAGGTGCAGGCACAGGCGATTCTGGACATGCAATTGCGCCGTCTGACTGGTCTGGAGCGGCAGAAGCTAGAGGACGAGTACGCAGAGCTTCTGCGGACCATTGCTTACCTGGAAGGTCTCCTCAGCTCTCCGCACCAACAGCGCTATGTCGTGCGCAAAGACTTACTTGAGCTCCGTGAGCGCTATGCCGACGAGCGTCGCACGCAGATCTTGCCACACCTTGATGGGTCGTTCGATGAGGAGGACCTTATCCCCCAGGAGAAGGTGCTGGTCACGGTGACCCAACGAGGATACATCAAGCGCGTGCCATGGTCCACGTATCGCGCTCAGCGTCGTGGGGGACGTGGTGTGCTCGGTATGAGCACCGACGATGAGGACAGCGTCAGCCTGATGGTGGCCTCCGATACGCACGATGCGATGTTGCTGTTCACGAATCGGGGTAAAGTCTACCATCTACGGGCCTATCAAATACCAGAAGGGGGACGGACGGCGAAAGGAGTACCTCTGGCCAGTCTGTTGCCCCTGGTGGCTGACGAGAGGGTCACGGCGGCGGTCAGCGTGTCAAGCTTCGCTGATGCTCGCTATGTGTTTCTGGTCACCCGCCGTGGAGTTGGTAAGCGTGTAGCGCTGCGTGAGTTCGAGTCGGTTCGTCCCAGTGGGATCGTTGCGCTCCGTCTGGCTGACGGCGACGAGCTGGGTTGGGCATGCCTTACTAAAGGCCATGACGAGTTGATCCTGGTGTCGCAGCAGGGGTTGGCTTTGCGGCTCAGTGAGCAGGACGTACGCCCTATGGGACGAACGGCCCGTGGTGTGCGGCTGATGCGCCTGGGGAGTGGGGATCGCCTGGCCCTGGCGGAAGTGGTCGAGGCCGATGGCAAGCTCTTCCTGGTGACGCAACGGGGGTTTGGCCGCTGCACACCTTTGAGCGAGTTCCGCACTCAACATCGGGGGGGAAAGGGCGTGCGGGCGTACAGAGTGAGCAAGACGACAGGGCCCGTTGTGGACGGGTGTGTAGTCCGGAGAGAGGATGAGGTCACCATGATCTCGAGGGACGGCGTCATGCTCCGGGTGGAGGTCTCCCGAGTGCCCGAGATGGGCCGGTACACACGGGGCGTGCGTGTGATGGCCCTGCGGGAGGCCGATCACGTGGCATCAGTGGCGCGGCTGAGGGATGATGCAGACGCCACGATGGCGATTGAAGAGTCTCCGGCAGAGCCCGCGCGGGAGTCAGAGTAGGGGCGGAGAGGCTTCCAAGGGGCCCTGTTGTGCCAGCGGTGACGTAAGGAGCCTGGTGATGGCTGAGACCTCAAGACAGGACATGAAAAGGGCTAATGGCTTTCAAGTAAGTGCCGGTCAGCTTGTGGCTCTCCTGCCGGATCCCGACGCTGAGGAGTTGGCAGAGACATTGGTGGCCTTCTCCAATGCCGATGGTGGTGTGATCTACCTGGGGGTGGATGAGGACGGTGAGGTGACGGGCCAGGTGTTCCCTGAGGATTTTGCGGCCCTGGTGGAGCAGGCAGAGCGGCAGTGCCGTCCTCCGGTTGTAGCCGAATGGCAGCAACTGGAGATTGACGGCAGATTCACCTATGTGGGCAGGGTTCAGCGAGGTCCAGAGTTGCATGTCCTGGCCGATGGCCGGGTTGTGATCCGAACCGGGGCTGAGAACCGTGAGCTTTCGCGAGCTGAGGTCCAGCAGATTGTCGCGGCGCGGTCGTTTGGCGATTACGAGGCGGAGCCGGTTCCCGGGGCTGGCCGGTCGGACCTTGACGACGTGGTGCTCGAAGAGTTCATGCGCGTATGGGAAGAGCGGCAGGGGCGTCCTCTTACCAGACCCATAGAGGATTTACTCTGCGATATGGGATGGCTGCTGCCTGACGGTCGCCCCACGGTCGCCGGGTTGCTGTTATTCGGTCGGAATCCGACGACGTTCTTGCCGCGCTGTGGAGTCACTTTTGTGCGGTTCACCGGGGAGCATGTGCGGCGTGGAGAGGATGGTGCGGGTTACGGTCGCCGCGCCGAAGTCACCGGCCCGCTTGCCCATGTGATCCAGCGTGTCTATGAGATCGTGCAGGAGGAGATCCACCTCGGGGCTGTCGTGCGTGGCCTTCAGCGACAGGAACAATGGGTCTATCCCCCGACCGCTGTGCGAGAGGCGTTGGTCAACGCTGTGGCGCACCGTGACTACCGCCTCCAGGGACGAGCCATTGAGGTCCGCATGTTCTCTGACCGCATGGAGATCTCCAGCCCCGGCGGTCTACCGGGCTACATTACCCTGGATAACATCGTCGAGGAGCACTTCTCACGCAATCCACGGATTGTCAGCGGTCTCTTCCAATGGGGCTACATCGAAGAGTTGGGCATGGGTGTGGACTTGATGATCGAGGAGATGGTGGCGGCGGGGCACCCCCCTCCGGAGTTCCGCGCGTCAGAAGCCTCGTTTACGGTGGTCTTCCGCAGTGTGCGCCAGCGCCGACCTATGCCTCAGGGACTCGAGAATCTTACCTTGAATGAGCGACAGGCCAGGGCACTGGCTTACATCCAGCAGCATCAGCGCATCCGGAGCCGTGACTATCAGGACCTCTGCCCCGATGTCAGTCCGGAGACCTTGCGTCTGGACCTGGCAGACCTGGTGGAGCGGGGTATTCTGCTCAAGATCGGCCGGAAGCGGGGGACCTACTACATCCTGAAGTGAACTAGTCCGCTCTCGTAGGCGGCGGGCAGAGCCTTAGTCACTGGTGGGTGAGCTGCAGCCACCGTGGGTAGCCGTAGGAGGCATCTGCCGGCAGCGGTATGGGGGAGCCAGGGCCTAAGGTGTGTTCAATGGCTGCGTGGAGGCGATCGAGTAGTTGATTTTGACTTTTGGCCTCCCATGCCTCCAATCCTAACGTCCACCACTGTTGTGACCCCAGGGTTATTTCGGTCAGCTCAAATGTGTACCCCCAGGTCGCTTTCCCCGCAGATCGAGCTGGACGGTCGACACCCTCTGTGTAGCTTTGGATGTGGCGCGTCTTGCAGACCAGGATCCAGCCGTCCTCGTTGGGTACAGGTTCCAGTTCCAGGGCTGAAGCGCTGAGTGCGAAGCTCCATTTGCGCCACAGTTCGACCTTTCCACTTATCTGTGGAGCTAAGACGGTGGGCGGGCGTGCCTGGGTCCGCTGTTTGACCTCTACACGGTTCTCGCGCACCTTGATACCCAGGGAGTCGATCTCCGTCAGCACAAGATAGTGATCACACCGCATTGGTTCCAGCGTTACATAGTCAGCGAGATTGTAGAACCAGGTGCGCAGGGACCCTGGAACTGGACCCTGAAAGAACCATCGGACCTCGGCTGTCTCCAGCATCGCTCTGCCCTCCCCCTCAGCGGCCCCCACTGATTTATCGGTGTGTTAGGATGAAGGAAACCTAAATATCCATCAATGTGCGTAAATGGGGGCATTTGTCCCTGTTGAACCAATCTTCGATCAGATGAAAGGATATGGAATAAGGTGGGGGGAGGCTCAGTGTACGGTCACGAAGACCGCGGGCGATTGCCTCCCGTGTAAACCACCGTGCATCCTCCAGCTCTCCGTCCTGGAGATGGATCTCCGCCGTGCTGGCAGTCGCCATGAAGCCTACCATGAGGGACTGTGGGAAAGGCCAGGGCTGCGAGGAGTGATAGGCAAGGGATGCCACCTCAATCCCTGTCTCCTCGTAAACTTCTCTTCGGACGGCGCTCTCCAGGCTCTCTCCCGGCTCGACGAAGCCGGCGACGTTGGAGTAGCGGCCAGCAGGCCAGCGAGCCTGTCGGCCCAGCAGACATCGCTCCCCCGAGGTCACCAGGACGATGATCGCCGGATCGACCCGTGGGAAGTACAGTTGACCGCACGATGCCTGCATGCATTGGCGGGCATATCCCCCCTGGATGCGGCGGGTGGGGCTGCCACACCGGCTGCAGTATTGCTGCATCTTATGCCAGTATAACAGCGCCTTGGCCTGTACGGCGAGGGCGGCCTGCTCACGATCCAGCCACTGCGCGGCGGTCCGAAGGCTGACGAAGGCGCCTTCTGTCCCGTCCGCAAGAGCTCGTAGGACATGTTCTTCGGGAATATCGTCGACGTCCAGGCAGAAGTAGGCATCCCCTCGAAGTTGACCCAGGAAGATGGTGCCATGGATGGTTGGAGGATGTCCTATAACCTCCTGGACTTGCGCTGCGCTGAGGAGCCGCAGGGTGCCGGGCCCCGTCGCATCCGCCAGGACCTGCCCCTGCCGGAGCATGATGAAGCGCGTCTTGGGGTCCTGTAGGCGCTGGGAGAGCCATTGCTCATCAGTTCTATGGTCGTGCATGCGGTCGATGGCGTAGGAGACGAAGGTATTCTGAACGGCGCGGATGAGGGCGTCACCGCCAGAGGCTGTGGGTTGATGTTTCACGGGTTGGTTCATCTCATGTCTCGAGGCACGATATCGGGTGTCAGTATACAGCCGTGGGCTGTCCCGTCAATGGAA
>CAYLRT010000039.1:0-23757 GCA_964385885.1 uncultured Anaerolineales bacterium | reverse complement strand
GTCCCCCCGGATCAGTTGCGAGACCGGCTACGAGCGCAGCACGTGCAGCTTGACCACCCAATGCCCGCTGCGTTGCAGCGCTATCTTGAGCAAGAAATTCCAATAGATCCTTTGGAGGCGCAGGAGAGATGAAACGTAAGCCATCAGATCACCCCAACATTGTCGTTTTCTTTACAGACCAGCAGCGCTGGGACACGACAGGGATCCACGGGAACCCTTTGGGCCTGACCCCCAATTTCGATCGCATGGCGGCCATGGGGACGCACGTCTTCAACAGCTTCACCTGTCAGCCTGTGTGTGGCCCGGCCCGTGCCAGCTTGCAGACTGGGCGCTACAGTCTGGACACTGGAGTGTGGCGCAATGGTCTGGCACTACGCCCCGGCGAGCAGACGCTCGCGCACTATTTTCGAGAGGCGGGCTATACCACCGGCTACATCGGCAAATGGCACCTGGCCAGCGAGCAGGCAGTCCCCAAGGAGCAGCAAGGCGGATATGATTTCTGGCTGGGCGCCAATGTGCTGGAGTTCTGCTCGGAGCCCTATGACACTGTGATGTATGACGGTGACCAGCGACCGGTGAAGCTCCCTGGCTATCGGGTGGACGCCCAGACGGATGCCGTCATCCGCTACATCGATGCGCACCAGCATGAGCCCTTCTACCTTTTTGTCTCCTATCTGGAGCCTCACCATCAGAATCGCATCGACGACTTTGTGCCGCCTGATGGCTACCGCGAGCCTTACCAGAACCGCTGGATCCCGCCTGATCTGGCTGCTTTAGGGGGGTCGACACAGCAGCATATTGCGGGCTACTATGGCATCGTCAAACGGCTCGATGAGGCGCTGGGGCGTATCCTGGACGCGCTGAAGAGCCTGGATCTCGATGAGAATACTATCGTGCTCTTCACCTCCGATCACGGTTGCCATTTCAAGACGCGGAACGGGGAGTACAAGCGTTCCTGCCACGAAAGCTCCATCCGTGTGCCCACTGCTTTGATCGGACCTGGCTTCACGGGCGGCGGACGTATCCAGCAGTTGGTGAGCCTGGTGGATCTGCCAGCTACGCTGCTGGACGCTGCCGGGATCCCAGTCCCCGACTCGATGCACGGGCGCTCGATCTTGCCACTGCTCCACGGCGGTACTGCTGAGTGGCCCCGAGAGGTGTTTATGCAGATCAGTGAGGCTCAGGTGGGCCGGGCTATTCGTACCCATCGCTGGAAGTACAGCGTGAGCGCACCCGATAAGGATGGAGGTCGTGATCCTGACAGCGATCACTACGTCGAGGAGTTTCTGTATGATCTCCAGACTGACCCCTATGAGCTACACAACCTGATTCATTACGACGCCTATGATGAGCTCAAGGCCATGCTGCGCGAGCGTCTGCTTCAGCGCATGCAAGAGGCAGGCGAGGTACGCCCGACTATCGAACCGGCACTAACCCGTCGCAGCGGACAGCGACAAATCACCCCCGAGGAGATGAAAAGCTAGCAGGGAAACGCTTTCCAATCGCCAGTCAACGCGGCGTGTTCGGTGCGGTCTCAGGAAAGGCGTGGAGGGAGCGGCCGAGGCTGTGGAACTGGCCTGCTGAACGCGATGCACAATCGGGCGGTGTCGCGGCTTCTGATAGCTTTCCTAGATAGCGCGAACCGTTATGTGGACTTGAGCTCTGGCAGGGCGAGCCGCCCATGCTATAATCCCGTGTGAGTGGGCGCAGACCTGGTAGACACCTCGGTTTGAGAACGGGTCGTGGGGGGGACTCACCACACCTGCATCGTGCGATGCCAGGGCCTCTGGACCGATCCCGGCGAACAGGTGACCGGCTGTTGCTCTGCGACGAAAAAGGCATCGGAGGGATTTTGTGACGTTTGAGCAGATCTTCCTCATCCTCACCGTGGCGATCCCCCTGGTCTTCGTTGTCCGGGATCGATTGTCCGTGGACGTGGCTGCCCTATTGATGGCTACAATCCTGGGCTTCGGGCAGCTACTGGGCATGGGCCTGCTTGGAGCGTCCCATACCCCTGCAGCGGCTAGCCAGGCGCTATCGGGATTGAGCGAGCCAGCGGTGTGGACCCTGATCAGCCTTTTCATGATCACTCATGCTCTCCAGAAATCAGGGGTCACTCGCTGGCTCGCGCGCCGAATCATCGACTTGGGCGGCACCTCGGAGCGGCGCTTGATTGTGCTTTATGCTGGCGCCACAGCGGCACTGTCGTTGTTCATGAATAACTTGGCAGCGGGTGCTTTGATGCTCCCCAGTGCGATCGAGACGAGTCGGCGCACAGGGATCAAGCCCAGCAAACTGTTGATCCCTGTCGCTTATGGGAGCCTCCTGGGTGGGAGTGCCACCTACTTTGCCACTGCCAATATCATCACCAGCAACCTGTTGACCAGGGCCACGCCCCCGCAGCAGATGCTGCGCATCTTCGACTTCCTACCCACTGGCGGCTTGATCCTCATCGGGGGGCTTGCGTTCTTTGGGTTGCTTGGACCGCGGCTTCTACCTGATCGGCAGCCGCCTTCCGAGTTAACCATGACCCGGTACACCACGCGGGATCTGGAGGTCTACTATAGACTGGATGAGCGGCTGTGGGAGGTCAAGGTGGCGTCAGGCTCCGCGCTTTCAGGTAGGACCCTGGAGGAGAGCCGCATTGGAGAGATGTTGGGGGTCACCGTGATAGGCCTCTGGCATGACCACCAATCCGTCATCGCCCCTGGTCCCCAGCAGGTCATCCTGTCGGGGGACACCCTGCTCGTCGTGGGCCGGGAGGAGCGGGTGCGCAAACTGACAGAGATGGGGGCGGAGATCAGCCGGGAGAGCACCCGAGATCAGTTGAGCGCCCACGGTATCTCATTGATCGAGGTGCTGGTGGCGCCTCACTCACAGGTGTTGGGTAAGACACTGCGGGATCTGGCATTTCGCGCCCGGTATGGGTTCACCGTGGTGGCACTGGCGCGGGATGCCCGCAACTACCGGACCGACGTCGGCGAACTCAAACTGAGGATGGGAGACGCGCTGCTGCTCATCGGACCGATGGAGGCACTTGACGCGTTGCGCAAGACCCCTGACTTCATCGTGTTGGAGCCAGACACCAGTGATCGCCCGGTGCAGCGGATCCCGGCCCTGGTGACCCTGGCTGTGATGGGGGTAGGGATTATCGCCTCGATCCTGGGTGTGCCGGTGCACTTCGCCATGCTGGCGGGTGCGTTGGTGTTGCTGATCACAGGTATATTGAGCACAGAGGAGGCCTATCGAGCTGTCAACTGGCAGGCCATTTTCCTGATCGCGGGCATGTACGCAGTGAGCTTATCCATGGTGGAAACGGGGCTTGCGAAGGCGATCGGTGACGTTGTGGTCACGTTCACGGCATCTTTGGGGCCGCTAGGCTTGGCGGCAGGAGGGTATGTACTCACATCCGTATTGACTCAGGTTATGGGGGGGCAGGTGGCGGCCTTGGTCACCGCGCCCATCATGATCAGCGCGGCTATCCAGCTTCACACCAGCCCTCAGGCTGTTGCCGTCGCTACTGCGACGGGTTGCTCGGCTTCCTTTTTCACGCCTCTCGCTCATCCGGTGAACATCTTGATGATCACCCCGGCCAACTATGAGTTCGAGGATTTCTTCCACATCGGTTGGCGTTTGACCATTGTTTGCTTCCTTGCCTTGCTCCTGGGCCTGGTCCTCTTTTGGGGACTGTAGCCCAATTGCGTGGGCGCTCCCTGGCCTCCGGCTTCAGTGGTTCGGTCGAAGGAGAGACTGCTATGAATGAGGGGAAAAAGGCTATCGTGCCCCGGGCCTTCCATGTCATGACCAAGCCCCGGGGGCCCATCTGCAACCTGGCCTGTAAGTATTGTTACTATCTTCCCAAGGCCAAGATGTACCCCGGTAGCAACTTCTGGATGTCCGATGAGGTGTTGGAGAGCTTCACCCGACAGTACATCGAGGCCCAGCAGGTCCCAGAGGTTACGTTCGGTTGGCAGGGGGGAGAGCCACTCCTGATGGGAATTGAGTTCTTCGAACGCGCTCTTGAGTTCCAGGAGAAATACCGGCGGCCCGGTATGCGCATCATCAACACGCTGCAGACCAATGGGACTTTGGTTGATGACGATTGGGCGCAGTTCTTCCATGACCATAATTTCCTCATCGGCCTCAGTCTCGATGGCCCTCAGGCCCTACACGATGCTTACCGGGTAGACAAAGCAGAAAAGCCCACCTGGGAGCGCGTCATGCGGGGATTGCGAATCCTCCAGGCCCATGCGGTGGAGTACAACATCCTGTGCACAGTCCATGCTGCAAATGCCGGACACCCGCTGGAGGTCTATCGTTTCTTTCGCGATGAGGTGAAAGCGACGTTCATCCAGTTCATCCCCATCGTCCGGAGGGACAACGAGACGGGCCATCAAGAGGGGCTCACAGTCACAGAACACTCGGTGACCGGGAGGCAGTACGGTGACTTCCTCATTGGCGTGTTCGATGAATGGGTGCGCCATGACGTTGGCCGCGTATTCGTGCAGATTTTTGATGTCGCCCTCGCGGCCTGGATGGGTCAACGTCCTGGACTATGCGTCTTTGAGCCCACCTGCGGCCTGGGACTTGCCATGGAACACAACGGTGACGTCTACGCCTGTGACCACTACGTCGAGCCCCGTTATCTGCTGGGCAACCTTATGGAGACCCCGTTGATGGATCTCGTCGCATCGCCTCAACAACGGCAGTTTGGGCGCAACAAGCTCGAGACGTTGCCCAAGCAGTGCCTGGCGTGTGATGTCCGCTTCATCTGCAACGGTGGCTGTCCCAAAAACCGCATCCTGCCAACGCCCGATGGTCCGTTTCTGAACTATCTCTGTGAGGGCTACAAAGCCTTCTTCCACCACATCGATCGGCCTATGAAGATGATGGTGGAGGAACTGCGTCATCATCGCGCCCCCGCCAACGTCATGCAGCGGATCAGAGAGGAAGACAAGGCTCTGGAGGAGGCGTTTGCCAAAGCGGGGCGCAATGACCCTTGTCCGTGTGGCAGCGGAAAAAAGTTCAAGTACTGCCACGGTCGGCTGCGCCGCTGAGGGACGAACCTTCTTCAGGAAGTGGCCTGCGACAGGATCTCGTATCCAAAGGCCGAGGCAGATTGAGTCCTCTGCCTCGGCCTTGTTTGACGTAAGCCCATCGACGGTGATCAGGCCAGCAGCAATAAGGGGTCCTCGATCAGCTCCTTCACGTGTTGCAGGAACCGTGCGGCCGGTGCACCGTCGACCACGCGGTGGTCCACCGTCAGACTCAGCCACATCCTCTGCCGCACTACCACTTCGCCGTCCACGACTGCTGGCACCGGTTTGATGCGTCCGACTCCCAGGATTGCTGTCTCAGGATAGTTGATGATGGGGGAGAAGGCGTCGACCTCATACATCCCGAGGTTCGTGATGGTGAATGTGCCCAATGTCAGCTCATCCGGCAGTGATTTGCCCTTGCGGGCCCGTTCCACCATGGCCCGCACATCGCGCGCGATCTCCACCAGCCCCTTTTTGTCAGCGTCGAAGACATGGGGCACGAGCAGTCCCCGCTCCGTGTCCACGGCGAGGCCAATGTGAATTCCCTTCATTTCCTGAATGGCATCACCGGACTGCCGTACATTCATATAGGGGAATGCACGTAGTGCCTGGGCCACCAGTTTGATCATCAAATCGTTGTAGCTCAAGTTGAAACCCAGGATGTCAGCAAGCCGCTGCTTGAGGCGTTCCCGCAGCTCAACGAGGGCCGTCGCGTCGACCTCCATCGTCAGCGTGAAGTGGGCCGTGGTCAGGTGGCTCTCTCGCATCCGCTCAGCGATGATGGCTCGCAGCCCGGAGAGCGGTACAGCTTCTGCCTCAGGTGCGGCGCTCGGCTCTGGCGCTCTACGAGGCTGTGGCTCCTGGACCTCCGGAGCGGCTCCTGCCTCCGTGGCTGCAACTTCGGCCGCTGCAGCCTCGACGTCCGCCTTGGTGATCCGTCCCTGAGGTCCCGTGCCTGTGACCTGACGCAGGTCCACACCCAAGTGTTCTGCCAATTGGCGAGCCACTGGCGTCACCTTGGGCATGGAATCCAGGTAAGCCTGGACATCGCGCTCGACAATGCGCCCATTAGGGCCTGTGCCTGTGATCTCCTCCAACGCAATCCCGTGCTCACGCGCTAGTTTGCGCGCACGTGGAGATGCGAAGATTCGCTCCCGGGCGGCACCTGGAGCTGGGGACTCCGTGGGGGGTGCCGGCGCTTCAGCGGGCTCGACGCGCTCTGGGGCCTTGGCTGTTTCAGCCGTTGCTTCAGAGGTCGCTGAAGGCGCAGTGTCCTCTTCCAAAGGCTCATCCGGTGTGCGGGTCATCAAGGCCACGACCGTTAGCACCGGACGGGTCTCACCGGCAGGCACCAGGATCTTACGCAGGTAGCCGCGCCGCGTTGCCTCCACATCCAACACTGCTTTGTCGGTTTCGACTGTGAACAGCACATCGCCTTGCTGAACCCGGTCGCCTTCCTTCTTCAACCATTCAACGATGCGACCTTCCTCGACAGTCTGTCCAAGTTTGGGTAGGATTACCTCATAGGCCATGTGGCTGCCTCCTGCTAAAGCACACTGCGGATGGCCTTGATGATGCGGTCGACGTTGGGGATGTCCGCATCTTCCAGGGTCTCGGCCATAGGAACTGGCACATCGTAGGCCGAGACGCGCACGACCGGTGCATCCAGCCAGTCGAACAGCTCCTCCTGAATCCGAGCGGCAATCTCGGCGATGAACGAGTTCGTGGGATAGGCCTCGGTCACGCCTACAACCCGCCCAGTCTTGCGGACAGACTCAGCGATAGTCTCCATATCCAGCGGCTTCAGGGTGCGCAGGTCGATGACCTCGACGCTCACGCCTTCCTCTGCCAGCTTCTCCGCTGCCTCGAGGGCCCGATGTACCATGCGCGAGTAGGTGATCACTGTGACGTCTGTGCCCTCGCGTTTGACGTCGGCCACACCGAAGGGGATGATGTAGTCTTCGTCCTCAGGCACCGGCCCTTTAAGGCCGTAGATCATCTTGTGCTCGATGAACATGACCGGGTTATCGTCGCGGATAGCTGCCTTGAGCAACCCTTTGGCGTCATAGGGCGTGCTGGGCATCACAACGTAGATCCCCGGGAAGTGAGTCCACAGGGCCTCCAGGGACTGGGAGTGGTGGGCTGCGATGCTGCGTCCAGCACCACCCTCTGTCCTGACCACCAGGGGAACAGTAGTCTTGCCACCGAACATGTAGCGGTTCTTGGCCCCCTGATTGGCAAGCTGGTCCATCGCCAGGGGGGTGAAGTCAACGTACATGATCTCGATGACTGGCCTCATCCCCGCCATGGCAGCGCCCACGCCGGAGCCGGCAATGGTAGCTTCGGAAATTGGGGTGTCCCGCACGCGCTCGGGTCCGAATTCCTCAAAGAGCCCACGGGTGGCCCCGTAAGCCCCGCCGTACAGGCCGATATCCTCGCCCATCAGGAAGACGTTCTCGTCACGGTGCATTTCCTCGCGCAGGGCCTCCTGAATGGCCTGACGATACTCGATGATCCGCGTGCCGGGTCCGCCCTTGCGCACACGCTCGCGCAACGCCTTTTCCTTCTCGATATCCGTCTGCGTCCACTTGAACGGTGCGTAGACGAACTTCTCCAACTCCTCGGCCGGCGGCATCGGGGAGCCCAGGGCAAATTCTGTGGCCTTTTCGATTATCTCTTCGACCTGTGCCTCGATCTCGTCGATCTCAGCCTCGGTGGCCAGCCCGCTCTTCACCAACAACGCCGCGAAATTGGGGATGGGGTCGCGAGCTTTCCACTTGGCCTCTTCCTCCCGGGTGCGATACTTGCGCGGATCGGAACGGGAGTGTCCGTACCAGCGATATGCCTGGCACTCCAGCAGCACTGGACCTTCCCCACTGCGTGCGTGGTCTACGGCCCGCCCTACGGCGTCCCGTACCGCCAGCACATCCATGCCATCCACGACCTCACCGGGGATTCCGTAAGCGCACGCCCGATCGGCGATGTTCAGCTTTGCCACGGCCTTTTCCAGGGGGACTGACATGGCGTAGAGGTTGTTCTCCACGATGTAGACCACGGGCAGCTTCCAAAGCGCGGCCAGGTTGAGGGACTCATGGAAGTTGCCTGTATTTGTCGCCCCGTCCCCAAAGAAACAGAGCACCACGTTGCCCGTGTTCTTCATCTTCTGGGCCAGCGCTGCCCCCGTCGCCACGGGGATGTTGCCTCCTACAATGCCCGTCGCTCCCAGGTTTCCATGTTCCACGTCCGCAATGTGCATCGAGCCACCGCGCCCCTGGGAGTATCCTGTGGACCGTCCGCAGAGCTCGGCCAGCATCTTGTTGACGTGTTCCTGGTGTTCCTCTTCGGTCTTCGCCAAGACTGCCCCACGGGCATAGCAATGCCCATGCCCACGGTGGGTGCTGGTGATGAGGTCGGCCTCTTCGAGCATTGATATGGCGCCGACGGCAATCGCTTCCTCGCCCGCATACAGGTGAGATGCGCCCTTGATCAGGTTGCGTCCCAGGAGGTCGAAAACCTGGTTTTCGAACATGCGGATAACCCACATTTCCTTCAGGAGCTCCAGGGCCCGCTCCTTGCCCAATTCCTGTACCATCTTCTCTTTGTCCATAGCGACTCCTCTTCGATGATAGTCGATTTAACCAACTACCGCGTGGTAGCGTTACGCAGTGCTGCGTAACGGGTCAAAACAAGCTGTCCCAGTGGCTCATCAGCGCTGATGCCACTGACCTCCAGCATGACATGGCGGATCCCCTCGGCCCGAATCCGCTGCTGTAGTGTTGCTGCATGCCGATCGTGTGGGGCATCATAGGCCAGAGCCCCGGCGATCCCCCATGCGAGTCCGGCGGGCTCAATCCCATGGCGCTCTGCCAATCGAGCGGCTCCCACGAGCCGATCCTCCGGCGCAAGCTTGCGCACCGGGTCCCGCGCCAGACGGGATACGGGATCCCGCAACGCCCGATTGCTAAAGCGGACCAGCAGGTAGTCAATATGTTCCTGCAAGGCCACGGGCTCAAAATGGAACTCGGCGGTCAAGGCTGTGGCTGATTCATCCAGGGCCTCGTACAGCCGCTCCATCACCCATGGGTCCTCCAATGCCTCATAGCCATACGTGTATCCCCGTCGGTAGCCCAGGTATCCCAGGATTGCATGGGCTGCGTTGTGGATGAAGAGCTTCCGCGCTCGATATGGCGCAAACGGAGCAACTGGTTTCACGCCGACGATCTGGGGGGGCGGACCGACAAACGCCTCACGGTCCACGGGCAGCACTTTGTATGGCTCGGCCACGATGAGGGTGGGGTCGCGTGCCCGATCCTCTGGCGTCGGTACCGGCGACATCCGTGCGATCACAGCCGGCACGAAGCCCACTCGCTCGGGGACCATGGCTCTAAGGGCTTCCGGCAATAGCTCTGTGACGGCATCACGCAGGCGCTGCGGGGCATCGTGGGCATTCTCACATACGATCACGTTCAGCGGCTGCAGAGCTCGCGTTCCTTCCCATCGCAACTGGAGACCACGGGCGATGGAACGCGCAATCGCTGGCAGGGCCCGCACCCCAACGGCGGTGGCCAGGAGGCCAGCCTCCGCTACAGCTTGGGCGACGGATTCCTCCTGGGTTCCGTGTAAGGCCCTCACCGGCTTGATCACCAGTTCCTGAGTCTTCACGACGCCTGCCAGGCGCAAGAGATAGGAGCCGCGTTTGGCCAAGGCCTCCACCAGGATGTCATCCACATCGACAAAGAGGACTTCGAGACCCGATTCGGTGAAGAGCTGGCCAAGGAACCCCCTGCCAACACTTCCGGCCCCAAAAATCACTGCCAACGCTTGCTTCTGCATCAGTATACCCTATGCCGTGGCTCACGCCGCCACAGGTGGTGATCTGCATCCCATTGCCATGACGGGTCAGGTTGCACGAACAGGCGTTGTGCCCAGCCTCTCTCTACCCGGGCCGAGGTCTCGTCCCAAGAGCGCAGTCCGCCCAGGGCGTCGGGTGCTTCAACGTTGCATGCTCCTACAGCCACTGCCATGGTCGCGCATGTGTCCAGAGAGAGACCTCTCAGTAACGCTGCTAGAAAGCCTGCCACTGTAGCATCTCCGGCGCCGGTTGTGCCCGCCACATTCACCTGGAAACAGGGGATCCATATCTCGGCCTCAGCCCATTTGTCGAGGCCCGAGGGTGTCGCTCGCCCCATCGTAGTCAGCGCATCTCGGTCGGCCGTGCGCACGTATAGCCCGTGATCGCCGAGTTTCAACCCCACGACACGAGCTCCCATCTCCGATAGCTCATGGCCAACGCTGGAGACCAGGCTGTGGGCGTTGGCGTCCCAGATGGCATTTTCTCCACCTCGAGCTATCAGGTCCTGATATGCCTGGGGGCGCAGCATGAAGAGAATCTCCGTAAGGCTGGGGAGGAAGACGTCGACGTATGGCAACAGTTGAGCCAGGATACTGCGCCAATCGACCTGGCCAGATGGGGCGGCCGGATCGGGAAGCGCCATGTCCAGGGAAGTCGTGACTCCGAGCGCCTTGACTTCGCGGAACATCGTTATCAGTTCAGCACCGCCGTCGGCATACATGCGGCGCATGAGCGGTGGGTATCCGAAATGGAACAGCCTGGCATCATTGACGGCTTCGTAGTCCACGGTACTCGCACCAAATGCATGATTCGCGGCAGGTGAATGAAGAAAGGTGCGATCGATCCCTGGAGGGTTCAGAATGATGGTATAAGAGGTGCTGGTATCCGGATCGATCACCATGCCCTGGCTTAGCCCTGTGCCGTGCCTCTCGATGATCTCTGCGACCACCCTGCCTAGAAGATCATCCCCGATCTTCCCCATCAATCGGGTCTGGATGCCCAATTTGTGTAGGGCCAGCCCTGTGTTCGAGACTGCCCCCCCGGTGGAGAGCATCACTGGTCCCACCTCTACCAGATGCCCGGGACGCAGCAACTCGCCCAGCGGTACGTTCTCGTGGTGCATGAAGCTGGGGATGATATCGAGGCAGATGTGCCCAGCCACTACAGCGTCCCAGCGCAGTGTCATAGCTTGCTGTCTCCCTCCCCTGTCACGGCCGCCAGTAGGTTGCGTAATCTGTCACCAGCAGGTAAAGGGGAGGTTCATCCTCCTCGATGGATGGGAACCGGCCTGCCTGTTCGTAAAAGCGGTTATCCTGGGTATCGTCATTGACCGTTGATACTTCCCCCACCATGACGGTTGATCCTTCTCCCCAGAACTTATGATAGAGACGCGTCGGTAGCGTGATGCTTTCCCCTGGGGACAATGTGAGTGTCGTGCCTGGGGGCAGCGTGCGACACACCCCATCCACGCTCACGGTCACAGGGGTGTCAGCCAGCTTCTCGTCCTCACTGGCGTTGAAAAGCTGGATCATCAGGTTGCCCCCACCGCGATTGATGATGTCCTCCATCTTCTTCCAGTGGAAGTGCATGGGCGTGACCTGATCAACTCCCACAACCATGATCTTCTCAGCATAGAGCTTGCCGCTCAGCGTGCGCCAGTTGTCGGGATGGCCATTACGCAGTGTGAACAGCAGCAGTCCAAACGAACGATAATCGCCGCGACCGAAATCGGTGATATCCCAACCCAGTCCGTTCCGCACGATCTCAGAGACCTCAGGCCCTTTTGTCTGCCACTGTTCGGGGGTCCAGTATGCGAAGGGGGGGAGGAAGAACTGTCGGTGCCGCAGGAATACTACAGCCTCTCGCATCAGAGCATTGATCTCAGAGCGCTTCATGGTCTCCTCCTTAATCACTGTCCCAGCGTGTAGTTTGCTGTCCCTGTTGCTACACCAGCACAACCTCGACGCCCAGGGCGCGGATTTCCTCTACCATGTCACGCGGGGCCTGAGCATCTGTGACGATCAGGGCAAAGTCCCGAATGTCCCCGAAAGAGGCAACACCCGCGCGTCCCCATTTGCTTGAGTCCAGGACGGCGATCGCCTCTCGGCACATCAAGACCAATGGGCGCTTGAGTGCGGCCTCTGGCTCACTGACATCGGTGAAGCCATCCTCGAGGGTCAGGCCATGTGCTCCGAAAAATCCCCGACTGATGTTGTAGCGTTCCAGCAGTGACAGCCCGCTCGAGTCGATCAAGGACACCGTGTCATGGTGCAGGGTTCCGCCGGGCATCACCACGGTCACGCTGGGCACAGCCAGCAGTTCCTGGGCCACGACGAGGCTGTTGGTGATAACCGTGAGGTCACGTCGCTGCTTGATGCACTCTACGATGGCCAGTGCCGTACTACTGCTGTCGATGAATATGGCCTCACCATCCTTCACCAAGTCCGCTACATAAGCCGCAATGCGGCGCTTCTGCTCCACGTTCTGTTGACGGCGTCGGAGGAGAGAGAGTTCCTTGAGGCCGTAGCCAATGGGAATGGCGCCGCCGTGTGTGCGCACCAAGAGACCACGATCCGCCAGCGCCTGAAGGTCGGCTCGGATCGTTACCTCTGAGACACCAAACGTGGCACTCAGTTCGTTGACGGATACCCGTCCTTGGCGTTGGAGAAGCTGGAGGATAGCCTGACGGCGCTCTTCGAGATACACAGACAACTCCGTTTGTTTTCGATCGTTTTCATTATATAATGAAAGCAAAGCATTGTCAATGAGAAACAGGAGGAATCGCATCCTGTGAGGTCAACAGCTTTTCCCTTCTCAAGACTCTTCCTTGCGCCCAGCGAGCATCCCGTAGCGCGCGGCTTTGATTACCTGGACTGGGGAGCCTCCTTTCATGGTCCGCTGCAGGACACTTCGCACTTTGCGGTTACTGATCAAGGCCCATGCGGCTCCGGCCGTCGTGCGCAGCAATCCCAGGCACCCGTAGCGTCTTATCCGCCCTCGAGCTTCTCGAGACATCTCCACCTGATACTCCTCACCGACGATCTCTGTCAGGCCCGCCTTCGCCATCAATGCTCTCCAGTCATCAAGGCGGTAAGGCACCGCACCAAGACTACTCAGGAGTGTGTTGACTTCATCCTCGGAACCAGAGTCCCACAGCGACTCAGTGATACCCACGTAGCCACCGGGGGCGACCACCTGTGCATATTCCTGGAGTGCGAGCAGCGGATGATCCAGGAACACGTTGACCGACTCAGTGATGACAGCATCGAACTGATTGGAGGCGAAGGGCAGGGCCTGAGCATCACCAGTGACGAAATGCACTCTATCTGCCACCCCACGGCGCCGGGCTTCTGCATTGGCGCGCTGTGCCATCCGTGGAACGATGTCCACCCCAATGACCTTACAGCCGTAGACACGCGCCAGATAGCAGGCCGTCATGCCGGTGCCACAGCCCACATCGAGGACCAGACTCCTGCTGCCGATGCGACACATCTCCACCAATGCCTTAGTGGCGTGCAGGGCCCCCAGGTGCTTGGTGACGCCCATTTCAGCCAGCATTTCGAAATAGGCATGCCGGATCTTTGCGCGTTCGTCAGGGGATAGCGATGTCACCGCTCATCTCCTTTGCCCAGTAGACACAGTACAGCCACCCCAAGTATAGGAGCTACCCGCGCATCCTCAAGTCAGACGAGACGCCCCTGGGCTTTGACTTCGACCCTCGTGTGAGTAGAATCGTTGATTGAGGTTCATCTTGATACGCCGAACGGAGCAGACCATGAACGAAATCCTACAGCAGCTTGTGACTATGTCGCGTAACCTGGGAAGACCAGAGAGGGAATTGGTTATCCTGGGTGAGGGTAACACCTCTGCGCTCAATCCCGACGGTACGTTTTGGGTTAAGGCTAGTGGCTACCAGCTTCCTACCATCACGGCCGATGGATTTGTGCGTGTCTCGCTGGAACGGGCCCTCGCGATCCTGCGCGAGGATGCGCTGACCGATGAGGAGATCAAGGCGCGTCTTCTGGACGCGCGTGTGGACCCTGAGACGGGTCGCTGGCCGGCACCCAACACGTCAATTCGTCCTTCAACTGAGACGGTCTTCCATGCCCTGTGCCTGAGCCTTGACGATGTGGCCTTTGTAGGTCATACGCACCCAATCGCTATCAACGCCCTTACCTGTTCTCGAGGCTTCGAGGAAGCCTTCTCCGGTAGATTGTTCCCGGATGAGATCGTGATGTGCGGACCTGCTCCAGTGCTCATCCCCTATACGGATCCCGGTCTTCCCCTTGCCCGTGAGATTTGGCGGCGCATCAATGCCTATATCGATACCTATGGGGAGCGCCCCCGTGTCATTCTTCTGCAGAACCACGGTCTGGTCGCCCTTGGTAGGACTGCCGAGCAGGTTGAGAATATCACGGCCATGATGGTGAAGACGGCTCGGGTCCTCTTGGGTACCTACGCCGTCGGAGGTCCTCATTTTCTGAGCACCCAACAGGTCGACCGCATCCACACGCGGCCAGACGAGGCCTATCGCCGTAAGCTGCTGGGCGAGTGATGTCTCAATGGACGGTCATAGATCCCGTAGGATATTTGAGGAGAGATGAGGAGAGATGATGAAGATTCCACAGACCATGCGTGTTTCCAAGCTTTATGGCATCCGCGATATACGCATCGAGACTGGCCCCGTGCCAGCCCCTGGCCCTGGTGAAGTCCTCTTACGGATCGCTTCAGTGGGTACGTGCGGCTCCGATGTCCACTATTACCTAGAGGGAGGTATTGGGGATGCTGTTGTGACGAAGCCGATCACGATGGGGCATGAGTTTTCCGCCTGGGTTGCTGCCCTGGGCCCTGGGGTCGAGGGACTGGAGATCGGGCAGCTCGTGGCTGTCGAGCCGGCCATTCCCTGCGGGAAGTGCGAGTATTGCCTCACAGGCCACCCCAACCTGTGCCCTGATGTGCGGTTCTGTGGCACGCCACCCATTGATGGCGTCTTCGCCGACTATGCCGTGATGCCTGCCGAGAACTGCTTCCCATTGCCAGAAGGCTTTTCCCCCAACGAGGGCGCGCTACTGGAGCCGTTAGGGATCGCCATTCATACTGTGGATCTGGCCCACCTGAAAGTTGGGCAGACGGTCGCCGTGTTGGGGGCGGGCCCCATTGGGCTTCTGACCGCTGCTGTCGCTCGTCTGGCAGGCGCCGGTGAAGTGTACATGACGGAGCCATTGGTGCATCGTCGGGAGTTCGCGCTGGAGTTCTGCGCTGACGCCGTCTATGACCCTCAGGGCCAGGACGTGGTAGAGGAGATCATGGCGGCGACCCACGGCCGTGGTGTGGATGTGGCGTTTGAGGCAGCGGGCGCACACGAGACGCCGGATCAGGCCGCACGCGTGACTCGTCCGGGTGGGAAGGTCGTGGTCGTAGGCATTCCCTCGGACGACACCATGATCATGACTGCATCGGTGGTGCGCCGCAAGGGATTGACCATCAAGCTCGTGCGGCGTATGAAACACACCTATCCGCGGGCGATCCATATGGTCCATTCGGGCATGCTCAATGTGGCAGCTCTGGCGACTCATCACTTTCCTCTAGAGCACATCAAGGAGGCATTCGAGCTCGTGGCAGCTTACGAGGATGGCGTCCTGCGTGCCATGATTGAGATCGGCACAGAGGCGCCCGAAGATGCATAGATGCCGGTTATCAACGTCGTTTGGCGACTCTGGCCTCAACGTGCGCTGCGATGCGGTGTGAGGCTTCATGCGTCGGGCAATCACTGAAGAGAAAGAAGGGAAAGATCCATGAACAATCGTGAGCGAGTTTATGCAATTCTGCACTATCAGGAATATGATCGACTGCCACTGGTGCATTTTGGCTTTTGGAACGAGACACTGGAGAAGTGGGCGAGGGAGGGGCATATTACGTGGGAGCAGGCACGTATGTGGGCGGATGGAAACCCCATCGACGCTGAGATCGGTAGGAAGTTGGGATTTGACTTCAACTGGTATAGCTGTTTCATCCCCAACACGCAGCTCCGCCCCCCGTTTGCTCGTAAGGTGATGAAGCGGTTTCCTGACGGGTCGCGCCATGTCCTGAATGAGGAGGGCGTAGTAATCCTTGAGAAAGACGACGCAACATCGATCCCCAAGGAGATTGAGCATCTGCTGAAGGATCGCCAATCCTGGGAAACCCTGTACCTGCCGAAGCTTCAATTCGAGATGGAGCGTATCACGCAGGCCTACGTAAACGCAGACGGGAGGATGGTCCGTTTCGATCAGGGTGGGCTGACCTATCTGCAGGCGAATCAGTGGCAGAACCCTTATGGTCTGCACGCAGGTAGCCTGTTCGGCGTGATCCGCAACTGGCTGGGCATCGTGGGCTTGTCCTATCTGATGGTGGATGATCCCGTCCTGCTGGAGGAGATCATCGACACGGTGGCCGACCTGTGTTACGAGACCACCAAGACCACTCTTGAGCTGGTGTGTCCAAACGGGGGACCAGCTCCCTTTGACTTTGGTCACTTCTGGGAGGACATTTCGTTCAAGAGCGGCCCCCTGGTCAATCCGCGGTTCTTCCGCGAGAAGGTCGGGCCGCACTATCGTAGGATCACTGAGTTGTTCAACAGCTATGGCATTGACATTGTGTCCCTTGACAGCGATGGCAAGATCGACAAGCTGATCCCCATATGGTTGGAAAACGGGGTCAACACGATGTTCCCCATCGAGGTGGGCACCTGGGGATCCAGCATCGGCCCATGGCGTGAGCGCTACGGCCGCAAGCTGAGGGGGGTCGGCGGGATGAACAAAGTCGTGTTCACCCGCGACTACAAGGCTGTCGATGCAGAGATCGAGCGCCTGCGCCCTCTGGTTGACCTGGGCGGCTACATTCCGTGCCCTGATCATCGGCTGGCTCCGGATAGCAAGTGGGAGAACGTCCAGTACTACTGTGACAGAATGCACCAGATCTACGGCTAACGCACACCTAGGGCCTTGGGATGTGATGGAGATGGCTTGGGAAGGCTTTCTACCTGCACGAGAAAGGTGTTTATGGACGAGCTACAGGCACTGGAGAATCAACTGAACGACTTCGATCCTCAGGTGCGGTCATCGGCATTGGATGCTTTGATCGACATGGCGCGACGGGGGTTGGTGGCGTTCGAGGAAGAGAAGGAAGTGGCCAACATGCACTGTCATACCTTCTTTTCCTACAATGGCTACGGGTATTCCCCCACGGGGTTGGCGTGGCTGGCCAAACGCAAGGGGTACAAGCTCATGGGGATCGTCGATTTCGATGTCCTGGATGGCGTGGATGAGTTCCTCTGTGCTTGTGAGCGGCTGGCACTGCGCGGCAGCGCTGGTATCGAGACACGAGCCTACGTGCCAGAGTTTGCTGATCGAGAGATCAACTCACCGGGCGAGCCCGGCATCACCTATCACATGGGGATTGGCTTCGTGTCGAGCCAGGTCCCCGAGGGCAACCCGGAGGCTCGGCGTATCCTGGATGAGATGCGGTCGCGTGCGGAGCGGCGCAACCGTGATGTCGTCTCGCGAGTCAATGCATACCTGGCTCCTGTGACCATTGACTACGACCGGGATGTGCTGCCCCTGACGCCAGCAGGCAATCCCACCGAGCGCCATATCTGCCTGGCTTATGTGCACAAGGCCGCGACGACTGTTGCCGATCCCGTGGCCTTCTGGGCCCAGAAGCTGAACACCCCTGTCGAGACGATTGCCATGATCATTGATGATGGGCCGAAAATCCAAAACCTTGTCCGCTCCCGGCTGATGAAACGTGGGGGAGTGGGGTACGTGCAGCCCGGTCCGGATACCTTCCCCACCGTGGAGGAAGTTAATGAAATGATCCTGGCATGTGGTGCCTTGCCATGCATCACCTGGCTCGATGGCACTTCAGAGGGGGAGCGGGCGGCGGAGGAGCTGTTTGCGCTGATGATCGAGAAGGGCGCGGTTGCCCTTAACATCATTCCCGATCGTAACTGGAATATCAAAGACCCTGAGGAGAAGAGGGTCAAATTGCAGAATCTCTATGCCGTTGTGGACCTGGCCCGCGAGCTTGACCTGCCGATCAACGTGGGCACCGAGATGAACGCCTACGGCAAGCCACTCATTGACAACTTCGAAGCACCTGAGCTGGCGCCGGTACGAGAGACGTTTCTTGACGGTGCCTATTTCATCTATGGTCATACGGTGCTTGCTCGAACTCTCGGCCTTGGCTATCAGAGCCTGTGGGCGCAACAGCATTTCCCCACACGTCGTGAGAGGAATCGTTTCTATACCCGGTTTGGCAGAGGTATGGCGCCGGGCAGTGAAAGCATGGCGCGCCTGCAGGCACTGAAGGCGCCGGTGACGCCTGAGGCCCTACTTCGTTATGCGGAGCAAGAGTTCAAGTAGGGTCGATGGTGGAGAGAGACTGATTGATCATGGTGATCTGGGATTCTGAGTTCATGGATCTGACGCACGGGTTAGATGTGACAGCGTTCTGGCAGGAAAACGCGCTGTGCCAGGCCTTCACGACCGAGAAGCCCCGCTGTCCTATGTCCTTCTCACCAGATGATCACTGGATCTTCGAATTCATGGCGGTCCCCTCGACCCTGCGTTACTATCAGGACAAGACCTACCGAGACTCATTGCACCGGCAGGTCAATGCCATCACGCAGAAGTATGTCGGGCGTGTCTTCTTCGAGGAGGATACCTGGGAACATCAACCACGTCGCATTGAGAACCTCTTTGGCTGTTACTTCACTTACCGCGAGGGAAGCACGCCGTGGCTGACGCCTGTCACCGATGATCCCGAAGAGTTCGCTCGAATCCTGGATGCTGCCGAGAAAACCGACATCAGCACATGGGCTTTGCCAGAGCCCTTCCTTGAGGAGTGGGAGGCGCGAAAAGCGGCTGGAAAACCTCTCCCTAGTTTGGGAACCGGAAGTCGGGGGCCGGCCACCATCATCACCTCTGTGCTCCGGCCTGAGACCGCGTTTTATTGGATGATGGACCGGCCTGCCCTGATGCATCGCTTCCGGGACGTCCTGGCGGAGAAGATGGTGGAGCTCAATGGCTTTCTGCGTGAGTTCAGCGGTCACACAGAACCTGGTTGGTGGATCACCGATGACAATTGTGCTTTGTTCAACCGGGCCCTCTATCGAGAGTACTGCGTGCCGGTGCTCGAGCGTGTCCTCGATGCTATGGCACCTGCTGGAGCACGTCGCTACCAACACTCCGATAGCGCTATGGGCCATCTCCTGGATATCCAGTACGAGATAGGCATCCGAGAGGTCAACTATGGGCCCGAGGTCGATGCCGGCCTGATTCGCGAGAGGATGCCCGATGCCTACATTCATGGTCAGATGCCTCCGTTGCTGTTGCGGAACGGGACTCCCCGGGAGATTCGGCGTCGTATTCAGGACGATTTTCACAAAGCGGGGCAGTCCGGTGGTCTCAACGTCACGACGGCCGGGTCTCTGGCCGCGGGTACGGGCCTCGGACGTATGCGGTGGATGATGTGGTGCGTTCAGAAAGATTGTCGTTATGATTGAAGTGTTACCTGATTTACCAGGCGGCTATCGCCTATGGCAGGAAAGGAGCCAGCGATTATGACAACCGAAGATAAGTTGAAGGCCTATAAGGAGGCAACTTTGCCGCTGCCGAAGACCAACCGCATCTGGCCCCTCTATGGCGCCGGGTTCGAGAATCTGGGCGTGGATCATCAACCCATCGAAGTCCCCATGCCCACCTATGGCCCTGACGAGTTGTTGGTCCGCCACGATGCCTGTGGACATTGTTTCTCTGATATCAAGGTCATCCGTGCGGGCCAGGACCATCCACGCATCTATCGCAACATGCGGGAGGACCCCGTCGTCTTGGGACATGAGGTGAGCTTGACCGTGGTGGGGGTGGGGGAGAACCTGCGTGGTCAATATCACCTTGGTGATCGGTTTATTGTCCAGGCCGATATTTACGTCCATGGTGTGGGCTACGCCTACGGCTACGAGATCCAAGGGGGGCTTTCAGAATACAATGTTCTGGATCAGCGTGTTTTGAACGGTGATCATGGATGTTACCTCATCCCCGTCCAGCCCACTACGGGTTATGCCGAGGCAGCTCTCACCGAGCCCTGGGCGTGCGTCATCGCGGCTTATCAGTTGCGCTATCGTACTGGACTGCGCCCTGGTGGCAAAATGTGGATCATTGGGACACCCCGAGCAAAGGATACCTATACCATCAGTGCGGGGTTCGATGGACGGAGCCACCCTGCGGTAGTGATGCTCACCAACGTGCCTGGGCCGTTCGAGGCATGGGTGCGCCAGCGGGCTGCAGAACTCGGGGTTGAGGTGATCGATGTGCCGCAGCTCCCTGACCCAGCCACCGTGGAGACCGATGACTCACCGGTCTCGCCTGCTGAGACCGTCAGCAGTAGCGGAAAAGGCATCGATGACATCATCGTCCTGGGGGCCGATGCCGATATCATTGAGCAGGCCAGTCCCAACCTCGCCAGTTATGGCATCATGGCCATCATCGACGACCAGCCCATGGAGCGTCCGGTTCAGCTTGACGTGGGGCGCATTCACTACAACAGGTGGGTCTACTATGGTGCGCAAGGCCCGGACATTGCTGAGGCCTATCACAAGGTCCCCGTGCGCTCAACGCTCAAGCCTGGAGGGCGAACCTGGTTCGTCGGCGCAGGTGGTCCGATGGGTCGCATGCATGTTCAACGGGCTATCGAAAAGGCTGAAAGCCCCGCCACGATCGTGTGCACGGATGTGAGTGAGGAGCGCCTCGAGGCCCTCGTGGAGTCCTTCGCCGAGGAGGCCCAGGCGAAAGGTATTGAGTTCCTCTGCCTGAACCCGATGGATCGTGGGCCTTACGAGGCCGGTATGGCTCGCTTCCGTACACTTGGCTTCGACAACATCGTCGTATTGGCCCCCATCCCGGCCGTGATCTCCGATGCGGCGACCTACCTGGCAGCAGAAGGTGTCATGAACATCTTCGCGGGCGTGCCACGGGGCAAATTCGCCCGAATCGACTTGAGTTCGGCTTACCTGCGTCAGACACGCATCATTGGCCACTCAGCCTCTACCATCGAGAACATGCGCTTCATGCTGCAACAGACGGAAGCTGGGAAGCTTTCGCCCAATCGTTCCGTCGCAGCGATTGGCTCCCTCGAGGCGGCCTGGGACGGATTGAAGGCTGTGGCAGATGCAGTTTTCCCGGGGAAGATTGTTATCTACCCACACATCAAGCCCCTCCCACTGACTGGGATCACAGATCTGAAGGGGGTCTTGCCAAGCGTCTACGCCAAGCTGCGAAACGGGAAGGAATGGACCAACGAGGCGGAGGCAGAGCTATTGCGCCTGATGCTCAAATGATGGGAGGGACAGGAGCCTGGGGACTGTGGGGGCCCTTGAGTCTATGCCTGGGTCTATGACTGTGCGGAAGTTGGATAGCCTCCCGCCGCCGTTGATGACGTCGGAGCGCGGCTCGTTCGCCGAGCGGACGATCCTGGTGCGCAAACCTCAGATCATCGCACGCGTGCTGGCAGACCATCCTTATCCGCCGCAGATTGTAGAGGGACTTGAGGCTCTGAGAGCCGAGATCACTGGCCTCAAGAAACTGGAACCGGTGCGCGAGGCAACCGGAGACACGGCTTTTTGGAACAGCCATTGGGCGAAGTACCAGGACCGCACCTGGCTCGAACTGCCCTGGTACTTCGCTGAGACCTATTTCTATCGTCGGTTGTTAGAGGCGGTGCGTTACTTCCAGCCGGGGCCATGGCGCGGTCGAGACCCGTTTGCGCCCCAGAAACGTGCGCAGGAAGCCTCAGCGCGCGCCCAGATCGGCCAGGTGCTAGCGTTACTCGGTGCAGAGACCGATCCGGAGATACGAGGTATGGCTCTCCTTCACGGAGCTCTGTGGGGTAATCGGGCGGACCTCAGCAACTTCACTGTCCGAGAGGGACATACGCCGGATGTGACCTTGGAGCAGCCCCATATCCTGATTGACCATACGGCTCAGGTCATGGAGACCCTGCATGAGGGGTTGCGCCATATCGCCTTCATCAACGATAACGTCGGCGCCGACAGCCTCTATGATCTCGCCCTTGCCGACCATTTTCTGCGTCACGGGTGGGCTCGGCAGATTACGTTCCATTTGAAAAACCAGCCCTTCTTTGTCTCTGACGCCATGCCGCAGGACATTCGCTACATGATTGCTGAGCTGCAGCGAGCGGAAAGTGCTATCGTGGCTTCACTCGGCCACCGGCTCAATGAGGCTCTGGTGTCTGGCAGACTGACTTTGACTACCCACCCTTTCTGGACGCGGTGTCTCGGCTTTCGTGACATGCCGCGGGAGCTCCATCGGCAACTTGAGCAGGCTGATCTGATCATCCTGAAAGGCGACGTGAACTACCGACGCTTGTTGGATGATCGTCACTGGCCGCCCACGACCGACCTCGGTGCAGTCACTCGCTACTTCCCTCGCCCCTATGTCGTGTTGCGGACGCTCAAGGGGGAGATTGTCGTGGGGCTGTCAGCCGGCGAGGCCGAGCGATTGGCGTCAGAGGACCCGCATTGGCTTATCAATGGGAAGCGTGGACTCATCCACATGGTGGCATGACCTAAGTAAATCAGGGTGCCACAGTCATGCTGGGGCACCCCAGACAAAGAGGAAAGGAGCTAAACATGCGGAGACCATTAGAGGATAGAATCGCCGTTGTGACGGGCGGTGCGCAGGGGCTTGGTGAGGCCATCTGTCACAGGCTTGCCAAAGAGGGTGCCCACGTCGTGGTTGGCGATATCAATCTGGAAGGCGCCCGGAAAGTCGCGGCCGACATCGAGGCCCAGACGGACCGCCGAGCCCTGGGTGTACGCTGTGACGTCACAAACGAGGAAGAGGTCGCGGCGATGATTGATACAACTGTCGAGAGGTTCGGGCGGTTGGATATCTGCGTCTCCAACGCAGGGGTGCTGATCGCTGGGGCTATTGACGAGTTTCCCGCCGACAAGTGGCGCTTTGTGATTGATGTCAACCTGTATGGCTACTTCCTGGTGGCTAAGCACGCGGCCCGGGTTATGAAGGCCCAGCGCAGTGGCGTCATCATCCAGATCAACTCCAAGTCCGGCAAGAAAGGCAGCTACAAGAACTCGGCCTACGCAGCTTCTAAGTTCGGGGGCATTGGTCTCACCCAGAGCATCGCCCTGGAACTGGCGGAGTACAACGTGCGGGCCAACGCCATCTGCCCTGGCAATCTACTCGACTCGCCCCTATGGGTCAACTCCCTCTACAAGCAATATGCCAAGAAGTGGGGGATCACGGAGGAAGAGGTGCGTCAGCGGTATATCAATCAGGTCCCTATGAAGCGCGGATGTACTTACGAGGATGTGACCAATGTGGTGGTCTTCCTGGCCTCCGATCAGTCGAGCTACATGACGGGCCAGGCGATCAACGTGACGGGTGGGCAGGAGATGCACTGACCGCGGGTTTCCCTCATCAGAGTCAGTTCCGCTGAGACGTGAGGTTGGCTACGTCGGGGCACAAGCGTTTCCAACGGATAGTTGCCCAGGGAGTCTTGGCGCATGGGAACCATCGATCGGTTCCCTCTACAGGCGCCAAGACTCCGCGCTCACATGCGATATCTTCCAACACGATATATGTGGTCCCATCAGGACGACCGCGCCTCACGGATGCGATGGTACTCTGTCAGGTCAGTACATGACAGCACTTCGCCTCGATGGATTGCCCAAATGCGGGTCGCGAATCGCTTGATGAAGGTGCGATCGTGGACGGCCGTGACGACTGTGCCGCTGTAGTTAAGCAGAGCTTCCTCGAAGTTGACGCGGCTTGGAATATCCAGGTGGTTAAT
>CAYLRT010000038.1:12228-24200 GCA_964385885.1 uncultured Anaerolineales bacterium | reverse complement strand
CTGATCGACCAGTATGCCGCCGCGATTCAGAAAGTGGTGGCAGCCAGCCTAATGACATAGATCTCATAACGCAGAGGCGCCCGAGGTAGACTCGGACGCCTCTGCGTCGCACGTGCTTCAATCAAGCCCTAAACTCGGTGATCGTACACCTCCCATCCCAGGTAGGTGGTCAGTGCCTCCTTCAGGACATCGCCCACAAGCCCCCGCGTCATGGCCACATGGTGCTCGAAGCCATGCTTGCACAGGTAGTTAAGGAGCTCCTGCAGGCGAGGGACCTTGACCACCGCAACACCCCCGTCGATCTCCACTGGTTCCCCTGTGATCTCCCCCTCCCCAAGGTACGCCCGCATCACGCCGCGCGTGTCATCGGTGGAGGCGCGGAAGAAAGTCATTGGGCCCGCCACCGCCTGTCCCTTGACCGCACCAAAACATCGCTCTGGGCCCAGGGTGGCCCCCAGGATGTCCAGGTTCGAGATCTCGATCTCGCCGCCGATGAAGCTCTTGGGGTAGTTGCTGCAGTGGGTGTTGATGCATTTATCGCGGTCCGTACCGTAGTTGTTGTTCCAGTCCTGCAACGCCGGCGGATTACCAGAGGCCAGCAGGAGCGCATACATGGATAGCGCCCCGGTCACATCCACCTCACAGGCGCTGGGCATGTACCGCTCACCCATCATGCTCATCGAGAGACAGGTGGCGCAGCCGTAATTGCGCTGGATCGAGTCCCAACACTGGATGGCGCTGGCGTCGCATTCGTTCTCATCCATCCAACGATCCAGCGTGACCGATAATTTAGCCTGACGCACGACCGCAGCATCGGGGATATAGGATGGGATAGTGCCATAGGCTCGGATCTCCTCAACCTTCGCCTTCACAGCAGGATCGGTGTCGGAGAGCGCCTGGGCGCCGAAGATGATCACCGAGAGGTCCACCGGGATCACAGTGATACCGGCAGCCTGAAGGATCTTCTCGCTGTAGCGGACCGTCTGGAAGGGCACGGGGCGGGTGCCAATGGCTCCGATACGCACGTGGGTGAGTCCCTTCACCACCCGACACACCCGCGCGAACCGATCAAGGTCCTGCGTGAACAGATCACTGTCGATGGGATAGGTGTGGTAGGTGGTGTTGGTGAACGGTATGCCGTACTGATAGAGATTATTGCAGACCGACAGCTTGCCGCAGAAGGCATCTCGCCGCTCGCTCACTGAGAGCTTATCCAGATCATCATCGCAGGCCTGCACCAACACTGGTACGCCAAGTCCAGCCAGATCGATCGTCTGCACCACCCCCAATTCGTCACCGAAGTTGGGCAGCACGACGATGATACCGTCTATGCGGTCGGCGTTCTTCTTGAACAGCTCGGCGCACATCCTGGCATGGGCCAGTGTCTCGATCGCGCCGCTGGGCGTGGCCTCCTCAGGGGTGATCACGTAGGCGTAACCCAGCGCATCCAGCTTCGCCAACAACTTGCGACGCGCCGTCAGCGCCAGCGCGTCGTTGAAGAAGCCACGTGTCGCCACAATCACACCGAATGTCGGAGTCTTCTCCAGAATCTTCATCTCACCACCGTCCTTTCATCAAAGTGTGATCTGTCTATCTCCGTGCACTCAGCCCTCTCCGTTCTGCTCAAGAAGCCACTCAGCGGTCAGGCGATCCGTCACCAAGACGTTAATCAGGCCACCTCGCACAGCACCCAAGATGGCTTTGCGTTTTCGCCTTCCTCCGGCGATTCCCACCGAGCGCCTGACCTTCTTAAGCTGCTCCAGGCTCATGCCGATCACACGCCTATCCAGCGGGGTCTCGACAGGACGTCCCCACGTATCGAAGAAGCGCTGCAGGACATCACCCACGGCACCCTGCCTGGCCAGCAGTGCCTGCTCCTCAGGCGTGAATGCGTTGCCGCTGGTCGCCAGCAGCGGAGACGGCTGAAGGGAACCGATGCCGACAAAAGCGATCGTCACCTCGTCAAAGAGCCTGATCACCGAACGGACGTAGGGATCCTGCAGGAGGATGTCCCGTGCCTCCTGGGAGCCCACGATGACCGGCACCGGAAGGAAGATGGCCTCCCCTCCGGTCAGCGTGGCCAGACGGTTCACAAGGTAGACTGCCTGCGCCCTGGCGGGGGACTCACTGGCGCCGCCGAGGATCTGGACAATGCGTGCCCCCTTCGCTCGGGCGATCGGGTTCATGGCATCGGCCATGGCAAGCAGTGTAGTACTCCAGGAAGACACCCCGATACACTCCCCCCGCCTCAGGGTGGATTCCACATAGTAGGCCGCTGCATGACCGAGGCTGCGCTTGATCTCTTCCTCATCCTCCCAGTTTGTGCAGTCGGCCACAATAGCGTCGCGCAGAGCATACCGGGTCACCAGCGCCTCCTCCAGCTCGATATACACGCCATTGGGGACACTGACGGTGATGCGCACGATCTGCTCGCGCTCCGCCCGTTTAAGCAGCCGCGATATTGTCGACTGGGAAAGGGAAAGCCGCTCCGCGATCTCCGCCTGGCGCAACCCCATCTGGTAGTACATGCGCGCGACTCGGGTCATGAGTCGCAGCTCATCAATGTGTGCCATGGCCTATCTCCTTGCTTAGACGCCGGCCGGATGACCGCCACACCACCGCGGGAATCCGCTCACCTCCGAACATCAAAGCACACGGCGCACTGCCGCCCGCCAGCCCTCATAATAGCGTCTCGCCTGCACGGCGTCCATCGTAGGCTCGTAATCCACAACAGCCAGTGGGAGTGCCTCCAACTCTGCGAGCGATCCATAGCGCCCCCTGCCCAGCGCCCCCGAGAACGCAGCCCCCAGCGCCGACAGATCCGGAACCTTGGAGACGCGCACCGTCACACGGACCATGTCGGCGATGAACTGCGTCAGGAAGGCATTGCGCGCTGCCCCACCATCGGCGTACAGACGCTGGAGGGGGGTACCAGCCTCCTCCGTCATGAGCTGCATCACGTCGGTGATGCGGTAGGCGATGGACTCCAACGCCGCGCGCACGATGTGCTGCCGTGTGCTGGAGGGTGTTAACCCCAGGATCGCAGCACGTGCTTCGGGTCTCCAATAGGGGGCACTCAACCCAACAAACGCCGGGACTAGATAGACACCCTGGTTATCTGAGACCGAGCGGGCCAGGGCCTCTGTCTCGGCGGGGTCAGTGATGAGACCAAGCTGATCACGCAGCCAGTTGATCGTACCACCGGTGAAGTTGATGATACCCTCCAGGGCATACGTGGTCTCGCCATGATACCGCCAGCCAATGGTGGTGACAATGCCGCTGTCGGAGACCGGGATCCTGCCCCCGACGTTGAGCAGCACCGACGAACCCGTGCCCAGGGTCACCTTGGCGCCGCCCGGCCCGAAACAACGCTGAGCAAAGAGGGCAGCCTGGGAGTCACCCATCACGCCGCATATCGGGACTGGGGCCGGTAGTATGCCCTCAACATCGGTCTCCCCAAACAGAGCGGTGCTCTCACGCACCTCGGGGAGTGCGTGCTTGGGGACCTCGAACAGGTCGCACAGTTCACCATCCCATGTCAGCTCCCTGATGTTGTAGAGTAAGGTGCGACTCGCATTGGTGTAGTCAGTGGCAAAGACCTGTCCCCGGGTCAGACGATAGATGAGATAGGTGTCAATAGTGCCGATCAGGGCCTCGCCAGCGCGTCCGCTCCGGCTGATATCCTCACGATGCCTGAACAACCAGGTCAGCTTAGAAGCCGGGAAGTAGGTATCGATCTTCAGGCCTGTCTTCTGCTGGACCATGGGGCTATAACCAGCCTCCGCCAGGGTCCGACAGATCTCATCCCCGCGCCGACACTGCCACACGATAGCCCGGTACAGTGGCCTCCCGCTGCCCCGCTCAAAGACGACGATCGTCTCCCGCTGATTGGTGAGGCTGAGCGCCAGGATCTCCCGGGCCGACGTATCCGTTCTGGCCAGGACCTGCCGGATGGCCTCGAGCGTGTTACGGTAGATCTCGTCGGCATCATGCTCAACCCAGCCAGGGCGAGGATAGTACTGGTGATGGGCGACAGATACGCTGTCGACGACACGGCCACTTACATCGAACAGGATGGCCTTGGTCGCTGACGTACTCTGATCAATTGCCAGTATCACACTCATGGTGTCCCCTGCTCACAACAGGCTCTTGGCCGTTGCCACCAGTCCAGGGACAGAGATACCATAATAGTCAAAGATCTCCAGTTGACTCCCCGTGACTGTGTATTCATCTGGAATACCCACGATCCTGAACGCCGGAGCAATCCCCTTCTGAAGCAAAACTGCCGCGCAGGCCTCACCAAGGCCGCCATGCACGCTGTGTTCTTCGACCGTGATCAGCACGCGGGTGTCCTGTGCCGCCTGGATCACCGTGGCGCGGTCCAGGGGTTTGACCGTGTGCATGCTGATCACACGACACGAGATGCCGTCGCGCTCCAACCACTCGGCTGCCATGAGCGCTTGATAGAGGGGCTCACCAGTTGCGACAAAGGTGACATCGTGCCCCTCGCGGAGAGTGTTCGCCCGGCCCACCTGGAAGGTGTCCGTCGTCGCGTACAGGTGCTCCATGGGACGCTTGCCAAACCGCAGGTAGATCGGTCCCGTAGAACGCCACGCAGCCCTCACGGCCTCACGGGTCTCGAAGTTGTCGGCCGGCGCAACAATCGTGATATTGTGGATCGCACGCAGCGCGGCGTAGTCATGCAATGAATGATGGGTGGACCCCAGGGCACCGTAGCTCACGCCAGCACTGATGCCGACCAGTTTCACTGGCCAGTCGGAGTACGCTACGTCGTTCTTGATCTGCTCCAGCGCGCGAGCGGTGAGGAAGCAGGCCGGGGAGACAGCAAAGGGCTTCTTGCCTGCCGCCGCCAGGCCAGCAGCCATCCCAACCAGGTTCTGCTCCGCTACCCCGACCTCAATGAGCTGATCCGGGCACGCCGCTGCAAACGACTGCAATTTGGCCGATCCGCGCGAGTCGCTGGTCAGCACGACGAGGTCCGGGTCCTCCCGCGCAAGCTCCAGCAACGTGGCGGCAAATACCTCCAGATTAGGGCGACCTATGGACGGCTGGCGCATAGCGAGGCCTCCAGACGTTTGAGCTCTTCCATTGCCGCCATAAATTCCTCATCATTCGGCACCTTGTGGTGCCACTCAACGGCATTTTCCATGAAACTGATGCCCTTGCCCTTCACGGTGTGGGCTAACACCAAATTCGGTTTCCCCGGTTCGAAAGGCAGATGAGCAAACGTCGCGAGCAAGTCCTCGATATCGTTTCCATCGCACTCACGAACGGCACAACCGAAAGCGGCGAATTTATCTCTAAGGGGCTCCAAGCCCATTACCTCCTCAGTGCCAGCCGTGATCTGCAACATGTTGCGGTCCACAATCCCCACCAGGTTATCTAGCTGATAGTAACTTGCCGCCATCAGAGCCTCCCAGGATGACCCCTCAGCCAGTTCACCATCGCCAAGCAGAGTGAACACCCGGTACCCCAGCCCGGCCCTCTTACCTGCCAGCGCCAGCCCTACACTCACCGCCAGCCCGTGTCCCAAAGCCCCCGTGTTGTGCTCAACGCCGTTCACCTTGCGGGTTGGATGCCCAACAAACGGCGAGCCAAACTTACCCAGCGTCTCGAGCTCCGTACTCTCAAAGAAGCCTCGATCCGCCAAGACCGCGTAGAGGGCCTCGACCGCATGTCCCTTACTTTGAATATAATGATCCCGATTGGTTTGGGCGAAGTTCTCGGGCGAGATATCCATCACGCGATTGTAGAGCACGTTCAGGATGTCAATACAGGAGAGGCTACCTCCTGTGTGCCCTGCGCCTGCCCACTTGATCATGGTCAGGATAGCCTCACGATATTGAACTGACTTACACTTCAACTCCCCTACATCCACACATACCTCCCCGTGTGAAGACCACGGAACATCACCATAGGTTGGGTAAATGCTCTCAGTGACATTCAGTGCCGCGATGAACACTCTGAACCTGGGCATCCAATGAAGCGACAGATCCCAGCCACTCCGTCCCAGACCGCCATCGGCCACCAGGAAAAACGTTCAGCACTGCGGAGGCCTAAGTGAAGAAACACTTCAGAAGTGGCCAGCCACCATATGACAGTAGACTTCACGCCCATCCTCCAACTTCACGAGCGGAGGACGCTGTCTTCCACAGATCTCTCTGGCATAGGGACACCGGTTGCGGAACTTACACCCCTCAAGCTGGTATTCCTTAGTTTCAATGTCCGCCAGTACGATCTGCTTGGACTCCCATTTTCTATTTGTCAACGGAATCGAGTCCAACAGAAGACGCGTATAGGGATGTCGCGGGTCGGTAAGAACGAGCCGAGCGGGCCCGAACTCAACGACGTTGCCTCTATACAGGACCGCCACGTGATCACTCACATAGTAGGCAGTAGCCAAGTCGTGGGTGATATAGAGAAAGCTGATCCGAAACTCTTCCTTCAGACTCAGGAAGAGATTGATGACATTCATGCGCAGTGAGGCATCAATCATACTCACTGGTTCATCGGCAATCACTACATTGGGATGAGGTATCAGCGCCCGCGCTACTGAGATTCGCTGTAGCTCACCACCAGAGAACTGATTGTAGTATTTGCCTTTGACGTCCTCGTACTTCAAGCCCACAGAAGCTAACGCATCGGCCACCACTTCAACAGCTTCCGCCTGCTTCAATCCGTTGACTTGAATAGCTGTCTCCATCAGATAGGAGTCAACATTCCGATAGCTGCTGAAAGCCTCGAATGGATTCTGAAAGATCGGCTGGACGATGGAAAGAAACTCGCGCTTGTCTGGTTTGACTCCTTTACCTGCCACCGGCTGATCGAAAACGACAACGCGGCCGGCCGATGGCTCGACCAAACGTAGGACCACTTTGGCAAATGTGGTTTTCCCGCTCCCGGACTCTCCAACAAGGCTGACCACGACCGGCTGATCGCTCTCCACGTTCAGATTGACGTCGTCCAGAGCATTGATCTTCGCTCGACGAAACAAGCCACCCAATCCGTAGGTCTTACTCAAATGCTGTGCCCTAAGAATCGTCTTCATAAGCCATCCTTCTACAGACCATCATCGGCATAGTGACAGGCCACCCAGTGCCCAGGCTGGAGTTCGCGTAATGGTGGCTCCTTTGTCCTACACAGTTCGGTCGCCAAGGGACACCGAGGAGCAAAACGACAGCCCTGGAGATCCTCCCACAAGCTAGGAGGTCTGCCGACCACGCCCTGACGTCTCTGATCGTCGCCGATAGTGGGCAGTGACTCGATGAGCATCTTCGTGTACGGATGCAACGCCGATTCGAACACGACCACCGAATCCCCGAATTCGACGGCCTTCGCAGCGTACATCACGAGCACTTTATGAGCTATCTGATAATGGACCCCCATATCATGGGACACGATGATAATTGTATTCCCCATCCGCTCCTGGAGTTCCTTCAGCAGAAGAAGAATGCCTTTTTGAACCACAACATCCAGGGCCGTGGTCGGCTCATCGGCCAATATGATATCGGGCTGAAAGAAGGTTGCCATCGCGATCATAATCCTCTGCCTCATCCCGCCCGACAGCTGATGGGGATAGGCGTCAAGCGCTTCCGGCGGCAAGTCCAAGCTCCGAATGTACTCGCGAACCCTCTCCAGGACTCCTCGCTCGCTCTCCCCTCGGCCGCGGAAATCGGTAAACTGCTTCCTGATCCGCACCACAGGATTCAGGGAGCTCATAGAACCCTGGGGAACATAAGAGATCCTCCTAAACCAGAACTCCTTGATGTTGCTACTGGTCACCTCTTTGCCATCGCCATCGCGAAATCCATACCTGACGGTTCCCCTCTTCAGTGAGAGAGGGAAGCCCAGATCGCCATAGAGAACCTTTAGCAACGTTGTCTTGCCACAGCCCGACTCACCCGCCACACCCACAATATGTCCCCGCGGGATATCCAAACTGACACCATCAACGGCGTTTACCTGACCACGGATAGTGGTATAACTTGCCACGATGTCATCTAGCTTAATCATGCGCGCCCCCGCCTGCTTGAGAAGAGCTCATTGTAACCCGTTGAGGTAAGGAAAAGGCCAAGAAAAAGCAGAATCGTCGCAACAACGGGAGCAATGATCCAGGCGTACTGACCTATGAACATCGCATTGTAACTCAGCGCCCAGAAAACCATCGTCCCCAGTGTAGGAGTCTCGAGTTTCGATAGCCCGATCACCGCTAAGGCCGCTTCCGTATTAATCGCATACAATATAGAGTTGATGAATCCAACTACCATATAGGCATAGACGTACGGGAAGACCTCCTTGACGAGGATCCGCAAAGTGCCAGACCCAGAGAACCTCGCAGTGCTGATGAATTCGCGCTCGCGAATGCTCAGTGCCATTGAGCGCACCATTCTCGCATTCCAAGCCCAGCCGAAGACAACCAGAATCGCCCAGATCGCAAGGAAGGAAGTCTTACCCCTCACCAGTGTCCCCAATACGATTAGGATAGGGAAAGAAGGGATAGTAATGAGCGAATCAACCAGCAGCATGATAAGCCGCTCTACCCAACCCCCGGTATAGCCTGCCGCCAGCCCAATCACCAGCGAGATGATGGTTGTGCACGCACTGACCGCCGCGCCCAACATCAGTGAATTCCGAACCGCGAAGACCAGAAACCAGAAGATGTCCTGTCCCATCGAATTGGTGCCTAATGGGTGCTCCAAACTCATCGGCAGGTTCTTGGGATACGAACCTTGTTCCGAAGGATTCTCATGGGCAACGAGCGGCAGAATCAAGCTACTCAGAGCGAAGACTGCTAAGATGACGATACCGACCTTGAGACGAAAGCTCATTTCCATGACTCAATCACCTGTAGCGGATTCTCGGGTCAAACAGTGGGTAAAGAAGGTCAATGATCAATCCTGCTGTGGCTACAGCTATGACGGATATGATTACAGTGCCATATAGCACGTTGTAATCACCGCTACCGATAGCCGTGCGCATAAGCAGCCCCAGTCCAGGGTACGAGAATAGCATCTCAGTCAGTAGAGCCCCACTGAATATGTTCCCCAGCGAAAGTGCGAGGGCGGTCACTTGAGGCAGAATCGCATTCCTGAAGACGTAGTCAGACATGATCTTCAACGATGGCACGCCCTTCAGCCGCGCGAACACGACGAAGTCTTCTTCCTTCGAGGCGTAAGCCAAAGCCTTCATGCCCAGAATGTTCCAGCCAAACCCGGCCAGTACCAGAGTCAAGCCAGGCAGGATGGAGTAGCGAAGGATCTCCCGCAGTTTATCCAGCGTCAGAGGCCCAGGCATGATTGTGGTAGATAGCGGTAGAATGGGCCAGATGTACCCGAAGAGCAAGATAAGCACGAGTGCTAAAATATAGTAGGGAATCGGATACAAGGCAACTCCGATCGTCTCCAACACAGCAGCAAAGGCACGGCCGTGATAGAATCCGGCGAGCAGGCCGATCAGGTTACCCAGCAACCAGGCCAGCAAGGTGGAGACACTCAGTAAGCCCGCAGTATACGGTAGGGCGACCAAGATGAACTCAGAGACAGGCCGCGGAAAGGACGAAAAAGAAGGGCCGAAATCAAACGAGATAAAGACTCGCTTGAGGTAGGCTACATACTGAGAAGTGAGGCTACCCTCAAGGCCGTAGAGCTGGGCCAATGAGTGTCTGAGCCTCTCCACGGTCTCCGGGTCCATTGACTGCCCGGCCTGGTTCTGTAGCTGCGAGATGTAGTTTTCTATTGGATCACTGGGCATCAGCCGCGGCAGAAAGAAGGTAACGGTGACGCCAATGAAGAGCACTGCCAGATAGACCGCCACTCTTTCGATGATGTAATGTCTCAAACCCATATCATGCTCCAAGAATCGCGGGGCAGCCCGACTTGGTTGGACTGCCCCGTCGGCTCAGATCCTCATCGGTTACCAGTCGGCTCGACGTTGAGCAGCGTCATCTTGAAGGAACTCCACCAGGTGTACGGCACAGCGTAGTAGTTATCCTGTTTGGGGTAGTTAGTCCAATAGTAACCATTGGTGGGAATGGTCGTGGGGATGTTCATAATGTTGATGTAGGCCATATCCTTCACGAATTCCTTCAGAATCAGCCGCCCATCCTCGTAGAACTGCTCTGAGTCCTGCTCTCGAGTGATGGCATCATCAAGCAACTGCTCCACAGTCGGGTTGCTCCATCGATATGCGTTGCCATTGATCAGCTCATTCGAGTCAGCCGGGAGAAGATATTCCTGGCGGACACTCTGCCACGCATTCAGGTAGTTCGGCGAGAAAATGCAGTTCGTCCAGTTGAGCTCCGTCTGGAGCAGGGCATTAGTATTAGCCACTGTACCGAACTCGGCATTGTCCACCTGCCGAGCATTGACAGTAAGGCCTGCCTTGCGCCAGCTGTCGGCGATGGAGAAACCTACGCGCTGCATCACCTTGTTCCAGTCTCCGGGAATGACAAGCTCCAACTCCCATACCGACCCGTTTGGTAGTGTATAGACACCATCCGCGTTCTTCTCTATGCCGACCGAGTTCAGCAGCTTCTCGGCCTCATCAGGATCATGCTTCCACCAGCCAATGCCGAAGGCCTCAGTCAGAGCTTCTTCCCCTTCAGGTATCTCCGAGGCAGGCACGCCGACCTCACTCTGAAGCCGATCGGCCAAGGCCGCGGCGAAGTCCTCGTTGAATGGCTTGTAGCCATCATCAAGCGTGAATTCCCGCAGCCACGGGACCAGGGGCTCGAAGTAGATGGGATGTAGAATTTGCTGATCCACCATCGGTAAGGGTGACACTTTGAGCTCGCCACTTAGCGCGTTGATCCCCACATCCTCCAGGTTCAACATGAGCGCCAGAGCCCATCGCACCTCTTTCTTGTCGAGAGGCGGCCTCTGAAGATTCATAAGGATCCCATAGGAGCAAGCATCGTCCATGTTATGGTAAGGGAGTTTGTCAGAGAAAGTCTCGATGTATTCATTCCTGGACTGCGCTGCTTTGATCCCCTCGGGGCTCATGAAAGTGTCTTCGTCATACTGATTCTGAACGAACGCCATCGAACGCGTCTCTTCAGGGCCGAAATCTTTGTAGAGGACGTACTTGGGCTTAGGTTCACCCATCCAGCCCCAGGCCGAACGCTCCCAGTCATCGCGCCGCTCCCACAACTGCCAGAAGCCATTGGGGTCAAACTCCTTCACGGTGTAAGGCCCCAGCGTCACAGGATACGTGTTTCTAAACTGGCTCACGTCCTCTTGCTTCTCGAAAATGTGCTTGGGCACAATGTTGAAGGCTGATCCCCACGTATACACACCAAGCACAGTCTGGAAATCGTAAGCCGGTTCCAGTGTCTCAACTTCGATCGTGTAATCATCGATCTTCTTGTAGTCTTTCACATAGTTGACGATCCTGTGGACGCCCCAGTAGGTGAGTTTGTCCTGATCTTGGAAATAGGTGTCGAGTGTGTAGATGACATCATCGGCCGTGAACTCGACCCCATCGCTCCAGTAGATGCCTTGCTTCAGCTTGATCCTGAACTTAGTGTGCTCATCGTTGAGTGGCTCGGCTGGTCCATCCGCCAGTTCTGGATAGGATTCGCCCGTAGCCGTGTTCATTTCCCACAGATAGCCCCAACCAAGCTCCCTGAACCCACGCCAGATAGCGTAGTTCATGAGGGGGTTGTGCTGATCAGGATTGTCAGTCTTTCGATCGAAATTCTGCACCACCAGAGTCTGGTAGCGCGGCGTCCCCACATCGGTCATTGTGACCTTTCCCGTCTCAGGGGTAGCCTCTGCAGTGGCTTCCTCCTCCGCCGGGGCTGTAGTCCCCCCCGTTCCGACTTGACTACACCCGACCAGTGAAACCACCATCAATACCAGTGCTATCGACCGAGCCAACCAAGGAGCCTTCCACTTGCCCATGTCCATTCTCCTCTTCTGTTGAAATCACCCAACAAGCACCACACCGCAATT
>CAYLRT010000038.1:9487-12128 GCA_964385885.1 uncultured Anaerolineales bacterium | reverse complement strand
CCATGTCCATTCTCCTCTTCTGTTGAAATCACCCAACAAGCACCACACCGCAATTTCCTACTGCCACCGTCCCTATCTTGCGCATTGTCCCAGCTACACCTCCTCATCTCGCAAGTTCATCTCCGGCCCTAACACAAGGAGCGCTAGCGGTTCTTCTCGATCCGAACAGCCATGTACTTCCTGCGTGGGAGTTCCAGTCTCACGCGTCCGGACGCAGATGGCATCACCTGGTCTATGGTCATATTCCAGGTGTCGATGATATCGATCCGATAGTCACCGTCGGGTAACACAAACTCCCGGAAGCGCGGCTGATGGGTGGCGAAGTAGAAGAGGTAATAATCCGTCCCTACGTGGCCGGCAGCCACCTTGTTCCAGATCCCATCTGGAACCACCTGTCGAGCCGTCGCATCCAGCCCCAGCGGAGAAAGCCCAGGAGCAGGGGCTGCTTCAATGATGTTGCGCAGGAAAGCAATGCGAGAGACACTGTCGCCATGGAGCTGTCCCCCTTTCGACCACCACAGTATCTCCTCTTCATTCCAGTAGGTCTCGCCGTGGCCAACGTAGCCACCAGCTGCAAAACCGAGCCAAAAACGCATCACCATCTCCTCGGCCGATAGCGACCCCCACACGCGGCTGATATCTCCCTCATATCCACACTCGTCGACCACCACCGGTTTCCTGTATTGCTGAAGCCACGTGGGGACCTGCAAGAGATCGTGACGTTGGATGCTACAGTGCGTGACCCACGGTTTGCCGTGGTCGTAGAAATCATGACAGTTGTGGACTGACCGCAGATGGTCGTAGGGGTCCAGATCCTGAATCAGTTGAAAATAGTGATCCCAGTCGGCAAGGGTACGGTCCAACATCAGGTCGTACTCGTTGGCGAGCGACCACCACACGTTCCGAAAGGCCGCGATCCGCGCTACGAGATAGCGCAGGTATCGGTCGTTCACCTCTGGCGGCATGCGGTCAAAGCCCCAGGCACCGAAGTCGTATGGATGGAACAGAATCAGGTCAGCCTCAATACCCAGCGCCTGAAGGTCGAGAATGCGCCGCTCAAGACGCCGAAAATAGGCCGGGTTGAAGTGCTCAAAATCCCAGAAATCAGGCGGTGACTGTGTCTTGTAGTCATCGAGGAGAGCAGGATCCCAGGGCCGTTTCACTTCACCCTCGAACGGGTAACAGGGGGGCTCATTCATGTTGAAGACGTAGCGTTTGGGGAATACACACATCCGCAGCTTGTTGAAGGGCGCGTGCTTCAGCGTCTCCAGGGTCTGTTCCTCCAGCGCATCCCCCTGGTGGTTCCAGACGTAGCAGGTTGTGCCCACGGGATGATAGGGCGTGCCGTCGGCGTAAGCGAAATGCGCTCGATCGATGACGCGCACGGGTCCATGGTTGTCCTGTGTGGGAGGCACACAGACGAACTCCCCTTTGTGTCCGTCCAGCTCGCTGATATTGCTGTGGGTAACGAACTGCCACACCCCCTCCATGTCAGGCATAAACCGCATCTTGAACGCACCATCGCCATCGTAGAACCCTTCCACTCTGATACACCGATGGATATGTGTGAACTCGGCACCGAATTCAACGTCTGCGAAAGGATTCCCTGACGCCCCGGCCGTCAGTTCAAGTTCAAACACTCCCCATTTCTCAACCTCATTCATCAGTGGCTTTGCCATAGCTGTACTCTCCTTAGACTGCGGGCTGCCATAGAAAAAGGGGCCAAGTGCGACCTAGTAATTGCATATTTATGCATATATGAGTATTTACCTTGGTTATTATAGCATGTCACTGGCCCAATGTCAACACCCACTTCGGAGAAAACTCCTCTCTGTTCCCCCAAAATTCCCCTTTTGCCTACCTTTTTGGAACGGTCACTTCGCACACGACTGCCAGCTTGGGGCGAAAGGGTTACGGTAGGGCCTCGCTCCCACACCGCGCTTTCCCGATAGCGGACACGCGGAATGAGGAGCAATTCCCACTAGGCTCCTCAGAACGTTAGTGAGAGGACAGAATCGATATCCTACACCGATGAGAGGGGTGTAGTTCACCGAGTGGTAGATTTGGCGACCAAACATACACACCCACCTCCCTCATGATTTCAGAGGCTGGATGGGCGTGAAGACGATCAGCTCAACGACGTGAGCCAACACCAAGAAAAACGGCCCGCTCTCGACACGGTGAGTCGAGAGCGGGCCATCAGCAAACTCGCGGCTAATGACCACCGCCTGGACCGCCGGGCCCGTCATCATGCCTCCCACCCATACCTCCTCCGCCCTGATCGGCGGGAGTGCTCTCACTGGTCGGAACCGTGATCGGCGTTACTACGTTAGGATGACCACCCATGCCCCCCTCGTCCTCATCAGATCCAGGCTGGTTCGCAGGGGTGCTTTCAGGCATTGGCGCTGCGTCATGGCAATCACTGCAATGATCCATCGACCCTGTATCTTCATGCGTCTCCGTCTGGCTAGTTGGCATTCCCATTGGCGTCTCCGTCGCCATGTCCGAATCCTGATGGCCATGCTCCATCTCGACGGGGGTTGTGCCTTGCATTGGCGGTACAGTATCGTGTGGTGGCAACTGCAACTCTCCCAGCCGCTCTTGCATCTGACGCATCGCGCGCATGATGGCCTCTACGGCT
>CAYLRT010000038.1:2194-9387 GCA_964385885.1 uncultured Anaerolineales bacterium | reverse complement strand
CTCTCCCAGCCGCTCTTGCATCTGACGCATCGCGCGCATGATGGCCTCTACGGCTTCGCCATCTGACTCCCCTGTTCTGGACTGAACGCGCGCCTCCACCTCTGCCATCAGAGCCAGTTGCCGTCGGAGCACCTGTTGAATCTGCTCCTGAGCGTGACTGCGCGTGGGCTCTTCCAGTTGGTTGCTGGCTTGGAGCGCCACCTCCAGGTGTCGCCGATACTGCTGCGCGACCTCGGACGGGACTTGCCGTCCCTCTTCGGCCAGCCGCGCGACCTCTTCGACGCGCTCCTGGGCCTGAACCAAAGCCTTCTCTGTGACCTGTTCTGGACCGCCAGCAAGCAAAATCTCTAGTTGCTCAAGCTGAGTCTTGACCGCATAAAGCAGCGTACCAGGCAGACTCTCTCGCGCGGCTTGCACCGTGCCGAGAGATCCTCCAAGAGCCAGCGCTATCATGACAACCAACCGCGCTATGATCGACATGGGTGTAGCCTCCTTTGTCCTGAATGTGAAGATCGATCCCAGCATTGTGCTCCACCCACTACGACGCGGTTTTTCGTCAGAGGTTACGGCCCCGGCTGCCGCAAGGTCTCGCACCTGAGCCAGAAAAGCCTGACGGTGACTCGCCCAGTCTTCTGGTCCTGGCTCAGGCACAGGGCGCAAAGAAGCTAACGCTTCGCGCACTATCGGCGGTAGGTCACTGTTGACATCCTGTCCACGGCTCATGAGTTTACCTCCTCCACGCCCACACCTGCATCCTCCAGCAAACGCTGGAGGCTTCGTATCGCTCTGTACTGTAGCGCCTTGACGCTGCCCACAGTGCGCTCAAGGACTTGCGCTACGTCTTCCAGGCTCATCCCTTCGAGATAACGGAGCAGAATCACCTGCTGCTGCAACGGCGTCAACTGACGCAGGGCAGCCCGCACACGCGCGGCCCTTTCTCTCTCAACCAACACACTCTCTTCCAACGCGCCGCCAGCGGGCTCCACCAAGTCCAGAGCCACAACGGGATCAGCCGGCTGCCGGCGGTAGTGATCGACCACGAGGTTGTGTGCGACCCGATACAGCCAGGCCGAGAGATGCGCCCGCGGCCCGGCACCTCTCCTAAGCGCATCCAGCAGACGCTGGAAGGTCTCCGCCATCAGATCCTGCGCGGTCTGTCCATCGCCAACACGCCGGTATACGTATCGGTAGATTGCTGGAGCGTAGCGGTCGAAGACCTCAGCAAGCGCCTCTTCATCCCAGCGCTTGACCCGTTCCAGTAGTCGTGTGTCGTGGTCCACGTATCTGCCTCTACTACTACGACGTCATATCCCTCTACAGGATACGCCCTAAACCCGCTGGCCCAGATACCCTAACACCCTGTATGCTGGTGCACAGTGACAACCTGAAGTATATTGAGACTACTGGCGTGGCTAACCGGAGCGGCAGTCTGGCAAGCACGGGACCGCCACACACGTAGCGTTCATTGTCGCTTTCAGAAAGGAGAACTTCCCTATGTCAAAGGTTGCAATCATCGGAGCCGGAGGGTACGTCTTTCCGCTGACCCTGATCCGCGACATTCTCTCGTTCCCGGCACTGCAGGGGGTCAGCTTCAGTCTGATGGACATCGCGCCCGAGAACCTGGCCCGGACATATCGATTGGCCCGGCGCCTGATCTCGAGCCACGAGCTACCTGCCACGGTCGAGGCAACGACAGACTTGCGGGAATCGCTAACGGGAGCGGATTTCGTCGTCGTCACCTTCCAGGTCGGCGGCCTTGACGCTTACCGTTTTGATGTGGAGATTCCTCGCAAGTACGGCCTGGACCAGACTGTGGGCGACACCTTAGGTCCTGGCGGTGTCTTCCGCGGACTCCGCACAGCGGCCGCGCTTGACCCAATTATCGAGGCGATGCATGAGGTGTGTCCAGAGGCGCTGTTGATTCAGTATGCCAACCCAATGGCGATCAACTGCTGGTACACGTCTGACGCGGGCATCAAGACCGTAGGGCTATGCCACTCCGTGCAGGGCACCTCAGAGATGCTGGCCCGCCGAATGGGTTTCGAACCTGGCACCTGGTCCTTCAGATGCGCAGGCATCAACCACCAGGCCTGGTTCATCGAGTTCAAACACAACGGCAAAGACGTGCTCCCCCTACTCCGCAAGACTATGAATGAGTTTGCCGCCCAGGCCCGGGCTGCGCGCGCCGAAGGCAACACAAGCGACGAGCTCTACGGCGGAGGTGGCGAACAGGTCCGCACGGCGATCATGAACCTCACAGGCTATTTCCAGACCGAGTCCAGCCATCATGCCTCCGAGTATCTCCCCTATTTCCGCCGCACGCCTGAGGAGGTCGACTACTGGATCCCCGAACGCTGGGACTATTACGAGATCTGCAAGAACCACGACTTCGAAGCTCTGGAGCGCCGCGCTGCAGAGCTGGCTGAAACTCCTCTAGAGCCCAGCCACGAGTACGGAGCTTATATCATCGATTCGATGACGACGAATACCCCCCGTGTCATCTATGGCAATGTTCCTAACACCGGCTTGATCACCAATCTCATGCAAGGCTGCATCGTCGAGGTCCCATGTCTGGTCGACGCTCAAGGCGTTCAACCCACCTACATTGGCGATCTCCCTCCAGCCTGTGCAGGCATCAACGCAGGCAGTATCGCCGTCCAGGATTGTGCCGTAAAGGCAGCACAGAGCGGCAGTAAAGACCTCGTGTACGCCGCGGTCGCTCTGGACAAATATACCAGCGCGGTGCTGACGCTGGATCAGATCCGCCAGATGGTAGACGAGATGTTCGAAGCGGAAGCCCAGTGGCTCCCACAGTTCAAATAGGCATGGTCTATGATCGAAAAAGCACACAGCCAACAGCACGCCTTAGACTTGCAGTTGATCAAGATCCGCCAGCGTTTCCCACGTCCCCGCATCTCCGATGTCGGCAGTGCTGTCGCCGACGCGCTCGAGCGTTGCCGGAAGCACATTGGCCCAGGGGAATCCATTGCCATCGCCGTCGGCAGCCGCGGCATCGCCAATCTGGCCACTATCGTCCGCAGCGTGGTCATGACACTGCAATCCTGGAACGCCCACCCGTTCATCGTACCGGCTATGGGTAGCCACGGCGGGGGGACAGCCGAGGGACAGAGAGCCGTACTGGCAAGTTACGGGATCACCGCCGACGCTATGGGATGCCCTATCCGCAGTTCCATGGAAACCGTTGAGCTCACGCCTCCAGACGCCCGATGCCGCGTCTACATGGACCGCTACGCGTATCAAGCCGACGGGGTTGTGCTGATCAACCGCGTAAAGGTGCACACCGATTTCCACGGGCCATACGAAAGCGGCCTCGTCAAGCTCAGTGTCATCGGCCTGGGTAAACACCGACAGGCGCTGGAGATCCATCAATATGGTGTCTACGGGTTGCGCCACCTGATCCCATGGACCGCTGAACAGATCCTTGCGACGGGGAAAATACGCCTCGGTCTGGCGATCGTCGAGAATGCCTACGATGAGACCATGCACCTGGAGGCCTTGGGGGCAGATGAGATCATGGTGAGAGAACCTGAACTCCTGAACCTGGCCCGTGAAAACATGCCAAGCCTTCCCGTTGACGACATCGACGTGTTGATCATCGACCGCATGGGGAAGGATATCAGCGGTGCGGGCATCGATCCGAACATCATCGGCCGCACCTACATCCGCGGCGAACCCGAGCCAGAACGTCCACGCATCAAGGCCATTACGGTCCATGACCTGACCCCGGCCTCACACGGCAACGCGGTCGGCACCGGCCTGGCTGATGTCATCACCCGCCGGCTCTTCGACAAGATCGACCTTGAGGCCACCAACCAGAACGTCGTGACCAGCACTTTCTTTGAACGCGGCAAGATCCCGCTAGTGGCACCGGACGACGCGACGGCATTTACGTGGGCCTTGCGAAGCTGCGGCCCCACCCCACTCTCCAAGGCACGCGTGCTGCGCATCCACGACACACTCCACCTTGCCGAGCTCTACGTCTCAGAGGCTGTACTCGAGGAGGTGGCTCAGCGCACCGACATCGAAGTGGTAGGTAGCGCCACTCCAGTTTTCGATCGAGACGGTACGATGCAGCCCTTCTGACAGTGAGCTCCCGAGAGCCCTTCTCGGGAGCTCACCTTGCTTACCTCAGTCCAGACCCCAGTCGCAGAGATCTGGAGGATTGCCCGGATCGTCTGCCAACAAGGCTTTGTAGTTCTCCGCTACCTTGCGGAAGGCTGCTGCGTGCTGCTCGATGACCTCAGCGCGATACCGCTTAAACGCCGGGATCTTGAACGTACGCGCCCCGATTCCCTCGGATACCGGCAGGCTGCCCCGTGGTTGCCGGACATCGCGATGCGCAAAGGCCAGCCGGGTGGGCTTACCGTGGCCATAGATATCACAGGTATTGAACAGAGGATGCAGATGAAGCGGCTTGTTAAGCCCTGGCGTACAGGCGCTACCCTCAGCCCGCACTGCCTCGCAGAAGCGTGTAACCGAAAGGCCACCTAGCTCTTCGGGTACATAGTGACCGCTGGCGCTGTACCAACCGGCCATCGTGCTGTCTCCATCCGGTGGCACGCGGTGGGCACGTAGCCCAGGCACCCCCTCCAGCAGGTCCCAGAAGGCGTTGATCGCTTTGCGGATCTCGGCGGCCCGCTCATCGTAGTACTTGAGTTGTACGCGCCCCATCGCCGCGCCCAACTGATTCATACGGCATTTCTGCGCCCCCATGGGCAGACCGCGGAACTGACGCAGGTACGGACTCTGAATTCGATCATCATAGCGCCGGTAGTGTCCGAAGGCAATGGCCCGTTCGTAGACCTCCCGATCATCTGTCACCAGCATGCCGCCTTCGCCGATGGGCAGCGACTTCCCGCTCATCAGCGACATGGCTGCGACCTTACCGAAAGTTCCTACCTTGCGTCCTTTATACAGACCGCCATGCGCATGCGAGACATCCTCGATAACCTCAAGCCCGTGACGCTGCGCGATCTCCATGATCGCATCCATGTCAGCCGGATGTCCCAGATAGTGGACGACCATGATGGCCCTGGTATAGGGGCTGATGTGCCGCTCGATGTCGTCTGGGTCGACACATAGCGTATCGGGGTCGATATCTGCGAAGACCGGCGTCGCCCCCAGGGTCAAGCACTGCAGCACCGAGGCCCAGTAGGTCACGCTGGGACAGATGATCTCGTCTCCCACCCCGAGCTTCACCCCGAACATCGCCGCGTGAAGCGCTGCCGTGCCCGTGTTGAAGCCCAGGGCATAGACGCGACCCTGCCATCGCGCGAACTCCTCTTCGAACGCCATGGTCACATCCAGATCCGACATCGCGCCACGGCGCAGTACCTCGAGTACGGCAGCCTCATCCTCGGGTGTCACGATTGGCCATTTGAATGTATCACCGGCATCTACCGTTACCGCACGCGGGCCGCCAAACAGGGCTAACTGTGGGTTCGTCGACGTCATACAAAGACCTCCGATCAGACAGTTTGAGGGACAAAAAAGACCGGGTAACCAGACAGCGCGAATGGGAAAAGCAGCTTCTGGTAAAGCACCAACACGCGCATCAGCAAGGGGCGTAGCACCGAAGTGGCATAGGTAGTTCTCATGGTCAGCCATGTGTCATAGGGATTCCAGCGTTGACGTACGATCACGCCCCAGGCATTACACAGCACCGCAGCGAATACCAGCGCCAGCACGATACCCGCCATCGTGCCAAGGACATTGTCGCCCCAGCCTAAAGCGGGAATTCCCGTCTCATCCAAGGCCAGATGCAACATCAGTACACTGACCACAAACCCAGGAATCAGCAGAACGACCGCCACGATGCCCTGGTAGAAGTAGGGGGTGCGCGGCCCGCCCATGGAGGTGATCACTGCGTTACCCAGAACCTGAGCCGCATCTAAGGACAGAGCCGCCACTCCAACTACAATACTCAGGACGTAGAAAATCAGTGCCATGATGAGAGCCCGCACCAATCCCTCCGCGGCCGCCAATCCGATGATAACGATCATGACCATCAGCAGCACGACATCCAGGAGCATGGCCTTCTCCTTCTCGACGCCAGTCTGATAGAGCCCCAAGTATCCTTCCCGTCTACACAGTTGGCAGCGGTGTTGTGTTCAGAGGGACCAATTTAAGGGCGTTCTCCGCATGGATCTTCCGCAGCACCTGATCGGGCAACGCCAGTTCCTCCAGCAGCACATCTAGCGCATCGCCGAAATCGTCTCGGGCGTAGAGCAGGCGGTCCTGGAACTCCAGCACGAAGTCACACCCAAACGCCAGATCACGCCGCAAGGCATTGCGGGCTGAATTGGCCGATAGATCGGCATAGAGATTCGGATAGCGCCGCAGCATCTCTACAACCTTGCCGCCGGGCACCACCGGGCCCGTGGGGTAGGCCTGATGAAGGTAGAGATCATCGTTGGAGATGTGAGCCCAGAAACCTGGGGCATGCCCGATGAACACGGTGTCCGGGCAGGCCTCCACGGCATGCTCGAGGGCCTCAATCCCACCACCGTACCACCAGTTGGGCCGAGGATAGGTCCGCCCGGTGTCGAACTCGTAGTCGATGTGCACCACCACTGGCAGGCCGAGCTCCCCACAGAGCCGGAACATCCGGATGACATCGGGGTTGTCATAGCGAGCCCTGATCTTCAACTCACCGTACACCCGGACGCCGTAGATCTCAACAGCCGCCCGCAATTGATCCATGGCCTCCGGACGCCTGGGATCCGGCGCGTATCCCAGCACGAAGCGATCGGGGGCACGCTCAACGTAGCTCAGACAGCGAGCAAACGAGATGGGCCCAGCCTCCCCTGGGGCGACAACCGCATGATAGCTGGGATCACATTCATCCGGCGGGGCGACCCACGTCAGCAGCCACGTGCGATCAATGCCCTGCTGCCGCATATCCTCGAGGAAACGATCTAGGTTGTGTCCGTGCCAATCCGGGTGATTGTGGGCATCGATCTTCATCCCTTACCTCCTGCTAATCCGGTGCGCAAGAAAGCAAGACCCTGCCGGACGAAAGCAGCACCATCCGGGCAAAGGTCCTGAAAGATACCACGCGAGCGGGCGAAGCTCCCAGGCGGATCGCCCACACTGGAATTATAGGTCTCTAGATAGACATAGCCATCGAAATGGATGTCCTGCAAGGCGGCAAAGATCTCAGCCCACGGCAC
>CAYLRT010000038.1:0-2094 GCA_964385885.1 uncultured Anaerolineales bacterium | reverse complement strand
GGTAAATCGCACATCGTCACCGACCGCGATCTCGAAGGCCTCGAGGCCCAGTTCCCTGGCAGTCTCCAGTACATGGAGCTGCGCATCACACCACCGGTCGACAAACACATAGCAATGGACGCCGAATTTAACCGCCACCTGGGCCTCCGGTTGGCATTGAGTGGACCAAGATCATTGTAGCACGGACCGAACCATACCTCAACCGCGGGAGTCATGACGTCGCGGCTATGATCCAGCCGTCAGAAGAACTCGTCCAGCAACTGATAATAGGCCACACGAGCCGCATCCTGCGGTACGCCGTATGCCTTGAAAAACAACGGTACCAGGGCCTCGCCAAGGTTGTACCTGATGCTGCGAGCCGCCAGCGCCAAGTCCTGATAGCGATCAGCAATGCCCGCCCGCCCCACATCGACAAAGCCCGCGACGCCAGATTCCGTCAGAAGGATATTGGGCAGGCAGGTGTCACCATGCGTCACCACCAGGTCCTCACTCGCTGGACGGTCCCGCAGCAACATCGGGTACAGGTCCGCGGCGGCCAGCCCCTGGCGCTCAGGGTCGAAGTCCGCCTCATCCACCAACCCAGCATCCAGGCGTTGCTTGGCCTCCCGCAGGCGCACGTCCAGCCTGGCATCAAACGGACAGTCATCAACCGGCAGAGCGTGAAACCACCGTAGCCCCCGCGCCAGCTCCTGCACGACCCATCGTGGATCCATCGCAGCCAGATGTGCGGGCACACCAGGGAGCGCTGTAGTCAGTAGCCATGCCTGGTCACCCTCGCGGCCTTCCTCGATCACTTGAGGTACTGGCAGATAGCGCCCCAGCCATCGCAGGCGTCTGGCCTCATCCACCAGAGCCGCAGCGTCGGACGACGATACCTTGAGGAACAGATCCCGATCCCCTGCCCGAGTTAGTTGCAGCACGAGATCACCGGAGCAACCGAGCGTGACAACTTCCTCACGATAGCCGGTCAGCCTATCCCGCAGCGCAGCTGGTATCTTACTCCCCCTGAGGGCCTCCATCTCCAGGTGATCTCAAGCCGTTGCGGGCAGAGTCAACAGCCCGTGTTCCCTAGCGGTCCATCGTTTCCACATAGGTCCGCATCCGCGCCAGCCGAGCTTTGAAGGCTCGATAGAGACCATCGGCATGCTCGCGGATGGTCCGCCGCGAGTTCGTGTACGGATTAACGCTGGTGGCATAGTCCACCTGGTCCACCCACTCCTGCGGCAACCCACGACTACCATTGAGCGCCCCGGCCAGCCCTGCCGCCACCGCCGTCACGCAATCCGTGTCACGCCCCATATTGACGCCCGCGATGATGGCTCGCGTCAGGTCACCCTGGACCATGCGGAAGATGCAGACCGCTTTGGTCACCACCTCGTTCGCGTAACTCATCGCATAGGGGATGCCACGCCCACTGTACACATCATCGAACCGCGCACGTAGCTGCCGGAAGTCAGTGCAGTCTGCCGTGAGGTCGAGGCCTCGCTCCAGCTCCCGCACAACGCCTGCGTCCTGCAGGAAACGCCCGGAGAACGTGCCGCAGATGTCAAAAATGGCGCCGAGCACGCTGTCCACCGTCGCATCAGGCTTGGTCGCGGCGGCAACGCCTATGGCCGTGACCGCCGCCCACTGCAGCCCACGGCTATTGGCCGTCTGGTACACCTGCCCGACCTCCAAAACATCCTCAAGGGCGTGTTCGGGGTCGCCGGCGTTGATGAGGCCAATCGGATGACAGGAACGGGCGAAGGACACCAACCCTGCATAGTCACAGTAACGGCCAATATCACGCGCCGGCATGGGCGTGCGCGCCATCTTGAGCAACTCGCCCTCAAACGGTTCCGACACCACGCCCGCCCCTTGTGGGTTCATGTCGCTCAACCATGTCGCTCGCAGGTCCTCGGCCGTGATGCGATCCTGCTTGCGCATGATGGCTGTAATGATCAGCTTCTGACGCTCAACCCCATCCTCGGTCGTGCCCGGCTCCCGCACCCAGTCTGTCGTCGCACGGTAGTGATGATAGGGGAGAAAGCGATCCAATGTCCCGTAGGTCTCCTCAATCCGCTGGTACGGCCAGCCCTCCACGGGCGCGGCCAT
>CAYLRT010000037.1:16247-24243 GCA_964385885.1 uncultured Anaerolineales bacterium | reverse complement strand
GTAGCGGTTGAGGCGAGCGATCAGCAATCCTCAACCGACAGTTCGCCTCAACCGCTTCCCATGGAGCAGAACACCCCCAGGTGGCCCACCGAGGGCCGCTGGTGGGAGGGCGGCAAGTTCATCAGGCCCAGCGAGCTCTTCAAGCCTGCCCGGTTGGAGACCGTGGCTGACCGCCGAACGCGGACCACGGGCGGTCGACGCAGCCGGACCCGTACCACGCGCAAGCGAGGGCGCTATGCGAGTTTCAGGCCGACGCCAGGGGATGCCTCTGACCTCGCTTTTGATGCCACATTGCGGGCGGCCGCACCCTACCAGCAGCAACGCCGGCAGCGCAAGCCCAGCGGGCCGCCCACAGGGCCGGCCTTTCACGTACGCCCGACAGACTACCAGAAGAAGATACGGGTGCGGCGGGCCGCCAACCTCATCATTTTTGCGGTGGACGCCTCCTGGTCCATGGCCGTCTCGGAGCGCATGGAGGCCACCAAAGGCGCCGTGCTCTCGCTCCTGACTGACGCTTATCAGCGGCGTGACCGTGTGGGACTGGTGGTCTTCCAGAAGGATCGGGCCACGCTGGTGCTACCTCCCACCAACAGCGTGGAGCTCGCGCAAAGGCGCCTGGCCAACCTGCCCGTGGGGGGGAAGACCCCCCTGGCGGCCGGCCTGTGGCTGGCCTATCAGACCATCATGCAGGAATGGCGGCGGCATCCCGAGCTCATGCCGCTCCTGGTCATCCTGACCGATGGGGCCGGCAACGTCTCCATGGGCGATCAGCCCCCACAGGTGGAGGCATACATGATTGCCGAGCGCATCCGCGAGGCCAAGATCAAATCCATCGTGATCAACATGGAATCAGCGGACTACGACAAGGGATTGGCACATGCGCTGGCCGAGCACCTGGGCGGCGAGTGTCACAACCTGGCGGCGCTCCAGACCCCCCATCTGCTGGCCACCGTCCGCACTCAACTGAGAAACTGAGGTCAAGGGGACATGACGAGCGAACTGGTCAAGAGGATTGGCACACGTCTGACAGCACGCGCATGGCGGCTTGCCGTGGCCGAATCAGCCACCGGCGGCCTGCTGGGTCATCTTATCACCGAGGTCCCGGGATCCTCCGCCTTTTTCTGGGGCGGCGTCATCGCCTATGCCAATGAGGTCAAGACCGGGTTGCTAGGCGTCCAGGAGGCCTCATTGGAGCGCTGGGGCGCGGTCAGCGTCCAGGTCGCCCTGGAGATGGCCGAGGGAGTTCGTCAGGCCACGCATGCCCAGGTGGCCCTGAGCATCACAGGGATCGCCGGACCGACCGGCGCGACCGAGACCAAGCCGCTGGGCCTTTACTACATCGCCCTGGCAGCCCCCGGGGAGCGCCGCTGCTGGCGACATCACTTCCCCGGAAATCGTCACAAGAACAACCAGCACGCCGCTGAGGCGGCGCTGACACACCTGGCGCGCTACCTGGGCATCGAGGCTGAGATACCCTCACCTTGATCCTGAGGGCCCGGCCTGTGGCACGGCTCTACAGCTTGGCAGCGCAACACGCCTGACCAGAGGGCGACAGCCTCAGACACAGGGTGTCGCCAGAGAGCGCTCATGCTTCCTCTTCCACCGAGGGGGTGTCCTCCTGAGGTTGTGCCCGGCTCCGCTGGACCTCCTCCACCAGGTGGACCAGCCCGGCCTTGATCTGGTCCACGGCGCCGGCGCCCCCCGCGTTGAAGAATGCCTGTCCCAGTTCACGGGCCGCCTGCGCCAGGCCCAGTCCGTCCCCCCTGGGACGGGCAAGCGTTCTGGCCGTACGCCGCATGACGCGCATGAACTCGCGCTGGGGCTCCAGTGCAGCCCGGCTGCGGAGGAACGGCCCACGGCCAGGGACGATCCCCCGCACCGCGGCGCGATGGGCCAACGCCGTCATGGTGGATAGCCAGGCCGCTGAGTCCGGCGTCTCGGACATGTCCGGCACCCCGTCAGCCACCACCGTCTCCCCGGCGATCAGCACCCCCACATCCCGCACGAGGACCCATAGGCTCCCCCGGCGGACTCCGTTGATCACCTCGAAGCTGATCTCCCGACCATCGTCGTGGAACGCAAAACTGCGGTTGAAAGCCAATGCCGGTCGCGGCGGCAGCACCGGCTCTCCCTCTGTCTGCGCGTAAGGATAGTGAGCACTGCAGGCCTCGACGAACTCACGCGCTATCCGCTCATCCCCATAATAGGTCTGGATGATGCGCAGCGTTTCCTCGGCAGCGATAATGGGCACACTGTAGCCTATGCCCGTGGTCCCAAACTGGCGAGCCAGGCCGCCGTCGGTCAAAACGACATAGCGAACCCCTCCCCCCGCCTCCTCTGCCTCCCTCAACCAGCGTTCCGCCTGAAAAGGATCGGGCGGCACGTCAACCACGATCGCCCCCAACGATGTCCTGATAAGCGTCAGATTGTAAGGAGCGTAAGACGATTCGACGAAGACACCCTCTGCAACTTCCTTCACCGCTCACACCTCCACGGTGGTCTTATCCCTGAGACTTACCCATATCATGGAGACCCTCTACCTCGAGCCCGCTGTGCTGCAGGGCCTCCACCATAGCCCGCCAGACCTCGGAGGGCGGGCAAGCCGGGGCACCCCCTTGCGCAAGCTCAGGACGTCCCCCGCCGCGTCCCCCCAACATCCCCAGTGCCTCCCGCAACACCACGCGAGCATCCACCTCTGTCAGATCCTCACTACGGGCACAGATCAGATGCACGCCTTTGGAGGTAGGGGCAGCCAACAGCACGACCAGCCGTGGCTCCTCCCGCAGCCGCATCGCCAGTGCACGCACATAGGCCACGTCCTCGCCCTGCCAATAGCCCGCCACGACCCGCACATCCCCGACCTGGGGGGCCGCAGCAGACAGCTCGCGGGCGCGGTAGTCCAGCAATTGCTGTCGGACCCCCGCATGAGCACGGCGCACAGCCTGCAACTCCTGCTGGAGACGTGAGACAGCCTCGGGCACCTCATCCATGCCCACCGTGAGCATCTGTGCCGCGTTGCGCAAGGTGTCCAGTCGCGCCTGGTAGTCTCCAAACGCGCGTCCACCGCACAGGAACCTCACCCGGCTTCCCCCTTTGTAGTGCTCGATCCCGACGATCTTCACCACCCCTATCTCACCGGTGGCCCGCACATGGGTTCCGCCACAGGCCGAGGCGTCATAGCCATCCACCACCACGATGCGCACCTGCCCCTGCACCTTGGGAGGCTTGCGCAGTGGGAAGCGCTCGACGGCGTCGGCTTGCACAAAATGCACCGTCACCGGCCGATTCTGCCAGATCACCTCGTTCACCTCACGCTCCACCTGAGCCGCAGCCTCCCACGTCAGGCTGGACAGCGTCAGGTCGATCGTGCTCACCTCGCGTCCCAGATGGAAGCCCACGGTCGCGGCCTCCAGGCGACGTGCAAAGGCGGCCGACAGCAGATGCTGACCGGTGTGCTGCTGCATGTGATCAAAGCGGCGCGTCCAGTCGATGCGACCCTGGACCACGTGGATCTCGGGGGGCAGCGGCCTCTCCAGCAGATGCCAGATCTCACCCTCATCCCCCTTCTGGACATCCACCACGGGCACGTCAGCAAGCCATCCGGTGTCGTGGGGCTGGCCACCGGAGGTTGGATAGAACGCCGTCTGATCCAGCGAGACGGCTTCCCTCTCGACCCTCGCGCTGTCCTGCAGGACCCGGCGCGCCTGCACGCGCGCCGTAAACTCACGCAGGGTCGCGTCGTAATAGTAACATCGCACGGTCACGCAGCATCTCCCTGTTCACGAACTAGTTCACCAAGGGGAGGTTGAGGGATCGTAAAATGGAACACCGGTCCCTCATCCGCTGGATTCTCCACCCAGATGCGCCCCCCATGGGCCTCAACCGCCAGCCGACAGAACGCCAGCCCCAGGCCCGTCCCACGGCGCCTGCCGGACTCACCGGTGAAATACAGCTCAAAGAGATGTGGGAGATACGCCGGCGAAATGGGAGGGCCATTGTTGGTAACGCTGAAGTGCACCACGTCGCCCTCGCGCTGGACGCGCACCTCGATCCACCCTCCCTCCGGCGTGTGCTTGACCGAATTGTCCAGCAGGTTGACAAGCACACGCCGCAGGAGATCCAGGTCTCCCTGCATCATCACGGCTTCCTCCTCCGGAAGCACAATCCGCACCGTCTGGTGGGAATGTTCGGCCATGGTCACGACCATCTCAACCGCCTCACGCACCAGCGCTCCCACGTCGAACTCGGTGAGCAGCAGGCTGCGCGCCCTGGCCTGCAGCCGCCCGATATCCAGGATATCACGGATCAACTGATCCAGACGTCTGGCACTCCGCAGGCTGATGGAGAGGATCTCCGCAAAAGGCAGATCCTCCTCCCCCTCCTCAGAGGCCGTCAAAAGCAGCTCCAGCCCACTGATAATGTTACCCAACGGCGCCCGCAGGTCATGGACCACCATGCTCAGCAGCTCCTGTCGATTACGCTCCTGTGCCACGCGATCCGTGATGTCATACCCGATCCACAGATAGGTAGGGCCATCCAGCACATAACCATGCAACTGGCTGAAACGTGCCTCTATCATACGCCCCAGATCTGGTATCTCGTATTCCCATGTGATGACCTCACCTGCAGCCGCCCGCTGTGCTAACTCAGGGAGACGGTCCCCCTCGATCCCCAGGCGCTCCAGGCGCAGGGACTCTGGCACCTCGGGCTGCAGGCCCAGGGTCTCGCAGGCAGCCTGATTAAACTCCTGAAAATGCCACGCATCATCCAGGACCACGATGGAAACCGGGTTCAGATCAAACAGACGTCGATAGCGCTCCTGTATCTGGGTGACCTGCCGGGTCAGCTCTACATTCTGAATAGCCGGAGCAGCCAGCAAGGCCAAAACCTGCACCAGGGCGCTGGTCTCCTCCACAGAGACGCCGGGCGAGGGATTGATGAACTCCAACACGGCCAGCACACGCCGCCGCACCGCAATCGGAATCGCCAGGATGGCACGGGTCTCAAAGCCTGTGCTCTTATCCACACTCACATAGAAGCGCGGATCTTCAGCCACGTTCGGCACCCAAAGCGTGGTCCCATGTTCGGCAACCCATCCCACGATCCCTGTACCAGGCGGCAGACGCATGCCGATCACCTGTTCGGCCTTGCCGCCCAGAGCCGCACAGAAGAGGAGCGAGCCATCCTCCTCCACCCGAGCCACCGAGACTGCCTCAGGCCCGAAGTGCGCGTGGACCACCCGAACGAGATACCACAGCACATCCTCGGCCGTCTCCAGCCCCGCGATTGCCTCTGCAGCCTCCAGCAGCAGGGTGAGATCCTGCTCAGTGGTCTGACTCATAAGGCCCCCTCGAACGTGACAAGCTCCTTACCCTGCAACCTCTCCATGATCTTTTGGACGATCAGGTCCAGATGCCTCTCATGGGCCACAAAGTCCAACGCATCGGCTGGAACGGTCAGCACGGGACATAGGGTGAAACTCTGCACCCACTCCTCATAGAGCACATTGAGCTGCGAGAGATAGGCATCGCTGATGCGGCGCTCGTACCCCCGCCCACGCAGGTGGATCCTCTTCCGCAGGGTCGGCAGCGAAGCGCGCAGATAGATCACCAGGTGCGGTGGCGGAAGGATCGCGGTCACAGCATGGTAGAGATCTGAATACGTCGTATAGTCCCGCTCGCTCATCCAGCCCTGCATGTAGAGATTGCGGGCGAAGATTTCTGCATCCTCGTACACAGTGCGGTCCTGAATCACCGAGTCGGGACGTTCCAGCAGTTGCCGGTGGTGCAGAAGACGTCGGGCCAGGAAGAAGACCTGAGAGTGGAAACTCCAACGTGCCATATCGGCGTAGAAGTCCTCCAGGTAGGGGTTGTCCCTGACCTCCTCCAGGAAGGGCTCCCAATGCAGTCGTTCGCTCAGCAGCGTGGTCAGCGTTGATTTCCCCACGCCGATATTGCCCGCGATCCCAATAAAATACTTGGTCACCTGATACCTCAAGAAGCGTGACTCACGGCCCCAACTCGAGGCCAATACGCTGCGCCAAGCCCCGCAACGCCCGGTGGGCACGCTCCAGCGCCTGGGTCAACGACTCGGGCGTGCCATCTGGACCCACAGGGGCCTCCTGCGCCAGGGCGCCGCCGATAGTCCCCACCGCCTCGGCAAGCGCCAGAAAATCGCCGATGGCATGCCAGTTCGCTCGCGAGACCTCCGGTTCCGCCTGAGGCGCACTCAGCTCCCAGGTTGGCCAGGGCGGCAGCGGAGCCGCAATCCGTGGGAGGGCTGGCTGCCGTACGCCAGCCAGCGCGGCCCGGATCCGTTGCTCGACGAGGTCCAAGTCCTCCGAATTGCGCACGAAGTCCAGGTCATCCGTCTCGATCACCAGCAGAGAGGTCCCCTCGTAATCGGCGAAGAGACGCTCATACCCCTGACGCAACGCGGCAATATACCCCCGGTCCATCTGGCGCTCATAGGTGCGGTCGCGCATCGCGATCCGTGCCATCAGCGTATCCACCCGCGCCCGTAGATACACCACCAGGTCCGGCACCCGTACTTTCTCGGAGAGGGCCTCGTACAGCCGATCGTACATCTCCAGCTCATCACCCTCGCGGATGTTGATGTGGGCAAACAGACGATCCTTCTCGAAGAAGTAATCCGCCACCACAGGCCGCTCGCGTACCATCGACTCCACCGCTTGCTGCTGACGATAGCGACTGAGCAGGAAGAACAACTGAGTCTGAAACGCATAGCGCGCCCGGTCTCCGTAGAAAGCGGAGAGAAAGGGGTTCTCCTCGAAGGCCTCCAGCAGCGTCTCGGCCCCCAACCGCGGGGCCAACAACCGTGCCAGGGTGGTCTTACCCACTCCGATGACGCCTTCGATCGCAATGAAAGGGTGATGGCCCAGTCCGTTCACGTTGTGTCCTCTCGATCCAGGGTCTGCCGATCACGGCTCCCATCACGAAGCGACCCATGCCCTGCGCACACTGGCCGCGCGAGGATCAGAGGTGTAAAAACACAAGTCCATCGTCAAGAATACCGTCAGGCCCCGAGAAGTCAAACTCAGCCAGGCGCGCGACAGACCCTCTCAGGTCGCACACGATCGTGCCGCTGCCTCACCGGCGAGGTAGCCGGTGGAGAAGGCCGCCTGCAGGTTGAAACCGCCCGTGTCGGCGGCCAGATCCAGCAGTTCCCCCACCACATACAGGCCTGGTACAAGGCGCGATGCCAGCGTGACCGGGTCAACCTCCCGCAGGGAGACCCCACCGGCGGTCACCATCCCGGCGGCCAGCGGCAGGTGGCCGCTGATCGTCCACTGAAAGTCCTTGAGCAAGGCCACGATCCGCCCCCGCTCCTGGGCGCGGATCTGATGGACGGGGCGCTCAGGGGATATGCCGCTCAGGTCCGCCAGCACCTCAGCCAGCGTCCCCGGCACCCAACCCCGCAGCAGCGTGGACAGGCGCTGGCGGGGATGGGTCTCGAACTCCCGCTGCAGCCGCCTGTGTACCGCGCTCTCGTCCATGCCTGGCTTGAGGTCAATGGCCAGTGTCACGTGTTCCCCAGCCCGCAGCGCATCGACCACCGCCAGCGAGGCGGTCAGGATCAGTGGCCCCGAGACGCCAAAGTGCGTGAAGAGCATCTCGCCCACAGCAGGCATGGGATAGGGGATCCTCAGACGCCGGCGCTTTCCCTCTCCCCTCGTCAGCCAGAAAGCGCAGCGCACGTTGCGCAGGCTCACCCCCTGCAGGCGCCGGGCCACCGAGCGTTCCTGCACCGTCAGAGGCACCAACGCTGGCCGCAGCGGGACGATCGTGTGTCCCAACGCCTGCGCCATGGCATACCCCTGTCCGGTGGAGCCGGTGCCAGGCCAGGAGGCCCCACCCGTCGCCAGGATGACGGCACCGGCCCCGAGCGTGGTGCCATCGGCCAGGGCCACCCCGCTCACTCGATCCTTACGCACCTGAACCCGCTGCACCTCGGCCCGGTAGCGGACCTCAGCGCC
>CAYLRT010000037.1:9105-16147 GCA_964385885.1 uncultured Anaerolineales bacterium | reverse complement strand
CGCCCCGCCGCCATCAGGCCAGCAGCTCCCGCCCCGACGACGATCACCCTGGCGCGCGATCTGATCATCCTGACCCCTGAGGCTCAGCGTCAGAGGCTGCTGCTGCGGTCCCCCCGCACGCCGGATGGTCAGAGAACAGCCCCAGCCGCAGGAAGCGCAGGGGGCGCTGCGCATCCACATTGACCACACTGTAGTACGACGTCCCCTCGATGAGCGCCGCATCTCCGGGACGCAGTGGGCGGACGATCATCGGTGCGCCGAGTTCAGGCCGATGCCACAACTGGCCTTCGCCACTGAGCACCACCAGGATGGTGTCCACACCCTCGGTCCTGCGCTGACCCGTGCGCGCCCCCGGGGAGAGCTGGACGTCCTGGAGGAAGGCAAAACGCCTCCCCTCCAGCAGGTGTTCCGCCGTATCGGCCCACTCGCTGAACAGCCAGCGCACCACCGCGGAGCCCTCACCCTGGACGTCCTGCGGCATGTCTGGCGCCGGGTCCAGGGGCTGATAACATATCCGCTTGATGTGGGCCTTGCGCTTGTAGAGCACGCCCGCCACCCGATCATAAGGGGCGCCGTTGATGTTGGCGCGTCCCGGTTGGTGGAACGCCGCAGCGTCAATCGGCTCTGGTGTCCAATCCTCATGTTCTGTCACAGGCCACCGCCTCGCTCAGTCGTTTTCCCACGTGGACGCTGGCTCACACGCTGGCTCATCATCTCACCGCTGCGTCGATGGCGCACCGCAACCACCTCGGCGAGGATCGAGAGCGCGATATACGCCGGCTCCTTGCCGCCGATGTCCAACCCCGTGGGGCCAAAGATGCGCGCCAGCGCACGCTCATCCAGCCCTGCCTCACGCAAGGCCTGCCGACGATCCGCCTGGGTCCGACGGCTTCCCAACAGGCCGATGTAGAACGCCTGACTCCGCAACGCCAGGCTCAGGGCTGGCACATCGAGCTTGGGGTCATGAAACAGCACCACCACAGCCCAGCTCGTCCCCATCTCGTCCGAGGTGGTGACCTCGTGCGGCCAGCCCAGGCGCAGCTCGGCGTGGGGGAAGCGCTCCGCCCTCAGGAAGGTGCGGCGCGCATCACTCACGATCACTCGAAACCCAACCACATGCGCCAGCTCAGCCAGGGCTGCGCCGATGTCGGTGGCCCCAAAGATCAGCAGGACCGGCGGCGTCGCGATGACCTCCACGAACACCTCACCCTGCGGATACCGTGTGCGCGACGCATAGGGGCCCGGCCAGGCCGCCCTCAGGTCGCCACACACCCTGGCATCCAGCGCCGGGTCGCCCAGAGAACCCAGCGTCGTGCCATCTGCCCGATAGAGCAGGTGGGATGAGCCGTCGAGCCGGGAGGCGAACCCCACCGGACGCTCCGCCTCCACTTCCTCCAGGAGCGCATCGTGCAGCTCACCCCAACGCTCCACCAGGACCTCAATGGCCCCGCCGCAGGCCAACTGCACCTCCCAGGCCTCGGCGTCAGAGATGCCGTAGGAGAGCAGGTGTGGGGCCGCCTGACCGCTCAGGACGGCCTCCAGCTCAGCGATGACCTCGCCATCCACACAGCCACTGCTCACAGACCCCGCCACCTCGCCAGAGGCGCTCAGCAGCATCCGCGAGCCCGCCGGCCTCAGGGAGGAGCCACGGGTCTCTACGATGGTCGCCACCGCCCATGGGCCCACCCCGGCCTGGCGCCAGCGGTGAATGTCAGAAATAAGCTCCCTCATTCAAACGCTCCCGCAAATCCCTTCCGTTTCACTCCCCCAACATGACAGGAGGACTACAGCGAACCCTTGAGGCCCTCGCCTCCACCACGAGCCCACGTCATCCTTCGTCCACGTCTACAGCACCCTCCGCAGTCTCGCCTGTGCGACGGGACTCCCATCGTCGGGTGCGGACCGTGCCATCGCCAAAGATGCGCACCACCTCAAAGCGCACCCGACCCTGGGCGACCGCTTCGGCGATCTGACGCTGAGCGCGGGAGAGCGTGGACTTGCCCTGCTTGATGTCCAGGATCACCACCTCCAGCTCATCCGCGTCGCCCCCGCCATCGCGGCATGCACTGTATCCGTTGAACACCACGTAGTCGACGGGATCGCCCAGGAAACGGGCATCAGCGGGCCAATAGGCGAACCCCGGCAGCAACGGCGCGACCTGCTCAGCCATCTTCCCCTTGAGCACTGCCCGGCTGCGGTCCACCGTATCCTGACGTACCTGGCCCAGCTCAGCCCGATGACGGTCCTCCAGCTCCCGCAGCCGTGCCTCGTAGATCCGCACGATCCGGGCCCGCTCCGCCTCTGCCCTCGCCTGCCAGGCGGCCGCGATGTCACGGGCCAGCGTCTCCCTCGTCGCGCGCTCGCGGTGCTGATAGATCCAGAAGACAATCAGCGCGCCCACCACGAAGCCCAGCAGGACACCCAGGACGCCGTCCATCCACTACGATCCCGTCCAGCCCTCTGCATGCCTGGGGAGAAAGCGGCCACTCCCTTTCTGCCCCACGAACTCCCCCTCCCGGACCAGGAATGCCCCGCGCCGCATTGTGCTCACCACGCGCCCCTGGAGCCGCATGCCATCGAAGGGACTGTAGCCAGCCACCATGTGCAGGGCGCCTTCGTCCACATAGCCCTGCCAGTCAGGGTCAAAGAGCACGAGATCGGCATCCGCGCCTGGGGCCAGGACGCCCTTGTGCGGCCACAGCCCGTAGATGCGGGCCGGGTTGACGCTGAGCAGACGCACCAGGCGCAGCCAGTCCAGCCGGCCCTCCCCCACACCGTAGGTCGCCATCAGGGGCAACAGGGTCTCGATGCCCGGCAGGCCACCCGGTGTGCGGGTAAGGTCATCGAACGCCCTCTTCTGGGCCTGGCTGTAGTCGCAGTGGTCCGTGATGAGCATGTCCACCCGCCCCATAGCGACCTGCGCCCAGAGGCCCTCCTGCTCCTCAGGGGCGCGGAGGGGTGGTTGCAGGATATAACGCCAGGGCTCCGTCCCCTGGTAGAGCTCATGGCTTAGCAGCAGATACTGGGGGGCCGTCTCGCAGAACGCGCGCTGCCCCCGCAGCCTGGCAGCGTGGACCCGTTCCACCGTTGCGGCCAGGGAGTTGTGGGCGATGACCACCGATGCCCCGGCCCTTTCGGCCAGGAGCAGCACACGCGCCGCGGCCTCCTCCTCGGCCAGAGCCGGGCGTGATACCCCATGGTACCGCCACCCGAGGTGCCCCTCCTGCGCCAGCAGTTCGGTCTGCGCCGTCACCAGCGCGTCGTTCTCACAGTGGACGAGCGAGATCAGCCCATAGCGCGCCGCGGCCTCCAGCAGACGCACCAGCGCGGCATCGTCGGCATAGTACAACGGCCGATAAGTGGTATAGAGTTTGATGCTCTGGATCCCCAGCTCTGGCAACTGGCCCAGCGCGTCCTCCTCCCCTGGGGGAAGGTCGGTCACCATCATGTGGAAGGCGTAGTCGATGACGGAGCTGGCCGCCTCCTCGAGCCGCCGGGCGAGGGCCTCCTCGAACCTCTGGCCCGGGAACTGGGTAGCGAAGTCCACCACCGTGGTCACGCCGCCGAACGCCGCCGCGCGGCTCCCCACGAACCAATCGTCGTCCGTCCGGTAGCCCCCTGTGTCGAGCTGAATGTGGGTATGGGCGTCAATCACGCCAGGCAACACGAGCAGCCCCTGCGCCTCCACCACCTGGGCACCATCGGCCGGTAGCCCCAGGCCGAGGGCCTTGATCCGCTCACCCGCGATCAACACGTCGGCCTCCACCACCTGGTCCGCCAACACCACCTGACCACCCCGGATCAGTATCTCTCTCATAGCTCCATTCCCTTACTACCCCACCTTCAGAACGATCATCTGAGCGGCATTATAGGACATCTGGACCCCTTCACAATCGCGGCAGCAGGGCGCACGGCCGTGCGCCCCTACCAGGGATGTTTTGAGGGTCAACAGGCACGCCTTCCCAGGCGCGAAAGCCCGTACGGGGTGACTGTCACCTCTGTCAAGACCTTTGCCGGGAGCCGCCACCGCAAGCGATGGCCCGCGTATGCCACCCATCCATCGAGGTGACAGTCACCGCCTCTCCCACTGGAGATCTACCCTTTGAGGTGTGGTCGGAGCCGTTATAATGGGCATCATGCAGGCGACACCCTCACCAAGATCGCGGGGGGTCTGGTCCGGCGCGGCACTGGTGCTGTTGGCTTTTGGCATCAGGCTGTGGGGACTGACCGCGACCTCGCTATGGTACGATGAGACCTTCGTGCTGTGGCACGCCCGACAGGGCGTGTGGGCAGCGCTCACCGGCCTCCTGGCGGAGGACAACGCGCTCCCGCTGCACGGGGTCCTGCTTGCGCTCTGGATCCACCTGGCGGGCAGCTCGGACTTCAGCGTCCGCTTCCTTTCCGTCCTGTTGGGGACCTTTGCTGCAGCCCCCGTCTATCGTCTGGGACGCGACCTCTCCAGGCGCCGCCCGACGGGCGGCGCTCTCTCTGGTGCGGGTGCGGCGCTGGCCTATGCCCTGCTCCCCATCTTCGTCTACTATGGCCAGGAGGTGCGCATGTACGCGCCGGCCATCGCCCTGGCCGCCACCTTCATCCTGCTGGGCTGGCGGCTCCTGGATCGCCCCCGTCACGCCCTGGCTTACACGATCGTGGGGGGGCTGATGCTTGCTGCCCATCCGTACACCGTCCTCACCTGGATGGCGGTCGGGCTCTGGGGCACGCTCACATTGCTCCTGCAGCGCCGCCTCGGCACCCGCGCCTGGTGGCTCGCCAACGGCGGGCTCCTCCTCGTCGCCCTGCCCATCGCCCAATGGGCGCGCTGGCGGGTCGCCGTCGACGCCACCGGCGTCTCGGCCATCCCCAGGGATGTCCTGCGCTGGATCCCCCTGCTCTTCGGTGTGGGCCAGTATGTGGCTCAGCCCTGGGCCATGCTCTTCGCGCTCTCGATGGCGGTGTTCCTCCTCCTGGGGCTCCGCGCCCTGTTCAGGCGTGAGGATCGGGCGGGCTTCCTCTGGGCCCTGATCATGCTGACCCTGCCGCTGGTCGCCCTCTACGGCATGACGCGGTTCAAAGCCAAGTGGAACGAGCGCTATCTGCTCCCCTCCTGGGGCCTTGGGTTGGTGGTGACGATGGGCCAGGGGATCGAGGCCCTGATACGCTCTATGATGCCCAGCGACAGGGAGCAGCGCCCACTCATCCGGCACGCTCGGCTCCTGCGCATGGTCGGCGGCGCGGCCCTGGCGGTTCTCACCCTCGCCCTGCTCCTCTTGGCGCTGGCGCGACAGGCCCAGGGCACATGGGCGATCGCCATCCGCGACGAATGGCATCCCAGGCCGGACTTCCGCAGCGTGGCCCGCTACATCACCCACCACGAGCAGCCGCACGACGCCATCGCCGTCATCGGGGGCTACGCCATTCACAACCTGACCACCTATTACACAGGGACCGCGCGCGTGATCGGTCTGCCCGATGAGCGGCACATCCTCGACACTCGCCACGTGGTGGACCTGCGGTCACTGTCCCGGCTAGAGGCCCGCCTGGGGCCGAGCCAACGCCTCTGGCTGATCCTGTGGCAGGCCCAGCTTGCCGATCCTACCAACCTGGTGCAGAGCACCCTGGTGGACGCCTGCACGCGCCTGCCCGTGACGCAGAACTTCACCAACGTGGGGGTGCTCCTCTTCGATCTGACGGACTGCCGTCCGGTCGATCGTTGGGCCACCCCTCCCTGGCCCTATGTTGCACCCTTTCAGGTGCCCATCGCGCTACGGGGTTACACCATCATGCGCAGCGGTGAGACGTGGGAGGTGGATCTCTGGTGGGAAACAACGGGGACGCTGCCCGACGACTATCACGTATTCGTGCATCTGTTCGACGAAGCAGGCACCCTGGTGGCCCAACACGACCACATCGCCGGGGCCGATGCCTACCCCACCAGCCGGTGGCAGCCGGGCACCCAACTGCGGGACCGTTTTTTCCTCACCGTGCCAGGGGGCACCTGCCAGGGGTGCACCCTGCGCGTGGGGCTGTACACGGCGGAGGGGCGCGTCCCGCTGCAACAGGGGGGCGATACGATCACACTGCCGCTGCCGGCGGCTCTGGAGTGAGCGGGCCCGTCTCAGGCGTCCGCGGTCTCTGCCGCGGCGTCCGGCTCACTGCGGCCCTGGACCAGGCCCTTGAAACACGCTTCCTCACGGATCGCCGTGAAATCCGGGTCACTCAGGGCCTGACGGCGGTACGCGGGACGCAGCTCGATGGCCCGTCCCAACCAGAGGCAGGCCTGCGTCGGGTCACCCTGTAACGCCGCCGCACAGGCACCGTTGTAATAGGGCGCGGCCCAGTCCGGCCTCAGCGCCATCGCCCGCTTGAAAGCCTCGATGGCCTCCGGATAGGCCTTGATCCGCAGATACGCCAGGCCGCGCCCGTTGTAGGCCAGCGCATCCTGCGGGTTCCTCTCCAGCGCACGCGCGTAGTCCACCAGCGCGTCCGAATAGCGCCCCATCCTGGCCAGCGCCAGTGCCCGATAGCGGTAGAGGTCGCCGCGGTCGGGAGCCAGGGTGATAGCCTTACCGTAATCGCGCAGGGCCTCAGGAAAGCGCGCCTGTTCCACGTAGACCCGGCCACGGTTGAGGTAAGCCGTGGCCCACCGGGGCCGTTGCTCGATGACCGCAGTGTAGTCCTCCACCGCTCGCCGATAGTCCCCTGCCCGGAAGAAGGCCCCGCCACGGTCGAAGCGCGCTGTGATCAGGGTCGGGTCCTGTTCCAGCGCGGCTGAATAGTCGGCGATGGCCTGTGTCAGGTCACCCTTGCGCGCGTACGCCAATCCGCGCTGCCAGAGGGCCTGGGCGTGCGCGGGGTCGAGCGCCAATATCTGATCGAGGTCGGCGATGGCCTGATCCAGCGCCCCCAGGCGCAGTAGCACCCGCGCCCGGTTGAGATAAGCCGTGAGGCAGGCAGGGTCCAGCGCCAGCGCCCGGTCATAGTGCTCCAGAGCAGCTTGATACGCCCTGGTACGCAGGTACTCGTCTCCCTGCCGACAGAGGGC
>CAYLRT010000037.1:0-9005 GCA_964385885.1 uncultured Anaerolineales bacterium | reverse complement strand
CGGGATCCGTGCCTGCAACTGCTGACCCAGGTCGTGGAGCCTCTGCACCAACTCCGGTGTCCAATGTCCAGACCTGCGCAGCCCCGCCAGTGCCTCGATCGCCGCTTCGTAGTCGCGCCGCACGGCGGCCTGGACCAGCGTCACGATCACCGGCGTCAGGGTCTCCAACAGCTCCCCGGGGGCCGGGCTTGGGCTGGTGTGGGCAGCCTCGAGCCAGGTATCGCCCACGGCCAGCGCCCAGGGCAGGCAATGCGCTAACCCGTCCACCAGCTCCCGCAGGGCCAGCTCCACAGCGTCCGGCCCGCAGGTAGCCAGCCCACAGGCGATGGCCTGCCTCCGTCTGTCCAGCTCCTTCAGGGCCTGCAGGCACAGCGCATCGCCCACCGTCTCCTCGGCCTCGCCCCGCAGGAGGCCGTACCAGGCCTCATGGGCCTGTCGCCACAGATCGGGGCTGTGCTGCCAACTGTAGGAGAGCACCTGCTCACGGAACGCCCGCTGCAGACGCCATGTCCCTCCTCTATGCTCGGCCAGGGGGACATGGGCCAGCCACGCCTGGAATGACGTGACATCGATTCCCTGTCCCAAGGCGGAGAGTTGCTCCCACGTCCACGCCTGGGGCACGGCGCTATACAGCAACGCCGCCCGCTGCTCCGGCTCCAGTCCTGCCAGGTAACGCGCCGCCAGCGCATCCAGCGGCTCCCCCTCCCTCGCGGCCTTGCCCTCAGCCCCGGCTGATGACGCCCCGCCGGCCAGAAGCAGATGCAGGGGATAGGCGCCCTCCCCCACTTCCCCAGGGCTCAAGTGCGCCGCCTCCATGGGGGTCAGGGGATTCAGTTGGATCAGGGCCATCACCGGCTGCAAAGCCTCCAACTGGGGGCTCACATGGGTGCGGGTAGCGAGGACGACACTGACGTTGTTGCTGAGCACGCCCGATGTCAGGAGGCCCACCAGCCACTCGCCCAGGCCGCTGCCGCTCACGACGGTCCTGCCCTGGGCAGGATCCACCAGATCCCAGTCATCCACCGTGAGCACGATCCTGCGCACCGCGGCCCAGGCGTTGAGGTCGGACACGAAACGGTCGGTCAGCATCCCCAGAGGATCGCGCAACAGCCGCACCAGTCGTGGGGAGAAACCTTGATCGAGATAGGTGTCCCATGCCTGTTGAGCCCAGGGGTCGGGGTCCTGCAACCCTCCCAACAGGGCCCACGGTGGTCCAGGGGCCATCGGATCGTGGGCGATCCGCTCCAGCAGCCCCACGTACTCCTGATAACGCTCGCGGAAGGTCGCCAGCGGCATGCTGTGCGCCTCCAACTGCGTCTGGAGCCGCGCCATCACCTCCAGGGCCGCGCCATCGCCCCCCAGGGCGGTCCCCACGGCGCGCAGATCCGCCGCCACGCCCCCCATCTCCCGAGCCACGCGCCGGAACTGCGTCAGCAGCGCCGTCTTGCCGCTCCCGGGAGGGCCCTGCACCACGAAGAGGAGGGCTGCCGGCACGTCGTAGAGGAAGTTGAGGCGGAAAAGCTCCAGCTCATCCCGGCGTCCCACGAAACGGGGACCGCCACGATGGGCTATGAGATCCCCCCAGGTGGCATTGGACTCAACCATGCGTCACGACCTCCTCTACGATCCCTGCCCATAGCACCAAGGCCACGGCCCACACATGGGCCACAGCTCCCCAGTGCGACGGCCCTTAGTCTACGTCCCCTCCCGCCAGGAGGCGAGGTAGGCTTTCTGTTCCTCCGTCAACTCGTCGATGCGGATCCCCATGGCCCGCAGCTTGATCTCGGCGATCGCCTGATCGATGGGTTCCGGCACGGAGTAGACGCGGTGTTCGAGCTCTTTGCCATGGGCCAGGATGTACTCGGCGCTCAGCGCCTGGTTGGCGAAGGACATGTCCATCACGGCGCTGGGGTGCCCCTCGGCCGCCCCCAGGTTCACCAGACGTCCATCGGCCAGCACATAGATGCGGCGCCCATCGGCCAACTGATATTCCTTCACAAAGGGGCGGATCACCCGCGGTGGGGCGACGGCCATCTCAGCCAGGGCCGGGATGTTGATCTCCACGTTGAAGTGTCCCGAGTTGCAGACGATGGCCCCATCCTTCATAACTGCGAAATGGTGAGCGTCGATTACGTTGATGTCTCCCGTCGAGGTGACGAAGATGTCCCCAATGGGTGCGGCCTCGATCATCGGCATCACACGGAAGCCATCCATCACGGCCTCCAGGGCCTTCAGGGGATCGACTTCAGTGATGATGACATTGGCCCCCATTCCCTTACCACGCATCGCGATCCCACGGCTGCACCACCCATAGCCTCCCACCACCATGGTCTTGCCGGCCAACAGCACGTTGGTGGCCCGGATGATGCCATCAATCGTGGACTGTCCCGTGCCATAGCGGTTGTCGAACAAGTGTTTGGTCATGGCGTCGTTCACCGCGATGATAGGATACTCCAGCGCCCCCTCCTTGGCCATGGCGCGCAGGCGGATCACACCGGTCGTTGTCTCCTCCGTCCCCCCGATGACGTTGCCCAGGACCTCACGGCGCTCCTTGTGGAGCGTGCTCACCAGGTCGGCCCCATCGTCCATGGTCACATGGGGCTTGTGGTCCAGGGCCGCATGGATGTGCTCGTAATAGGTCTCATTGTCCTCGCCCTTGATCGCGAACACCGGAATCTCATCGTAGGCCACCAGTGCGGCGGCCACATCGTCCTGCGTACTGAGGGGATTGCTGGCCACCAGCACCAGATCGGCCCCTCCGGCGACCAGCGTGCGCGCCAGATTACCCGTCTCGGTGGTCACATGCAGGCACGCCGAGAGGCGGACCCCCTTCAGGGGTTGCTCCTTCTCGAAGCGCTCGCGGATCTGACGCAACACCGGCATCTCACGCTCAGCCCACTCCATCCGCAGGCGACCAGAGGGGGCCAGATCAAGATCTTTCACATGGTACTTCATCGTATAAGCTCCTTGCATTCCTGTATTGATAGTTTCTTCTTGCGAAGCTGGGCTTCGCTCGGCCACGCCGCTACCCACTGGCCAGAGCCTGACCAGTCAGGGCCTGCGTCGCCTCGTCCTCTCCAAAGACCGAACGATAACGCTCCACAAACGCCTCCAGCGTGAAGCTGTGCGCCTGTGGACCGCGGGTCTCCAACACATAGGCCGCTGCCAGGCTCCCCAGGCGCCCGCAGGCCCCCCAGGAGAGGCCAAGCGCCAATCCCTTGATCAGTCCAGCGCGGAAGGCATCCCCCACCCCGGTAGGGTCGACGATCTCCCTGGGTGGGGCCGCCGGCACATGGACCTCGGCCGCCGGGTCCTCGGTGGGCCTGATGCGCGCGCCCTCCGCCCCCAGTGTGACCACCACCGCACGCCGCACCGCCGCCTGGATCTCGTCCTCGCTCATGCCGGTGCGATCCTTGAGCAGCTCGAACTCGTAGTCGTTGACCACCAGAATATCGGCCCCGGTCAACCCATCGCGCAGGTCCTCAGGGGCCGAGCGCACCACCTGCTGACTGGGGTCATAGATGTAGGGGATGCCCAACTCGCGACACTCGCGGGGATACTTCACCATCGCCTCCGGGTCGTTGGGCGAGATGATCGTCAAATCGACCGGCCCCTCCAGATCATAGAACGAGAGCGTGCGCGCATAGGCCATGGCGCCGGTGTAGAAACTGGCGATCTGGTTCAGGGCCTGGTCGGTGGTGGCGAAGAAAGAAGCAGTGAACACATCGGGGATGATCTTGATGGCAGAGGTGTCCACGCCGTGGGCCTCGAGCCAGGCCCGATACTCCTCGAAGTCCTTGCCCGCCGTGCCCATCACCTGTGGCCGCTCACCCAACAGGGCCAGAGTATAGGCGATGTTGGGCGCGCACCCACCGCGCTGCTTGACCATGTCGTCCACCAGGAAGCTGAGGCTCAGCTTCTGAAGGCGATCAGGTTTCACGTGGTCCAGGAAATTACCCGGGAAACGCATCAGATAGTCATAGGCGATTGATCCTGTCACGACGATATGCATCCTGCCCTCCTCTAAGCGATACTGCATCGCCGCGATCACTGCATCGCCGCGATTACCGGATCGCCGCGATTACCTCATCGCGCGGCAAAAACCTGTCCCGCAGGATGACCCGTAGGGCCCACAGGCCATCCCAGGGTCGGATCTTCTTGCCCTCCTCCACCGTGCGTGGGGAGTAGTGAATGGGAACCTCGACGATCTCATAGCCGGCCCGCAACAGTTTGTCCGGCAGTTCGAAATCCAGATCAAAGCCTCGACCGGTCAACTTGAGCCGTCGGAGAACATCCAGGCGGATCATCTTGGAGGCTGTCGCCACATCGGTGAGGTGCGCACCATAGAGCACATTGGTCAGCCAGGTCAGGAAGCGCACCCCCCAGTAGTTGGTGATGTACCTGTAGACCGCACGTCCGCCCAGGGTGCGCGAGCCGAAGATCGCCACTGGCCTGTCGTCCTGCTCCGCCCGCTCCAGGAAGATCGGGTAATCGTTGGGGTCGTATTCGAAGTCCGCATCCTGGATCAGCATGTAGTCCCCTGTGCAATGGGGGATGGCGGTGCGGATCGAGGTCCCCTTACCCATGTTGCGCGGCTGGAAGATCACGCGGGTGTCCTCATAGGTCACGGCCTGCAGCAGCTCACGCGTGCCGTCCGTCGAGGCGTTGTCCACCACGATGATCTCACGCTCCCAGCCAGGCCGCAGGGGTGCCTCATGGACCCGCGCCAGCACCGGCAGGATCGTCTCCCGCTCGTTGTAGGCACAGATGACGATGGAGAGCTTCATGCAAGCGCCTCACGCATAAAATCCTCAAAGACCTGCACCATGTAGCTCAGGCGCGCCTCGTCCATCCCCGGATATACGCCGACGAAGAAGGCCGTGGCGAGCACGCGCTGCGTCTCCTTGAGCGACGTAGCGACGCGATGGCGGATGTGACGGTACCCCGGCTGTTGCAGGATGTTGCCCGCAAAGAGGTAACGCGTCTCCACCTTGCGCTCACGCAGGAACGTGTTGAGCTCCCTCCGTGTGAAAGGGGCCGTCTCGCGCACAGCCATGGGAAAGGCGAACCAGGCCGGGTCGGCCTTGGGACTCCACTCCGGCAGCACCAGGTATTCCTCGTAGGGCTTCAGCGCCTCATAGAGCGTGGCGAAGTTCCGCTTGCGGGCGCGGATGAAGTCCGGCAGCTTCTCCAACTGAGGCACGCCAATGGCGGCCTGAAGGTCCGTCATTTTGAGATTGTAGCCGATCTCGGTGAAATAATAGCGATGGTCATAGGGCTCGCTGAGGCCGGGGATCTCCCACTCAAAGCGCTGCCCGCATTCACCCTCCGGCCTGCTGGAGAAAGTGCACCAGCAGTCCCGCCCCCAGTCGCGCACGCTGTGCGCGATGTGGTAGAGCTTCGCGTCGTTGGTCCCCACAGCCCCACCCTCGCCGGTGGTGATGTGGTGGGCGGGATAGAAGCTGTAGGTAGAGAGATGCCCAAAGCTGCCACAGGTCCGACCCGCGTAGCGGCTCCCCAGCGCGTCACAGGTGTCCTCGATGACGTAAAGGTCATGCGCCTTGGCAAAGTCCATCACCACATCCATCTCGACCGGGTTACCCAGGATGTGCGGCACGAACACCGCCCGCGTCCGCTCCGACAGGGCGGCCTCCAGGAGCGCCACATCCATGTTGTACGTCCCTACCCGGCAATCCACGAAGACCGGCACCAGGTTGTTCTGCACGATGGGCGCCACCGTGGTGGGGAAAGTCGCCGCTGGCGTGATCACCTCGTCGCCGGGCAGCAGCGGGCGCTCAAGCTGCCGTGAACACAGGGTGGTCATGGCGACCAGGTTCGCCGAGGACCCGGAGTTGACAGGGAGCACCCGCTTAAGCCCCAGGAAGGCCGCCAACCCCTCGGCAAACGCCTGAGCCGACGGCCCGTCGGTCAGCCAGAAGTCCAGCACGGCCCCCACTGCTGCCTGCATCTCCCGCTCATCGAAGACCCGTCCCCCATAGTTGACGAACGTCTCCCCCGGGACGAAGGGACGCGGCGCATGGGCCAGCCGGTAATACTCCGCCACCTTGTCCAGGATCTCCTGGCGCAAACGCAGGAGATCCGCATCATCCGACATCCTCTACCTCCTTGGGAAACCCCGCGGAAACGTCTGCGGACATTTCCGCTGCCCTCTCTCCATCGCCAGACCACACTCCGGGGCACAGCGCCCGCAGCGTGCGCACCAACCCCTGACGGAGGGGGATCTGCGCCGTCCAACCGGTGAGCAGCCGCGTCCGCTGCACGTCCGCCGGGATGGCGGTGACCTCCCCCGGTCGATAGGGCAACGCCCCGGCTCGTATCTGCCCTGGGGCCTGGACCAACTCCCAGATCTGGGCCACCACATCGTAAACACGGTGCAGGGTCCCTGTGCCCAGGTCCAGCACCCGCCCCTCGACGTCCGGGGCCCTGAGGGCCGCCATCAGGCCACCCACCACGTCATCGACGTAGATGAAGTCGCGCTGCTGCTCCCCGCGGGTCATGGGGAAATCCTCCCCCGCACAGGCCGCCCGCATGGCCGCCGGAACCAGGGCCGCGGGGTGCTGTCCAGGCCCGTAGACCTGAAACGGACGAGCCCACACCACCGGTGCGCCCCAGGCGTTGAACGCCGCACGCACGAAAGCCCAGGCCGCCACCTTGGATGCACTGTAAGGACTGAAAGGATCCAGCCCATCGTCGGCGCGCCGGGCGCCATATTCGTACGAACTCCCCACGCAGACGAGCCGCTCCACCGACGCGGCCTCCCGGACCGCCTCGAGCAGGTGCAGAGTCCCTATCACGTTGACCTGGCAGAGCTCGACCGGAGAACTGCGGGCCGAGGCCATCCCCACCGCGGCCAGGTGCATCACAGCCCGCGGCCTGAAGGCCATCACAGCCGCTCGGACGCTCCCGGCGACGGTGAGATCGCCCTCGAAGCGCCGGACTCCGTCCAACCCCGTCACCGGCTCCTCTGGCAGCACCAGCACGCCCACCTCGCAGCCCTCCGCCACCAGAGCACGCACCAGAGGGCGACCGATGAAACCTGTCGCGCCGGTGACCAGCACAGAGGTGGGCCAGGTGCTCAGGCTCACGGCGTCACCCCTCACAGTCCGAGGTAGCGCCGGACTTATCCTGGGTCAGGCCCAGATAGGCAGCATACCATGCCATCGTCTCACGCAACGCTTCCGCGCGGGAGTAGCGCGGCCGCCATCCAATCACGCGTCGGATCTTGGCGCTGTCCAGGTACTGATCGCGGATCTCGTGGCTGACCGCGTCCAAAATGACAGGCTCCAGCTCCGGATAGGGGGACAGGTCGAGGATCAGCCGCGTCATCTCCAATACGCTCAAGGGCTCATCGGTGCCGCAGTTGAACGCCTGCCCGAAAAGTGCACGGTCGTCCAGCGCCTCGGCCAGCATCAGGTAGGCCTGCACAGCGTCCCTGACGTACAGATAATCGCGGATGAAGGTGCCATCCGAACGGATGATGGGCGCCTCCCCCTGTAACGCGCTGCGAATTGTGCCGGGGACCAGACGATTCCAGTTCAGATCGCCCCCACCATACAGATTCGCACAGCGCGTGATGGCCACTGGCAGCTCATAGGTGGCGGCATAGGCCTGCGCCAACAGGTCCGCCGCGCTCTTGGAGACGTCGTAGGGATGTCGTCCCTGCAGCGGCATCTCCTCCGTGTAGGGCAGTCGCGGCTGCGTGCCGTAGGCCTTGTCGCTGGAGGCCACCACCACGCGGTGTACGGTTGGCGAACGGCGCACGGCCTCCAGGACGACCCATGTACCCTTGATATTGGCCTCGAAGGTGGAGAGCGGCGCGCGGTTGGCGATCCCCACGATAGTCTGCGCAGCCAGGTGGAAGACCGTCTCCACCTCGTACTCGTTCAGCGTCCGCTCCAGCGTGGCATAGTCCGTCACGTCGCCGTGCACGACGCGAATGTGACGGATTGTGCCAGAGCGGACGAGATGGGACTGTGGGACCTCATCACGGATCAGACCCACCACCTGTGCTCCAGCCCCCACCAGAGCCTCGGTAAGCCAGGAGCCCAGTAATCCCGTGCAGCCGGTGACCAGCACCGAACGCTCGCGCCAGAAGGCCTCTCCGCCTGTATGTGAACGATTTTCTGGACCCACCGTATCTACCATATCTTCCAGGGAGCCGAGGTCTCCCAGAGTGTGTTCAATTCCTGAGCCTCTTTGAAGGTATCCATCGCGCGCCAGAAGCCCTCATGGCGATAGACGGCCAACTGACCATCGGCCGCCATGGTGCGCAGCGGCTCCTGCTCCAGCACCACGTCATCCCCTCCCTGGAGATAAGGCAGTGCGCCACGCTCGAAGAGCATGAAACCACCATTGATCAGGGACTCGACCAGCGGCTTCTCCTGGAACCCACGTACCCGCCCCTGATCGTCGGTCTCCATGACGCCGAAGCGCGAGAAGGCTCGCACGCCGGTCACGGTCCCCAACAGCCCCCGCTGCCGGTGGAAACGCACCAGTGCATGCAGGTCAATGTCGGCCACGCCGTCGGCGTAAGTGACGAAGAACCGATCCCCCTGCACATACGCCGCGGCCTTACGCACCCGGGCGCCGGTCATCGTCTCCAGGCCCGTGTCCGCGCAGGTCAACCGCCACCCCACGCTGTCGTTGGGAGTCAGGTAGGTGATGCCGCCATCTCCCAACTGCAGGGTGAAGTCGCGGTTCATCCACTCATACTCCAGGAAGTAGCGCTTGATCTGCTGACCGCCGTAACCCAGCGCCAGGATGAAGTCCTGAAACCCCTGGGTCGCGAAGATCTTCATCACGTGCCATAGGATGGGACGGCCGCCGATCTCCACCAGCGGCTTGGGGATCACACGCTCACCCATCCGCGTGCCCTTTCCCCCGCAGAGGATAATCACCGGTATCGTCTCACGCCCCATGGCTTCCCCTTTTTCCCCAGACAATCGCCTCACCCTGATACGCCCACCGCGGCGTGCGGTGGGCGT
>CAYLRT010000036.1:22766-24936 GCA_964385885.1 uncultured Anaerolineales bacterium | reverse complement strand
CCTGATTACCAACGTGGCACCGTCGATTTCGATTTCCCGAGCTTCTCCAATCCGCTCTATGAGCTGGGACGCCATGTGGATTGCTGGGGCACCGTATGGGAGAACCGCGAACGTGGTCTGGACAGTTACCCGGTGGCCTATCCATTGGATGATTGGGCCAAGCTGGCGACGTACACGCCACCTGACCCGATGCGTGACGCCGCCTTTGGCTCCAGGGATTGGGAGTCGGAGGCTGCGCGCTTGCGTGAGGCGAAGGCGGCTGGCAAGCTGGCAGTGGGAGGCGGTTTGCTGCACGGGTTCATGTATATGCGTCTCTACTATCTGCGGGGCTTTGAGAACCTGATGATGGACATTGCCCTGGGCCATCCGCGCTTGCCTGAGCTCATCGAGATGGTGGCTGACTACAATGCGGCGGTGATCCGCAAGTATGTCGAACTCGGGGCGGAGATGATCTCAGTGGGCGACGACCTGGGCCTCCAGAACGCCCTACCGATGAGCCCACGCAAGTGGCGTCAGTACTTGAAGCCAGCCTACATGCGGATCTTCGAACCCTGTCGGGAGGCCAATATCCCTGTTTACTTCCACACCGACGGGCACATACTGGAGATCATCCCGGACCTGATCGATGTAGGGGTGCGTGTCCTGAACCCACAATTCCGTGCCAATGGCCTGGAGGGACTACAGGCCGTGGCGCGTGGCAGGGTGGCGTTGAATCAAGACCTGGATCGACAGCTCTTTCCCTTTGCCACGCCCGATGAGATCGCTGCACATATCGCCACGGTCCATGCCGCACTGAGCTTGCCAGAGGGTGGGCTGATGCTCTACGCGGAGTGTGAGCCCGATGTGCCTTTGGAGAACATCGAAGCGATTTGCTCCGCATTGGAGCAGGTGTGTAAGCTGCCGCCAGACCTTTAGAAAGAGGGATGGAATCAAGGTTGAGGTCAAGATGGATTCAGAAGGAGGCACAATGGAGATCAAGCGTGAGCATTGGGGAGAGCTCAAGGATGGTACAGAGGTCTGGCTCTACACTCTGGCCAACGATAGCGGCATGCGGGCGCAGATCAGCACGTACGGTGGCACTATTGTCTCGTTGTGGGTTCCGGACCGCTATGGCGAACCGGGAGATGTGGTTTTAGGGTTTGAGACTCTTGCCGAATACGTAGACCACAGCCCTTACTTTGGCTGCGTGGTTGGACGCTATGCAAATCGGATCGCACGGGGGCGCTTCACGCTCGACGGTGTGACCTATCAACTCGCCTGTAATGATGGCCCGAACCACCTCCACGGCGGCGAGGTCGGTTTTGACAAACGCGTCTGGTCCTCCAGCACCCGGGAGAGCGATCAGGGTGAACCTGTGTTGGATCTGCTATTGATCAGTCCGGACGGTGATCAGGGATACCCTGGTACACTCAGGGTGCGCGTGTCCTACACGCTGACAGACGCCAATGCGCTCCGTATTGACTATGAGGCGACGACAGATGCCCCTACGATCCTCAACTTAACCAATCACAGTTATTTCAATCTATCGGCAGGTCAGCAGGCCTCCGTGCTAGATCATGAGCTTCGCCTGAATGCCGATAGGTACACTCCTGTGGATGACACGCTGATCCCTACTGGAGACCTGGCCCCTGTGGCCGGCACCCCTCTTGACTTCCGGTCCCCAAGGCCGATCGGTGCTCGGATCGAGGCCGACCATTCCCAGATGCGGATTGCCGGGGGCTACGACCACAATTTCGTCATCAATGGCGAGGCGGGGACTCTGCGTTTGGCGGCACGTGTTGTTGACCCTACATCGGGGCGCGTGATGACGGTGCGCACAACGGAACCCGGTGTGCAGTTGTACAGTGCCAATTTCCTGCCGCTTGAAGGACTGCCGGGCAAGCGTGGTTTGACCTATGGGCCGCGTGCGGCGCTGTGTCTGGAGACGCAGCACTTCCCAGATTCGCCCAACAAGCCGCATTTCCCGTCGGTGATCCTCAGGCCTGGGAAGAAGTTCTGCTCCACCACCATCTACGCTTTTGGCACGCTCTAGCCGGCGCACACGGTCCAGGCAGATGTGTGTTGTTGGCTGCACGGCACCCTGACTCATGGTGGGCTGCCGCGGGATGCTGGTCCTCTGTTCTTGGCCCTGCATGTGGGATGCGTCAGGCCGAGACTGTCACAAGAGTGG
>CAYLRT010000036.1:0-22666 GCA_964385885.1 uncultured Anaerolineales bacterium | reverse complement strand
GTGACTGTCACCTCGATGGGTGAATGGCGTAGGCGGGTCATCGCTTGCGGTGATGGTCCGCGCCAAAGGCCATGACAGAGGTGACAGTCACCCGATAGTATCCTAATCTCTGTGGCTAGCGTGGGGAGCTTGCTTTCGTCGATCGTCTGCGGGACGCTTAGTCGGGCAAATAGACTTGACGCAGTGTAGGACACTGGTATGCTCTCGGCGTTTGAGTCGGTACGATTAGGGAGGAGAGCCTTCGATGACATCAGTTCAGATGGAGACACGCAGAGCGTTGGCGGCGCGGGCCGCTGCCTACCTCCGTGAAGGTTATCATTGCTCGGAGGCAGTTGTTCTGGCTGTGGCTCCCAGTGTGGTCCGCGATTGGCACCCTGCGTGCTGCCGGACTGCAACCGGCTTTGCTGGCGGCGTGGGGGGCACGCATCAGGAGCTATGCGGTGCGCTGTCGGGCTGTGTGATGGTGATTGGTGCTCTCTTTGGTCGCCTTGAGGTCGATGACGATACCCTGTGTCAGCGCCTGGTCAAGGACCTCCACACTCGCTTCAGAGATACCTTCGGTGGGACGCAGTGTGCATGGCTCCGTGAGCATGTCGTCGATGCGGAGGGGGGATTAGGCTCCTGTGAGATCCTGGTGGAACGTGCCACGATGATTCTGCTGGATGTGTTGGCCGCGGCAGGAGTGCAGCTCCAGGGGCCTCCCGGGCCAGAAGGCGCCGACGCTGACGTCTCTGCTGACTGACTGAGTTGTGAGCTGAGCTCTAGATACGGACTTCGTCTGACTTGGGCTCGTGCTGTATCAGACCTATCGGGGCAGAGGCACCTCAGCCTGGAACAGCTCAGCTCCGCCAGTGGCGTGGATGTTGTAACACTCCAAGCAGGCTGGTAGGAAGAGTGCATCCCCGCGATGATACGGCTGATGCTCTGAACCCCAGTAAAGTTCGATGGTGCCGTCGATCACTAGAAGGATTGCCGGCCGCTCCCGCTTGTCCACGGTGACCTCGGCTCCCCCCGTCAGTGCCCAACGGCGGACCCGGAACTCTGACACCGGCACTTGGTAATCAACGAAGATAACTCCCGCCTTGCTCTGGAAGTACTCTTCACCACGTATGACTGCTGGGGTACCAGGAGTGGTATCGACGATCTCCAGAAGTGTCTCAGCGTCCTTGAACTTAGGAGTCAATCCCACGCGGACAACGTTGTCCGAATTTGCCATGCATTCGATGATGTTGCCATGCAAATAGGCGTGGGGTACTCCTGCCGGCAGGAAAAGACCCTCGCCTGGGCCGAGATGAACCAGATTCAGCAAGAAGAGCACAAAGAGACCGACATCGCGGCTGCCATATTTCTCCTGGAGGTCAAGGAAACGCAGCTCCACCTCTATCAGGCCCTCGAATGTGTTAGTCAGCCGCTCCACGAGCGCATCCACTGCTTGCTGTAGTTCCCCTGGTTCCTGGTGGGCTCGGTGAATCAAGCGGGCGAAGAGGTCCCAGACTATCTGGCGCTGGCTTGCAGCATCCTTGGGGGAGGCTTCAAGGAAGGCTGCAACCTGCTCCTTGCCAATGAATGTGGAGATCTCTGGATAGCTCTGGAGTGTCTCCTGGAGTTGCGCCAGTGGTTTAAACCCCATCAGGGCGGTGAGTTCATCGATCGCCACGGCGATCTCTGGTTTGTGATTCGGGTCAGGATAATGTTCAGGGTCCCGTTCGTGCAACCAAACTGCCTGGGCTTTGTTTGGATGGGCCTGAATTGAAAGGGGTTCGGCTGCCGAGAGCACCTTGAACAAGAAGGGCAGTTCGCCAAAGCTGTGAGCGATTTTCGGTCCCAGCGTGAGGTCGGGCGCCTGGGCGAGCCACGTGTTCAGTGGTAGTCGGCGACCATCGGGTAACTCGATCTCTGAAGGCGCATTAGGGTGAACACCCATCCAGAGCTCCGCATAGGGGACGTCGGGATCGGGTTCTATGTTCAGCAGCCGTGGAATGAATGCATCTCTTCCACGCATGCCCCACGCGTAATGCATGATGCGATTGTGCATCCGATAGGGACGAGATTCAATCTTGAGCTGTTGCATGGTCTGTTGCCTCCGTGCCGTTGTCGGATTGCTCCTGAGGGAGGGAGCGATGGGCGCGATCGCCAACTGCCTGTGTGGCAGCTACGACTGTGATGACGCTTCCTACAATCAACCCAGCGGTTAGCAGACCCAGGAGGTAGGTGACGCCACCGTGGCTGTACCACCGGGGCGTTGTGTCGGAAGAGGCTAGGTGCGCTGCCGTTGGTGTCGTGGTGCTGCGCTGCTGGTCATCGCCATGCCAAAGATCGGTCCATGTGTATGTGCATGGGGTCGATGCGCTGGCGCGATAAGCTTCGAACCGAACATCCCTGGGCGTGACCTGGATGCGTACGAAAGTACTTGGTGCCCCTGCGTCCCCAAGGCCCCGTGCATGCCCTACATCCACCTGCCATACTCCCTTGATGCGCTCAGCGCTGAAGTTATGGGTGTGTCCGGTGAGGTATGCAGTGACCTGGTGCTCGGCCAGCAGATCCCAGAATCGATCTCGGTGCTCTGGTGACTGGTCCAGACTATCGCCCAGATGGCGCATGCGGCCGGTTGCCGCATCAGGCTGAGGATAGGCGGGCTCATGACCGACGACGAAACGGATTGGCTGCTGTGTTGCGGCCAGGTCCTCCCTCAGCCATTCGTAGAGTAGATCCGGGACGTCACCATTGGTGGCATGGTCCCCATTTGAATCGCAGTAAAGGTTCAAGATAACTATGTGGGCCACGTCGTAGTCAAAACTGAAAGTGGTCTCGGCGCAGGGCTCCGGTCCTGGTCGCAGGTTGGAGAAACCCGTTCCTGCGTTGATGGCGTCCTGAGCGTGTGCCCGTATCCAGGCCAGATTTGCGCCTCTTGTCTCCTCATGGCCGCCTCCGGGCAGTTCGTGATTGCCCACCGCAGGTATCCACGGGTGCTCAGCGCCCAAGACCTGATTGAGCGTCCAGAGTGTATCGGTGACCGGATCCATGTCTCCCACGACGAGGGTGAACGCCCCAGCCTGGGTGGTCTTCATGGCCTCGACTGCGCCGCGGAAATAACGACAGGAGTCATAAATGCCTCTCCCTGTATACTGGCGCATGTCGGCGACTACTGTAAAGACGAATCCTCGGTCTCCGGCCGCCTGGGTGGCCCCCATCAAGACCGAGCCCACGAGAATCATCACCAGCACGACCAAGGCACTGTAGATGTAAGTTCGTTGTTTCATGGTGTCCCCATGGTTGGCGCGTATGTATGGCACATCCAGCAGCCGTGGCTTCGCTCACCAAGGATACGCCTTCTTGCTTTGCGTGCAAGTTGACGGGGAGGCAAATAACTCACCCTTCATCTCGCTCTAGAGGGGAAAAGGGCTGGTGCACGGCTCCTGCTTCGTGATAGGCACTCGTGTCGTGCGAATTCGGGAGAACTGCATGGAGTTCTGGATGGTACTAGAAGAGGAAGGGGATCAAGATACGTCGTTCGAGTGGATAGTCAGGGAATGTGGCGCGGTACCATCGGTGGTTTGCGACGGCGCGGGGCATGAGATTGGCAAAGGTGAACAGGGCGAAGGCCCAGCCGGCCTGGGTCCTTGTGAAGATGGCCCAGCCCATCCATTCGATGATCTCACCCAAGTAGTGGGGATTCGAGACATAGCGGAACCCTCCACCGTAGGGGATGGCGTACCGCGGGCCATCTGTGGCATCACGAGCGCTGCGGCGCAAGGCGCGGATGATGGCATCCGAGGAGATGTTCAATGCCAGTCCGCCAGTGAACACGCCCAGTCCCAACAGCGACTGGAAGCGAAGCAGGTGACTAGGGGTGACCGATGGACGAAGGACGAATAACGCATAGCCGTTGATGAAGCCATTCATGGTGTTGAAGGCAACGGCGAACAGCATCAGCAGGAGCGGGAAGTTCTTACGAGCACCACGCAGTAACAGGGGGTAGATGAACGTACGGTAGATATAGTGGATCTCCCAGACAGCCAGGTAGATCCAGCTCAAGCTGTGCGAGGCCTGCTCACATGCCCAGGCGTACACAGCAGCGATGACCATTACGGCCGGTAACTCCATGAAGAGCCACGCCCAGCGTGAGTTCACGCTAGGTCCCCAACCCCGTCGATGGTGGCGCCCGTACGGAGCTGCCATGAGCAGCAAGAGAGGCATGATGGCACAGGCCAGCACCACCTCTGTGCGCCATAAGAGATGATAAAGGTGATGAGACATATTGGCCAGATCATAGGCAACTCCCACCGCCAGTCAATCGCCGTCGGTCATTGTCACGTTCGCGACTTGCGCTAACATAAAAATGTCACTCCAATCCGCCAATTGGTCGGATCAAAGGGGGCATGAAATGGCCAATCGCGCGATCTTCTATATCTCGGCGGCGTCGGACCTGGGGATGGAACGTGAGATTCTGGGGCGGCTCGTGACAGAGATCCCAGTGGACCTGGCCTGGCGGGTGGTGCAATCACCCACAGGCAATGGCCCTCTGGATCTGGAGGCACTGCTGGAGGCAGATGTACACGTGGTGCTACTGGGCACTGACATCCGGGCTCCGGTAGGCCTGGAATGGCAGATGGCCCGTCAGGCGGGTCGGAAGCCGATCGCGCTGCTCAAAGAGGAGACTCTGCGTACACCGGCAGCCCAGGAGTTTATCCGTCTGGTCTCTCGGGTTCAGAGCTGGGATCACTTCGGCGATAATGTAGAGCTACGGCGAAAGGTGCTGGTCACGTTGGTGGATTACCTTCTGGCCCATGGTACACGGTTTTCCCTTCAACCCGAGGAGGTAGCGAAGCTACGAGGCTGGCGTGCAGAAGTGCTCAGCGAGTCTGGGGCCGTCGACGAGACGACACGGGGTGGAGCAGGGGACAGCAGTGTTGTGCTCTCACGCAAGCGGTTTATGCCTTCGGATGGTGTGGTGTTGGGCGAATCGTGAGGAAGCTCCCTTTGGCGCGGGGTGATGCTATCGCCTGCGCTCTGTGGACACAATGAGGATGGGCTGCGGCACGGCTTTCCCACTGCTCGTGGTGCCTCCGTGACCCGCCTCGTTGTCGCCAGCGCTAGATGTCCACGCTCGTCGTCATTTCGTATTGACATCCGCTCTTGGCTGAGACCGCTGCGCCGACCATCATCTCGGTGATGTGTAGGCCCCAGTCAACGTTTAGCATAGGGTCGCGGTCTTCCAGGATGCAGTCAATGAAGTGCTGTGTCGAGGCGTGGTAGTAGTTGAAAGCCCCCGGTGTCGGTTGTGGCCATTTGGCCCGACTGAGGTCGCCACGCAGGGGGATATGGTACCATCCATCGGCGTCAATGGCTGGCAGTAGATCCTTGTGCTTCGAGATGATGGATGCTTTATAGCCTGCACCGAAAATGAGATTGCCGTCCGTCCCAAACACTTGCAGCCCTCCGCTTCCGCTGCCAGGCAAGACGGGATGGTAGATGCGCCCCACATGGCAGGTCCCGATGCTGCCATCGGCCATCTCGTAGAGAGAGTAGACATTGTCGTAGGCTTCCATGGTGACGTGCTGGGTGCGCGGTAGATCAAGCACCACGTCCCAGTAATTGGCTTTGTCAGGATCTGTTGTTCGGGCCAGGAAGGCGTCATACTGCTCATCGGGCACGATCCAATGGTCTCTGACTGAGATGTTGGCCTTGGCCATCACGCGCTTGCACGATCCCAGGATAGACACGATTTGGGTCGGTGCATAGGGGAAATCGAAGAGGAAGCCTCCGCTGTCACGAGTGAAGAACGCTGTCCGTCCGTATGGGTTGCTTCCCAACCATGGCTTATAGGTGGTCGGGCCGGTTGCAGCCAGCGAGAACCAGAGGATGTCGCCCAGTACCCCCCGTTTGATCAGTTCCCGAAGGTGGGCGATATCTGGGTCGAGCGGTGAGTTTGCACTGGGCTCGATGAGCGCCTTCACACCGGCCTGGCGCACGGCGCTGGCGACGGCCCGTGCCCCTTCCATGGTAGTTGCCATGGGCTTCTGCAGCAGAACATGCTTGCCGGCCTTGACCGCCTTCAGCGCAAAAGGGACGTGAGTGCCAGGCGCGGTCAGAACAAAAACGGCGTCAATGTCGGCTTGCTCAATCATCTCATCGTAGTCCAGATACTGCTCTCGCGCCCCGAAGAGCCTCATGCATGCGGCCGTGCGTGTCTCATAGAGATCACAGACAGCGACAAGTTCAACGCTGTCCATACGCATCAAGTAGGGCAGGTAATATGCCGTAGCTACCACGCCGCAGCCCACGATACCGACTTTGACTTTGCCTTGTTCTCCACTCATACTGCCTCCTCAGGTCCTGATGGCCCGTACTGGAAGCATTATAAGGCCGGTTGGGCATGTGCCCCAGTGTGATGTCAGGAGTGCTGCGACCGAGCCTGACGGGGAAGGAGGCGCTACTGGTAACTGAACGGGGACAAACTGCTTGCTCTTTCTGATAGTTTGGCCTAAAATACTATTCAGGGAATTCCAGGGAAATGTAAAGCGTGAAAAGGGGGCTACGGTATGGCGATCGTCGACAGGAACTCGGCCATCCCGCTCTATTATCAGATCAAACAGCATTTCAAACAGCAGATCGAGACCGGTGAGCTGAAGCCCGGCGACCAGCTTCCCACGGAGGCAGAGCTCTGTGAGCGGCTGGGTGTGAGTCGTGCGCCGGTGCGGCAGGCGATGGCTGAGCTTGCGCGGGAGGGATTGATCTACCGCAGGGCGGGGGCTGGTTCCTTTGTGGCGCCTGCAGCACCCTCTGCACTCATCGACCGAACGCGGTTGCGGGTGTTGGCGCACTATGATGTGCGCTGGTTGGGTTCTCTTGAGGAAGCCGTTGGCGAGTGGAACCGGGTTCATCCTCAGCTTGAGGTCGAACTCGACGTGCGGATGTGCGGTCGCAATGAGTACCATCAGGTTCTGCAACGCGCTACCGTCCGAGGTGAGGCGCCGGATCTGGCTGCTATGGACTTCGTCTGGCTGTGCTACTACGCCACTGGAGGCTACCTGACGGCCCTGAATGAGTTGGATGCCCGCTGGGTGGGCAACGTGGCGCAGAATCTGGAGGGGCCCGTGCTGCGGACCAATATGATCGATGGTCGACTCTACGGGATTCCTGTGCAAGCGGATATTTCCGGCATGTGGTACCGGAAAGATTGGTTTGATCAGGAAGGCCTGGAGGTGCCGGAGACCTGGGGGGAATGGTTGCGCGTGTTGGATTACTTCGCCTCCGAGGAGGTGCGGGCTAAGTTTGGGCATCATTACGCCCTGGTGCTCCCGGTCACGGCAAGTACCAGTGAAGCCACGGTCAATCTCTTGATTCCCTTCCTGTGGATGGCGGGAGCACGAATTGTGAGCCCCGACGGCATCCCGATACTGGGTAACTACGTCGAGGAAGCTGTCGATGCGTTACGGTTCTTGCAGACGATCACCCTGGATCGCCGGGAGTATCTGCCGAAAGATGTGTATCGCAGCCGGTGGTGGCATCTGGCGCGCTACTTTGTTCAGGGTGAAGTGCCCATGACGCTGGGAGGCACCTACGAGTGGCCTCGCATTCAGGAGGAGGCCGAGCGGTGGAACAGCGAAGAGGATGCCGCGCGCGATCTGGGGTTCACGCTTCTGCCGCGTCCCACATCTCAGGTACCCCCTGTGGGTTCTCTGGGTGGTACCAGTTGGGTGATCTTTGCTCAATCCGATGCTCAGGAGATTGCCCTCCAGTTGCTCAAGCTGATGGCGACGACCGAGGCGTCGGCGAGGTTCTGTGAGGAAAACTTGCAGGTTTCTCCTTATGTGTCTGTGAACCAGCGGTTTTTGCGGAGCGATCACCCATGGCTGAGGCAGATTGTCAGCCTTATGCCGTATGTACGCAATCGGCCAGTGGTGCCGCAGTATATGCGTCTCTCGGGCTTCCTCCAGGATATGTTCGAGCATGTCCTGTGGGAGGGCGCTGACCCCGAAGACGAGGTGCGCAAGACCGCGGAGGCGTTGTCTTTGATCATGCTTCGCTAGTGTTGCCAGGCTGTTGGCCCGGCACGAGGGGCGGAAAGCCGCCGATGGCTTGCGGGCCGGCGCCCGTGATTGCCGACCGGTGATTTTGGGGTGGGGGAAATCCCCACATTGCGGCAGGCGTGCGGGGGAGGACCGCTTATCCCCCGCCGAGGATGCCGATCAGCTTGAGGACATCGCCCTCTCGGGGGCGGTAGGTCAATGGGACGAGGGTCTCACCGAGCATGACCGCCGCCACCAGGGCCGGCTGTACGCCAGATGCCTCCAGCAACTCAGCAACTGTCCCTCCGGCAGGTACCTCAATATGGTCACGCCCTCCGAGATAGGCTTTCAAACCACCAGCTATCGTGAACGTGACAGTCATTTCATGAAGGCCTCGACGAGATCGCTGAGTCCAAGGCGGGCCAGGGTCTCTGGTGTGGGAATGCCCTCCCGACTCCAGCCACGTTGCTCATAGTAGTAATCCAGCATCTGTTGAGCAGCCTCGGGTGGCGTGTATTTGCCTGCGGTGGGCCCTTGGGTGGCAGGCTCGCTGACAAAACGGACCGGTGGTGCATCCCATGCGCGGCCGAACCCTTCAATCTCACGTACCCAGATCATACGCGTCAGGTTCCAAATGCGCTCGGAAATATGCAGCAGGTCGTCCCATGATCGCTCCACACCCGTCAGTGCTGCCAGTGCAGGGGCATAGAGATCTAAGGGCATGTCTAGCTCGACCCATTGCAACCTGCAGCACCCGAGGGCATCCATGAGCGGACGGATGTGCTGCAGTTCGATGACTTTTGCAGCTTTCTCCGGTGTCACGGCATCGCGGCCCACTGCGATATCATAGGTAATGGCCCAGGCGCGGTTATGATGCGCCCCGACATCGGCGGTCATGTACGCCAGGAGCATTGAGGTGGCGCTATGCGTGTCATAGGCGCTCTGTTCCATTCCCTTGACGTGGATGGCCCATGCCTCACTGCCCTGCTGGATCCTGTTAGCTGCCACACGCACACCCTCGGCCAGTAAGTCGCCTAACCACGTGCTGCGATGTGCGATCTGTTCGATGAGCGCGAAGACTGCCTCTGCGTTGCCGAAGTGGAGGTCCAGCCCGTTGGTCTGAGCTGGCGTGAGCACACCACGCTCGAAGCACTCCATGGCCCAGGCAATGCAGCCGCCAGTGGAGATGGTGTCCAGCCCAAACTCGTCACAAAGCTGGTTGGCGCGTGCGATGTCCTGGATATCACTCAACCCTAGGTTGGAGCCCAGCATGCCGTTGGTTTCGTACTCCGGTCCCTCGACATAGATATCGTACCTGGGGGCATGTGCATACTTGCCACACGGACTGGGGCACCCGAAACATCCCTTGTCGGTGACTACGATGGTGTCGCGGAACACTGGTGCGTAGATGGACGGGCCGTGTTCGAAAGAACCGGCTTGGAAGTTGCGTGTTGGGAGTGCGCCGTTCCGGTCACACCATGACGTCACCGTCATCGTGCCATAGCGGATCCATGCATCTAACGCCTCAGCCTCTTTACAGGCTTTGAAGGCGGTTTTGCCTATGCCGATGAATGAGTCGGTATCCGCAATCGGAATTCCATTGGTGCCATGGACGGTGATAGCCTTCACTCGCTTGGCACCCATGACGGTGCCCACACCACCACGGCCTGCCTGTCGTCCATAGTCATGATTGATACAGGCGTACTTGACCCCCACCTCGCCTGCCGGGCCAATGGTAGCGATCTGGAAGTCCTCGCCCAGACGCTGTTTCAATATGCGTTCCAGGGCGAAAGATCCCATGCCCCAGTACTCTCGTGCGTCACGAAGCTCCACCCGATCGTCGTCGATGAACAGGTAGACCGGCTTTGGGCTGATGCCCTCGAGTATGATGGCATCATAACCGGCGAACTTCAGCTCTGCGGAGAGAAGCCCCCCCATGCTGGCGCTGGCATATCCTCCTGTCTGAGGGGACTTGGTCGTGACATCCAGTTTGCCGCTGCCGGGGAAGAACGTGCCGGAAAGCGGGCCCGTGGAGATGAAGAGCTTGTTGTCGGGGCCCAGAGGATCGGCCCCTCGTGGCACTTCAGTCCAGAGCAGATAAGCACCCAACCCGCGCCCGCCAAGGAAATCGTGTGTGACTGCCTCCGGTGTCGGCTCGCTGGAGACCGTGCCGGAGGTCAGGTCAACGCGCAAGATGTGGCCTGCATAGCCATAAAGCATAGTCCACCCCCCTTTGCACTACTCGGCGATCCACAAAGCGCCGGTTCCACAGGCCTCGACGCATTCGCCGCACAGATCGCACTTCCAGACGTAAGGAACGTCGGGGCGAGTGAAGATCATGTCCTCTGGACAGACGTCTGCACATGCCATGCACTTGATGCATGTGTCGGGGTCTACTGCATAGGCCCCTCTGTCATTCTGTTGGATGGCCCCGGTTGGGCAGACCTCGGCGCACTGGCCGCATTGGGTACAGACTTGTACCTCAAAGGCGCCAGGTGCGGGGAAATGCGGGGCAATGATCAGAGCGGCTTTCTTGGGATTATTCTCGCGGAAGAGGTGAAGCGAGCACGCCACCTGGCACGCCCTGCATCCTGAGCATCGCTTGTGGTCAACGTACAGCCTCATGAAGTGACCTCCTCGGAGCTAACGACCGACCTCCGGACTTCATGTTAGTTGGGGCCGCCGAAGGGCAATCAGTCAGCGGCACGCTCTGGCTATCCGACACGCCTGTCCCGACATGCACAGATGTCGTTGACGCTCTACAGCTATTCTACTCCTCACGAGGGGTGCGTGCAATGGACGAGCATCACCTCATTGATGAACGCTGTTCACCCCACGGAGAATGGAGAGACTGGTAGCCAGGGTCAGGGCTGCAATGAGGGTAAGCCCGAGGAGGAATGTTGCATCGTGGGCTTTGAGTATCCACTTCGACGTGGCTTGATGCGGGGTCTGACCAGGGCGAGCGGTGCGCAGATCCACGGCATTAAGGACGGCCGCGGCCTGGGCATGGCTGTATGAGGCTGTCTTGCGGAAGATCAGCACGCGCGGATGGTCATACACACTGAAGGACTCCTCGGCTGGTGGAAGGGGGAGGGGGATCTGCGTAATCTGAGGTGCGAAGTTGGCTGCCGCCATGATGGGGTAGGGGGCCTCCTGGTCTGGAAAGACAAAAGGGCCGATGACGAGGTAAGAAGTGATGTCGGCCTCGAGGCGGAAACCCAATTGTCCGCTCAACAATGATCGGTAATAGGTGGTGGTCAGAGGGTATCGGTCGGGGAGGCGAGCGATCGAGGCATAGAGGCGGTTGCTGGCCATGACAATCACATCCGCTTCGTCAAGCCAGCCTAAGAGTTTCTCGCGCTTCTCAGGCGTATCTTCATCATAAAGTGTGAGGGTCACGCCGTGATACATGCCCCTAAACGGGTCGCGTCCGCCAAGTCTGAGTGGCAACCCCCAATCCCAATGCTCGTTGGCGATGGTGCTTCCTGGCGCTACATGGGCGAAGATCCATTGTGACCCCATGATCCGTGTGTGGGGACGGAGATAGATGCCAGCCATGGCCGTGCCCCAGAAATAGGTCAGCGCCAGTACAGTCAATGTCATGCCTCGGCCCCACGTGCGGGAGCGATGTTGGAGAGTGACAAGGAGGTAGGCCGCCATCACAATCAAGAGGGGATAGAGTGGCAAGAAGTATCGCATGGCTTTGACCCAGCGCGTGGCGTAGAACACGAAGTAGGTCGTGGCCCATGGCCACAGCACCAGGGGCTTCCAGTGCCCTTGTGCAAGCTGTCGTCCCGACAGGCCCCAACCTACCCAGGCCATTAGGCCCAGCGGTAACCCCATGCCCCAGAGTACCATGTTGACCCAGGGGAAGGCCACTGGGGCACGGTTTGTCCATTGCCGGCCCGAAGGGTAATCAATGGCGCCGCTCTGCTCCTGGGCGATCTGCCTGAGACGCGCAACCCAGGTGGGCTCTAGCCTCAGGTCCCAGACTCTTGGTCCCTGAAACGCATAGGGCTGGCCCACACGAAAAGCGAGGAAGGCCAGGGTGGCGGCCAACACCAGGGCCACGCCACCCTGGAGGATTGTGTAGAGCCACCTTCGACCAGGGGATGAGGCCCCTCTAACCGTCCGCAAAAACCATACCATTCCTCCCATGGCCACCAGGCCGCTTGCCAGGACCGCACTGATCTTGCAGGCGGCGGCTAAGCCTGTCGCGAGGCCTCCCAAAAGAAGGTCGGGCCATGGCAAATCTCCGGCTTCCGCCGTGGCGGCCCGTGCCGCCAACCACGCGGTGAGCGTGACGAAAAACGTCGCTGCGCTATCGACCGTGAAGAAGTGTGCCTGCTGGATCATAAAGGCTGTAGTGGCTGCCAGGGTGAGGGCCAGCAATCCGGCGCGTCGCCCGTAAAGCGTGCGGCCGATGAGATAGGTCAGGAATACGGTGCCCAGATCAGCGAGGGCTGAGAGATGTCGCCCCAAGAAGGCGCTGTAGGTCCAGGTAAAGGTGCCCGGCGGGCAGTGGCCGGGCGGGGATCCCGAGATCCTGCTGGCAAGCTGCTGGAGGAAATGAGGAGCCACTGGGGAACAGCCAGACTCCAGCACCTCTGCCAGGAAGCGCGTGGCGAAGACAGGCAGTGTACCGTAACTGTAGATCTGTCGGTTGTTAGCCGGATTGAGAGGCGAGTGGGCCGTATCGAAGTAGACATCGAGGTCACGGGGGATGTGGATGGCGGCCGTGACCATCCGCATGTGTCCCTCATCTGGATGGATCCAGTAGGTCTGATCCCAGTTAAGGCCTGTGAAGCGCAGCCAGGCTGCTGTACTCAATATAGCAAGCACGAACAGATGGTATGTAGCGCGTCGGACTGGTGCGTACACTGTGGCTGTTGATCGGGCATTCATGGCTGAGGATTATAGGGGCTCCAAATGCACCGTCAATTCGCCTTCCTATGGGCTGGTGGGAGCTTTCCTCATGGATCTTGGTGTGTGTCCATCCTTGACCTATGTCCCCAGGAACAACCGCGCCCAAGGCCTATGCCCTAGCCCGAGGCCTATGCCCTAGACCCATGTGGTTGTTGGAATGGCCGCACGAGTCCGAGTCACCGCTATGAGCGTTCGGCGAGGGCTCGCCGAGCGTAGACTGGGGCAACGATTGCTTCAAGCGCTACTGTTGAAGCGGAGGTGGGTTCAAGGTTCAGCCTACCGGCTTCTGGCACGCCATAGTCTGTCAAGTGCGGGCCAACCTTAAAATTACGAGAAAGGGTATTGACAAATACTGGAAAATAGGATATTGTAATAGTAAGTAATCGTTACTAACGATTGCCCCACCTTCCTATGCCCTGATCGGTCAGTAATGTGATGAAGAAGATCACACCGGAACGCGCCAGATTGCAGAATTCCCGACTGGTGCTCAGAACGATCTATGAGCACGGTCCTGTCAGTCGTGCCGAGGTGTCACGTCTTACGCATCTCGCGCGGCCGACCGTCTCGAACGTGGTCGCTGATCTGCTGGCAGACGGACTGGTGGCCGAAGTGGGGCGTGCGCCCTCACGGGGTGGGAAACGAGCTACGTGGCTCAGTGTTGTGGATAAAGCACGCACGGTCATCGGCCTTGACCTCGGGCGGGAGGATTTTCGTGGGGCTGTCCTTGATCTGCGGGGGCGTGTGGTTCAAAGCCGTACCTTGTCTCGCATTCCCAGCGACGGTCCGACAGCCCTCCAACGTGTATACGGCCTCATAGATGACCTCTTAGCGCATGCCGATCATCCTCTGTTGGGTATTGCTATTGGCACGCCTGGCCTGGTTGATGCGGACCAAGGCATTGTACGGCAGGCGGTGAACTTGGATTGGCGCGACGTACCACTGGGCAGTTTGCTCTCTGAACGCTACGCCGCGCCCGTCTATGTAACCAACGATGCTCAGGCTGCTGCCTTTGGGGAGTACATCTTTGGTGATAATCAAGGCAACAGCGACCTTGTTGTCATCAGTGTCGGCTGGGGAGTGGGGGCAGGCGTCGTGGCCCGGGGACAGCTCTTGACCGGTAATCCCTGTGGGGCGGGAGAGATCGGACATGTGCGTGTGGTGGAGGACGGTGTTCGCTGTCAGTGTGGCCAGGTCGGTTGTCTCGAGACAGAGATCAATGCCCGGGCTATCGTGCGCAAAGTACGGAATGAACTCGGTGCATCGGAGAGCCTGACGTTTGACGAGGTGAGGGAACTCTTTAGCGCCGGGGACAAGCGCGTGCACGCGGTTATCCGGGAGGTTGGAGACCTCATAGGTATGGTGGCTGCCATGATCACCAGCATTCTGGGTGGGTGTCGCGTGCTTCTTGCTGGACGCATCACATGTTTTGGCGATGAGTTGCTTGATGCTGTGCGACATTCGATTTCCCAACGGGTCATGCCGGTGTTGGCTGAGCGAACCACGGTAGGATTTTCCACGCTGGGATCAGACAGTGTGTTGCAGGGGGCAGCGGCACTGCTGCTGCATCATGAGCTAAGTCTGTTTTCATCATCGGCAGAGTAAAGGAGGTCTCGTTGAGCGATTCAACCGTGACGGTGACTGCGGTCTCGCGAAGGCCGTCTTTGGGTAGTCTGTTGAAACGGATTGCTTCGCACTTCCTGGTGCAGCGGCTGGCGAAAGCTCTCTTCACCATCTGGTTCGTGACCAGTTTGACTTTCTTCCTCATACGTCTGATGCCTAGCAATCCAGTAGAGGTGTACATTAATGAGCTAATCCTCAATTACGGTCTCCCCTATGCGGAGGCGCGAGATCAAGCGGCCTCGCTGTTTGCTCTTGACCTGGACGCGCCGCTATGGAAGCAATACCTGGACTACATGGTGAACCTAGTGCATGGTAACCTGGGGACCTCGCTGCGTTCTCCGGGCACGACGGTTACCAGCATCATCGTGACGTTCCTGCCGTGGACGATCTTCAGCGTGGGGTTGGGGCTGGTGATCAGCTTCACGGTTGGTGTTGCGCTGGGCATGATCATGGCCTACAAGCGAGACGCGTTTTGGGAGCCCATTCTCTCTGGTGTGGCCTCGACGCTTAGCGCCATCCCCAACTATATCATCGGTATCGTGCTCCTGGTCTATCTGGGGGTCTATTGGGGCCTCGTGCCGATCCATCAAATGCGTGGCTCGCGATCGCCAGGTATCGAGCCAGGCTTCACGCTGGTCTTCATTAAGGATGTCTTATTTCACGCAGCGCTGCCCATTGCAACTTATGTCCTGGCTACGATAGGTGGCTGGATGCTTTCTATGAAGAGCAGTACGCTGAGCACGTTGGGCGAGGACTACGTGACCGTAGCTCGGGCGCGGGGGTTGCCCGAGCGGCGAATCACGACGGCATATGTTGGCCGCAACGCCATGTTGCCCCTGGTCACACAGTTGCTGATCAGTATCGGTTTCATCGTTGGCGGTTCGATCCTGATCGAGAGCATCTTTGTTTATCAGGGCATCGGCCTGCGTCTTCTGGAGGCCCTGAACAACCGTGACTATCCGCTGATGCAGGGCATTTTCCTGATCATAACGATCTCAGTTGTGGTCTCCAACTTGTTGGCGGACTTCGTCTATGGCTGGTTGGATCCCCGCGTACGGGTCAGTGGAGGAGGTGGGTAGCGTGAGCCAGCGTCAGGTTTCCAATAACAATGAACATCGGCTGCGCCCCCTGGCATGGGTAGGGGCTTTGTTTGGGGGCATTGGCAGGTTCCTCAAGCTGATGGCTCGCAATAAGACGGGCTTCGCGGGGTTCTTGCTGTTCATCGGCTTCATCCTGTTGACAACGGTTGGGCCGCTCTTCATCGAAGAGCCTAAGTCGGCGGATATCACCGCAATCTACTCTCCGCCTTCCAGGGAACACATTCTGGGCACCGATAGTCAGGGCAAAGATATCTTTGCTCAGATCGTGAATGGCGGGGCTGATATTATGCAGTTGGCGTTGCTGACGGGGGTGATCTCGACCTTCATCGGGGTCACGCTGGGGTCGATAAGTGCCATCATCGGAGGACGCCTCGATACGTTTCTCACAACCCTGGCCGATGTATGGCTCACAATCCCTCGATTCCCGTTGTTGGCCGTGTTGGCCACGCTCATCAAACTCAGCGACATGGCGATGTTGGCGCTGATCCTGGCCGTTCTGGGCTGGGCGGGGCTTTATCGCTCGATTCGAGCCCAGGTCTTCTCCCTGCGTGAACGGGATTACGTGGAGGCTGCCGTGGCTCTGGATCTGGGCCTGCCTCACATTATCTTCAAGGAAATACTGCCGAATATGATGAGCTACATCGCCATTAGTTTCACGTTCGGCATGACTTCCGCCATCTATGCCCAGGTGGGCCTGGTCTTTCTGGGCCTGGTCCCCTTGACACGAAACTGGGGGGTTATGATCAACCTGGCGTGGACACAAGGGGCCATCTTCTTCCGCGACAGTGTGTACTTCATCATGGCTCCGGTGACGGCCATCGCGCTTCTCCAGCTTTCCATTGTGTGGATGAGCCGTTCGCTGGAGGAGATCTTCAACCCGCGTTTGCGCACCGGTTAGGACGACAGGTTGATATGAGGTGAAATAGATGAACGAACGGGCCGGAGTTGTCAAAGGAGACGCTGTGCTCTCGGTGCGTGACCTTTGGGTCGACTATCAGGCTGAGCGAGGCACGGTCAAGGCTGTGAGAGGTGTGAACCTCGATCTCTACCGGGGTGAGAGCCTGTCGCTCATCGGCGAAAGCGGCTGTGGTAAGACGACCTTTGGGTTATCGTTAGTGCGTCTGCTGGTGAAGGCGGCCACGATTCGTAAGGGAGAGATCGTCTACTACGGTGACACGAAGCCGATGGACATCCTATCACTGAGCGAGCGGGAGCTGCGCCATTTCAGGTGGAGCGAGTGTGCGATGGTCTTTCAGTCGGCACTAAACGCGTTCAATCCGGTGTTGCGCATCTGGGATCAGATGTATGATACAGTCAAAGCCCACGGTGCTATGACGCGCGACCAGGCCCGACAACGCTCGTTGGAGCTGTTGCGCTTCGTGCAGTTGGAGCCAGAGCGGGTCATTGACGCGTATCCCCACGAGCTGAGCGGCGGCATGCGGCAGCGAGTTCTTTTGGCGATGAGCCTGCTGTTGAGGCCGGAGATCTTGATTTTGGATGAGCCGACTACCGCGCTCGACATCCTCACACAGCGGACAATCATCGAGTTGTTGCGTCGGCTGAAACAGGAACTCGGCTTCTCTATGATCTTCATTTCGCACGATCTGTCTATAGCGGCCGAGCTGGCCGACCGTGTGGCCACCATGTATGCGGGTACCATTGTGGAGCTGGGGGATGTCTACGATACATTTTACCGGCCGGCTCACCCCTATACCTTGGGCCTGATCCGATCGGTGCCTACTGTGACCGGGGAGTTCCGCGACCTGATCTCTATCCCTGGAGCGCCTCCTGATTTGATTGAGCCTCCGGCTGGCTGTAAATTCCACCCGCGCTGTCCCTATGCAACAGAGCGCTGTCGCGAGGAGGAACCCCATCTGGAGCTGGTGCCAGGACATGATGGGCACTATGTGGCATGTTTCCATGCCGATCAGGTGTTGCGCCAGAGTGTGAAGCGCATGCAGCCAAACGATTGAGAGAGACTGACATGGACGAATACATTATCGAGGGACGCCATCTGACCAAGCAGTTTGGCCCACGGAAGCGGCGAATCACAGCAGTGGACGATGTTACACTGGGTATTCATCCGCGAGAGGTTTTCTGCCTGGTGGGTGAGAGCGGGTGCGGTAAGACGACTACTGGCAAGATGCTGGCGGGCCTGCTTAAGCCGACGATGGGGGAAGTGCTCTACCGGGGTAAACCGATATGGACGAAGGAGGGGAAAAAAGCCTCTGGGTTCCGTGATTTCCGGTTGAGTGTTCAGATCATCCACCAGGATCCCTACGCATCGCTCAACCCTGCCCACACGGTTCAGGACATCCTGAGCGTACCCCTGCTACGCCATCGGCTGGTGGACGGTCGACGTACTGCACGGGAACGGGTGGCTGAGTTGCTGGAGACCGTGGGACTGTCACCGGTGGGAGACTTTCTCCCTAAGTATCCCCACCAGCTCAGTGGTGGTCAGCGTCAACGGGTGGTCATTGCTCGCGCCCTGACTGTGAATCCCAGCGTCCTGGTGGCTGATGAGGCCGTTTCGATGGTGGATGTATCCACGCGGGTGGGGTTGCTGAGACTGTTGGGAGGTCTTCGTGAGGAGTTGGGGGAGACTTTTCTGTTCATTACCCATGACCTTGCTGTGGCCAAGTTCTTCGCGTGGGATGGGCGGATTGCTGTGATGTACGTGGGCAGTCCGGTGGAGCTTGCGCCGACGCCGGACCTCATTGGGAGCCCGTTGCATCCGTATACTCAGGCCCTGTTGGCGGCTGTGCCGGAGGCAGATCCGGAGCTCACGAGAAGCAAGGAACGTGTTCAGTTACGGAGTCAGGATATCCCAAGTCTGCTGGCCCTGCCCTCTGGCTGTCGCTTCCACCCACGGTGCCCTATCTATGAGCCGGGTCTGTGCGACGTCGAGCGGCCCAAGTTAACGATGGTGGCACCAGGGCACTACGTGGCGTGTCACGTTGCAGTGCGGGAGTATGGCAAGTGATCACACCGGAGCTGGGGCGTGCTGGCTTTCGAATAGCGTTTTTCATGATACTTGTCTCTTGTGGTCTGTTGCTCCTCACACAGCCTGGGAGTGCTGAGTTCGTGGTCTCTTCTGTGGCGTTGGGTATTGGTTTGGTCTTTGCCTTGGCTATCGTTGTACTGGTCAGGCGCAGTGTGCGTTGAACCGACGGGCTATGAGAGGCCTGGCGGAGGCAATCGCAGATACGATGAATGGCATGGAAAGGAGGTGGTTGGCGCCACGAGAGAGTAAGAGGTTGATGCAAGTCTAGGCTGTACGATGTCTGACACTTTTGTAGTCTCAGGTTTCAAGAGGAGGAGTTAAGATGAGTCGGAGACGTTGGTTTTGGGTAGTGCTCAGTGCTGTTACGGTACTGGCGTTTGCGGCGTCATGCGCGACGCCTGAGCCCCAGATCATCGAAAAGACCGTCGAAGTCGAGAAGGTTGTGGAAAAGACCGTTGAGGTCGAGAAGACCGTTGAGGTACCGGTGGAGAAGACAGTGATCGTTGAGGTCACTCCAGTATCCACCAAGCCAGGAGTCTTCGCCGGTGCTTACCCATACCCCGTGCCACCCGTCGGACATCTGAACATGTTTGCGACGAACAACATGGGTGTGGGCATCTATAGAGCGCTGTTCCACATGCCGTTGGCGTTCTATATGTGGGCGGATGGCTCCTGGGTGCCCATGTTGGCCGAGGACTGGGAGATCGATCCCGATGCTGCCACATTGACCGTGTACCTGAAGAAGGGGATCAAGTGGAGCAACGGCGATGACTTCAATGCCCAGGATGTGGTCACCACCTTCAATGTCCGCCGTTTGGTCAAGGGAACCGTGTGGCGCTTCCTGGAGAGTGTCACTGCCAAGGATGATTACACTGTGGTCTTCAAGATGTCAGAGCCCTCGACCGTCGTCGAGCGCTACGTCGTCCGCAACGAGTATATCGTGGACCGGGCAACCTACGGCGAGTGGTCGGACAAGGTGCAGGAGCTGGTCGACCAGGGCCTGGACAAGGACTCGGATGAATGGAACGCGCTGTTGCAGGAATTCAATGAATTCCGCCCGGAGACCTTGAATGCCACGGGTCCCTACATCATCGACCTGGACAGCATCAATGAGGCCCGCATGACGTTGGTGAAGAACCCGACCTCCTACTGGGCCGACAAGGTGAACTTCGACCTGATCTACCTCTACAATGGTGAGACCCCCACGGTCACGCCGCTGGTGCTGGCCAACCAGGTCGACTACGCCACGCATGGCTTCCCGCCGGCAACCGAGAAGGCCTTCAAGCAGGCTGGCATCCGCATCATCCGCGCGCCGATCTACTCTGGTCCGGCCCTTTACTTCAACCACACCATGTATCCATTCAACGTCAAGGAAGTCCGCCAGGCCATCGCCTACGCCATCGATCGTCATGAGAATGGTACCGTTTCGCTGGGCGAGTCCGGCAAAGCTGTGAAGTACATGGCCGGGTTCAGCGACAACATGGTGCCGCTGTGGATCGATGACACCTCTGTGCTGAACCCCTATGAGTACGACCGTGATAAGGCAGCCCAGATACTGGAGGACCTTGGCTTCACCAAAGACGACGATGGCGTCTGGGTGACAGACCAGGGGCAGCGCATGGAGTACGAACTGACGGCGCCGGCCGAGTATGCGGACTGGTCAGCGGCTGCGGAGAACCTGGCGAACCAGCTCACAGAGTTCGGCATCAAAGTCACATACCGTGGTGTTGAATTCCGCCAGCATCCCGTCGAAGTCAACCAGGGTAACTTCGAACTGGCTATCCGGGGCTGGGGCTCTGGCAACCCGCATCCGCACTTCGCATACGTGCAGGACCTCTTTACGCACAACATCGAAGCTGCTCAGGGTCCGGGCATGAGCTTCGATCTCAACGTCACCACCGACTGCTGCGGTAACCTTGACCTAGAGCAGCTAGTCCGCGATCAGACCATCGGGCTCGATGTCACCAAGCAGAAGGAGCTGGTGACTACGACGGCGGAGGCCTTCAACGAGCTGCTGCCCATCGTTCCCATCTGGGAGCGCTACGGGAACAACCCGGTGCAGGACGGCCTGCACACATGCGGGTGGCCGGCGGATGACGATCCGATCTACAAGAACAGCCCCTACGCCGACTCTTTCACGGTTATCATGATCCTGGATGGTACCCTCTATCCGTGCAATCAGTAAGTGCGGCGGGCTTGAGCTTTGGGCTGTCATGACCTCCGGGAAGCGGCAATGCTGCCGCTTCCCGGATTCTTCGCAGGGACCTTGCTGAATGTTCTGTCTATGATCTGTCATAGGAGTGTTCCATGATCAAGATGTCCCGTGTTTTGCGGCTGCCCGAGGGGCCTTTGGATGGTCTGCCTCCAGTGGTGGAGTATACCTGTATGCGAGTGGCAGAACCCATAACCATTGACGGACGGCTAGATGAGCCAGCGTGGCGACGTGTCACCTGGTCCACGCCTTTTGTCAAGATGGATACGGGTGAGCCGGTCTCGTTGGACTCCCGTGTAGCGCTGCTTTGGGATGATGAGGCCCTGTATGCAGCATTCAAGTATGAGGACCATGAGATCTGGGGGACGCATGTTGAACATCACGACCATGTGTACCATAATGACAGCGATGCTCAGATCTTCATTGAGGGCGATGGCGTCTACTACGAACTTGGGGTCAATGCCATCAATACGATCTATGAGGTCTTTTGGACCTGGTTGGAACCAGTCGTGTTGCGCCAGGACTTCGCGCGCCTGGATAAGCTCTTCTCAGTAGAGAACTTCCTCTATTTTGTGCCTCGACATGGTCACAGATTGGGTCGGTTTGGGGACATGGACTGGGAGCTCCCTGGACTGAAACACGCCGTTCAGGTGGACGGCAGCTTGAACTGCCCGGACATTGTGGACAATGGCTGGACAGTCGAGTTCGCGTTGCCCTGGGACGGTCTGAAGGCCCTGGGGCATCCGAGAACTCCACCGCAGGCGGGCGATGTCTGGCGGATTGGAGCCTCGAGGTGCCAACACTTCCATGACGCTGAGGGTAACAATATCTCAGTGGATTGGTCGTGGAACCGCCATGGTTACGTCAACATGCATATTCCGGAGCGCTGGAGCAGAGTGCGCTTCGTTGATCAGGTGGTGGGGAGTTGACGATGCGTATCCTGGTGGGGGCGATCGGGCATGAGTCAAACACCTTCTCGCCCTTTCTGACTCGGCTGGAGGATTTCCACCCACGGTGGGGTGCAGCGAGTTTGGAGCTTCCCTCCCGGCGTAGTGCTTTCAACGGCATCGTTGACACGTTGCAAGGGGAATTGGATGTAGAGCTTATCCCAACGGTAGCGGCGCATGCCATGCCAGGGGGGCTGGTGGAGCGGGAGGCCTTTGAGCGGCTGAAGACGGCCCTGTTGGCCCCGGCTGTTGACATCGATGGCGTGTGTCTCTTCCTGCACGGGGCCATGCGGGCGCAAGGTGTCGACTATGCGGAGCATGAGTTTCTGGCTGCCCTGCGGGACCGCGTGGGACCCGATGTGCCCATTACCGTGGCTCTGGATATGCACGCCAACATCGTGTACGACACCGTGAAACTCGTCGATGCCCTGGTGGCCTATCACACAGCGCCCCATGTGGATGCGTATGAGACGGGTCAGAAGGCGGCAGCGATGCTGTTGGAGATCCTGAGAGAGGGTGTCCGCCTGACCATGGGCTTCGCCAAGGTCCCTTTCCTGTTGCCGGGGGAAAAAGCCCAGTCCAGTGTTGGAACGATGGGTTCCTTGATGCGGCATGTGAATGAACTCGAAGGCCACCCAAGGGTGGTGTCTGCATCGTTGATGAACGGACATTGTTGGGCTGACGTCCCAGACATTGGTGTGGCCACAGTGGTCGTCACCGCCGATGACGAGGGCATGGCCCAGACTGAGGCGGACCGCCTGGCAGCGATGGTGTGGGAGCGACGTGCGGAGTTCGACTTCGGGACTGAGGCCTATCCCGTCGACGAGGCTGTAGCAGTGGCGAAG
>CAYLRT010000035.1:11331-25119 GCA_964385885.1 uncultured Anaerolineales bacterium | reverse complement strand
CCACATCTGCTGTGTCATTTTTCCTGGCTAAAGGATACAGTGCCGTCCAAAGCGTGGCTTTGGCTGTTGGCCAAGTGGGGGTACACTGGATAGGTGGCCATTTGGGCGCTGTGATCATCTGATTTCATATTTAAGGAGAAGATGGCTCATGCACTCTCGTCGAACAGCCGGTTATGGGACCTGGACGTCGCCCATCACCGCCGATTGGGTGGCTTCGCATGTGGTGAGACTGGGAAGTCTGGCCTGGGATGGCGATGAGCTGTACTGGTGCGAAAGTCGCCCTTCCGAGGAGGGCAAGACAGCACTCGTCAAATGGAGCGTCTCACAATCCCCGTCCGATGTGATACGCAGTCCCTACAGCGTGCGTTCGAGGGTGCACGAATACGGGGGAGGAGCGTTCTGGCTGGGCCATGGCGCAATTTACTTCTCGAACGATGTGGACCGGCGGCTCTACCGGTGTGTGCGGGGCTCTGATCCACAGGCTCTGACTGCTCCCCTGGCTATGCGCTACGCGGATGGTGTGGTCGATTCTGCTCGTGGACGGGTCCTGTGTGTGAGGGAAGACCACACGGAGCAGGCCCTGGCGGACCACGGTGAACCGGTGAACACCATTGTCGCCATCGATATCGAGAGTGGGGCCCAGCGGGTGCTGGTCCAGGGGGATGATTTCTACGCGGCGCCCCGCTTGAGCCCTGATGGGCAACGACTGGCCTGGATCAGTTGGTGTCATCCCAATATGCCCTGGGATGGGACGGAGCTCTGGGTGGCGGAAGTAGGTGAGGATGGCCTGTGCCATCATCCGCGCCGGGTGGCAGGCGGAGAGACAGAATCGATCTCCCAACCCACGTGGTCCCCTGATGGAACGCTGACGTTCCTGTCTGACCGCACGGGGTGGTGGAACCTCTATCAATGGCGGGACGGAGAGACGCAGTGCCTGAAGGAGATGGAGGCCGAGTTCGGGCGCCCGCAGTGGGTCCTGGGCCTGGCTACCTATGCGTATCTATCCCCTGAACGGATCGTTTGCGTCTTCACCCAACAGGCCCGCGATCAACTCGGTGTGCTCGAAGTGGGGACGGGTGAGTTGCATGCGTTCGATCTCCCCTATACCAGCATTGGTCAGGTGGTGGTGGGCCCGCTTGGTGTGGCGTTCCGCGGTGCCGGCCCAGCCCGTCCCAGCGCGATTGTCCTGCTGGACCCGGCATCGGGCACCTTCCAGGTCCTACGGCAGGCCTTCGCCTTAGAGCTGGAGGAAGACACTCTCTCCTTCGGGATCCCGATCAGCTTTCCGACCAGCGATGGGGAGACCGCCCATGGCTTCTTCTACCGACCGCGTAACAGTGCCTACCAGGGGCCGCCCGACGAGCGTCCACCGCTCCTGGTCATAAGCCACGGCGGACCCACCGGGGCCACCACCGACGCTCTCACTTTGGGGATTCAATACTGGACGTCGCGTGGTTTCGCGGTGTTGGACGTCAACTATCGAGGGAGCAGCGGTTACGGCCGGGCATATCGTGAGCGCCTGCGTGGATGCTGGGGTGTCGTGGATGTGGACGATTGCGTCTACGGTGCCCGTGCGCTCATCGAGCGGGGTGAGGTAGATCCCAGTCGCCTGATCATCCGTGGGGGAAGTGCTGGGGGGTACACGACTTTGTGTGCCCTGACCTTTCGTCGGGTATTCCACGCCGGCGCCAGTTACTATGGGGTCAGCGATCTGGAGGCCCTGGCGCGAGACACGCACAAGTTCGAGTCCCGCTATCTTGATGGTCTCATTGGTCCTTATCCAGAACGGCGTGATCTTTACCTGGCACGCTCGCCGATCTACCATGTGGATCAACTGAGCTGCCCTGTGATCTTCTTCCAGGGGCTTGAGGATCGGGTCGTGCCGCCTTCACAGACGGAGCGGATGGTTAATGCGCTGCGGGAGAAAGGGGTTCCGGTGGCCTGTTTGCTGTTCGAGGGCGAGCAGCACGGCTTCCGTCAGGAGGAGCACATCAAACGGTCGTTGGAGGCAGAGCTCTACTTCTATGGGCGTATCTTTGGGTTTGCCCCTGCGCCACCCACTGAGGCGGTCCCCATTGACAACTTACCTTGAATAGCAGGAGCATCTGCGGTTGCCCCCATCATATCCCACGGGTAGAATGTCTTGTGCGACTCTAAAGGCCAGGAGGAGAAGTTGTCCACTATGAAAGGCCAGGACACGGGTGTTGAGCCTTTGTCGAACGTCCTGATGTTCAGTGGGTCGGCACATCCCACGTTGGCTCGACGGATTGCCGGTTACCTGGGTATTGAACTCAGTCCCACGACCATCCACAAATTCTCTAATGACGATTACTACGTCCAGCTTGGCACCAGTGTGCGGGGCAAGGAGGTCTTCATCGTGCAGCCCCTCTCCCCGCCCTGCAGTGATCATCTCATGGAGATGCTGTTGATGCTCGATATCGCGCGCGGCGGGGCAGCCAAGGATGTCTGCGCGGTCATCCCCTACTTCTCCTACGCGCGTTCGGACAAGAAGGATGCCCCGCGCATCTCGATCGCTGCGCGGCTTGTGGCAGATCTCCTGGTGACGGCTGGAGCCACGCAGATCATCACGATGACGTTGCACTCGCCCCAGGTTCATGGGTTCTTCAGTGTGCCCGCGGACCATCTTACCGCGCACTCTGTCTTTGTGGAACATCTGCGTCAGAAGGATCTGAGCAATGCTGTGGTAGTCGCGCCTGACGTGGGACACGCCAAGCGCGTCTCTAAGCTGGCGGCGGCCCTGGGGCTCCCCATGGCCGCGGGCGTCAAGAGCCGCCTCAGTGATCATCAGGTCGCCATTACGGGGGTTATGGGAGACATCAGCCATAAGGACGTTATCTTGTTGGACGATGAGATCGCCACCGCCGGGACCACGATCGAAATCATCCGACACATGCAGGCGCGATACGATATCCGCCGGGTCACTGTGGTGTGTACCCACGGGTTGTTCACCGGCCCCGCCGTTGAGCGTCTCAATGCGGTCGATGCCATTGACGAGATCGTGGTGACGGATACGGTTCCTCTTCCAGAAGATCGGCGTCCAGAGCGCCTGGTGGTGCTCTCTGTGGCCAGGATCTTTGGCGAGGTGATCCGCTGCAACGTCCAGGGACAGTCGGTGGGGGCGCTGTTTGAGTTCTGGCCATCACGCAATGGCACCTGAGTGGGCTCTTCGGGCCTCGCGGGCAGGGCGCTGTGAAGGTGGAGTGTGAGGATGCAGCACGACACAGGCGGGGTTCAGCGGGAGGAGAGGACCTCTGAGGAGTCTGCTGCGTACCGGCTGTTGGTTGAAACCCTCCGTGAGGACGGTTGGCCTGTAGAGCGGCTCGACGAGCGCAGCACGGTGCGTTTCTTTTTCAGCAGTCAATTCGGCGATCTGCGCTGTTACGCCCAGATCCGGCAGAGTGAGCAACAGCTTCTGTGTTATACGCTGGCTCCTGTCAAAGCGCCGGAGGAAGCCAGGCTCGGAGTCGCGGAGTTCCTTACGCGGGCGAACTACGGTCTCCCCATTGGGAACTTCGAGATGGACTTTCGGGATGGAGAGGTCCGCTACAAGAGCAGCCTCGATTTTGAGGGCGAGAGGCTGACGGGACGTCTGATCCGTAACACACTCTATCCGGCGATCTACACCATGGAGGAGTATCTGCCTGGGCTGCTGTTGGTGATGTTCGGGGACGAGGCGCCGGAGTCCGCGATACGGGCTATCGAGGGGTAGGAAAGGGAGGCTAGGGATGGGCGGACGGTTCGTCCTGGCGACGTTCAATGCGAATTCGATACGGGTTCGCCTGAACCAGATTCTGGACTGGCTGGCTCGGAGGCACTGCGACGTGCTGTGTGTGCAGGAGACCAAAGTCCAGGACAAGGACTTCCCCGTTGAGCCCATTCAGGCTGCGGGCTATCACGTCGTCTACGCGGGACAGAAGTCCCATGCGGGCATCGCCACGCTGAGCAAGGCGGTGCCTGCATGGGTTCAGGTTGGCTTCGATGATGGGTCTGAGCGCACCCGGCTGTTGTGTACGGAGATCCAGGGTATTGTCATCATCAACACCTATGTCCCCCAGGGCCGCGCTCCTGATCATCCTGAGTTCCAGCACAAGCTTACCTGGCTGCGTCGGTTCCGGGAGTGGCTGGATGCCCACTTCACGCCGGAGACTCCTCTGGCGTGGGTGGGAGACTTCAACATCGCGGTCGAGGATATTGATGTCTACGATCCAGTGCGCCTGCGGGGCCACGTGGACTTCCACCCTGAGGCGCAGGCGGCATTGGAGGAGGTCCGCGCCTGGGGGTTCGTGGATGTCTTCCGCAAGCACCACCCCGGAGAGCCTGGACAGTACACCTACTGGGACTATCGCGCCCGCAACCCGGTGGAGCGAGGGGTGGGGTGGCGGGTTGATCACATCTGGGCGACCGAGCCGTTGGCCGCCAGGTCCGTCTGTGCGTGGATCGACACGGAAGCCCGCAAAGCGGAGCGCCCCTCGGATCATACGTTCCTGGTCGCCGAATTTGAGCTATAGGGATGGGTAGTTATAGGAGTGTCTCCCGCCCGACAGGACAGACTAGGGAGCGTTCAATTTGACCAGGCGTTTCCTCAGAGCTATCTCCCCCTATCTGCGTCAGGTGGCGGGTCTTTTGATCATCGGTTCACTTGGCGGGATTGTAATGAACACGGCCGTGGTGCTCCCCGCCGTTTTGCTTGGCCGGGCGATCGACGCGGCCAAGGCCTGGGCCAGTGGCCAGGGCGAAGGGACCTCGGTGCTGTGGGCCGGGCTGGCCTATGCGGGGAGCATGGCTCTCTATCAGGGTGCACGCCTGGTTAAGCGTTGGGGCCTGCGCGTGGGCAATCAGCGTATCATGGCCAGCATGCGGGCCGACGCGCTGCGCGGCGTGTTGTTCTGGCCCATGGACCGCCTGTACAGCGTTCCGATTGGGGACCTGATGGCCCGTATCATCGGGGACGTGGAGGTGGTGGGGCGCGGCGTGAGAGAGCTCACCACCGAGGCATGGGACACGGTGCTCTTTTCACTCTCGCTGATCGCGGGCATGATGGCCTATGATCCAGGTCTGACCCTGCTGACGCTCTTGCCGGTGCCGCTGGGGCTGTTGTTGGCCCTCTCGATGGGGCGTTGGGTCAGTGAGCGCACCGTCGCGGCGCGGGAGGCCAGCGCTGCGCTGACCTCTTACTTGCAGGAGCGCCTGGTAGGCCTGCGTGTGGTGCGCCTGTTTGGACGTGTTGAGGCGACGGTGGCCCGCGTCGCGGAGCTTTCCTCTCACTTGGCCGAGGCCAGCCTCGCCATTGTGCGCCTGCGCAGCAGCCTGCAGCCGGTCTATCGCCTGCTCATGTTGGGGGGCGTTGTTTTCCTGCTTTGGTTGGGTGGGGAGCGGGTGGCCACTGGCGCCATGAGCCTTGGCGCCCTCATCGCCTACCTTGATCTGTACAACCGTTTCGTCAACCGGGGGCATCGCATACCCCAACTGTTCAATTCAGTGCAGGGCGGGGCTGCGGCCTATGCCAGGCTGGAACCCCTGTTGGCTCCGCCACTGGATGGGCCGGTGAGTTGGCGTTCCACCGTGCGTATCGCCTATGTTCCGGGTCTGGACGAGCCCGGGCCTCCATTGCCAGAGCGCCCCCCTCACCCGGTCGCTATCTCCCTGCGACAGGTGACATTCCGCTATCCGGGTAATGAGCGGCCAGTGCTCCGCCGAATCAGTCTGGACATTCCGGCTGGAGGGTTTGTGGCGGTTACTGGCCCTGTCGGTTGTGGCAAGAGCGCGCTGGCGCGTGTCCTGTTGGGGCTCTACCCTTTGGAGGAAGGACAGGTGTTGCTCGACGGGGTGGTACCCCTGGATGCCCTCTCCCCTGCCGAACGGGCGGCGTGGATCGGTTACCTGCCACAGACCCCCTTCCTCTTTTCTGGCACGGTCCGCGAGAACATCCTGTTTACCTTCCCCGCTCAGGGGCCCCAGTGCGACGCGGAGCTTGATCGCTGGTTGCGACTGGCCGCCCTGGAGACAGATCTGCAGACGTTTCCCAAGGGATTGGATACGGAGATCGGCGAACGGGGGCTGCGTGTCTCCGGAGGTCAACGTCAACGGATTGCGTTAGCGCGGGCCTTTGCGAGCCGCCCCGCTCTCCTGGTGTTGGATGATCCCTTCTCGGCGGTGGATCTGGATACCGAGGCCCAGATCATCGCCGGATTGCGTGAGGCCTTTGGCCCTGCGGCCCCCCTCGAGCAGCGGGCGACGGTGGTCTTCTTCTCGCATCGCCTGGGGGCTTTCCCCCTGGCCGACCAGGTGGTCGTGCTCGATCGAGGCCGGATTGTCGAGCAGGGAGCGCATGAGGCGTTGTTGGCCGCTGGTGGCCTCTACGCGCGCATCTACCGTGCTCAGCAGCAGATCAAAGCACGGGAGGGGATGTGATGGCCGTGCCAACATCCCCTGCCTCCCGAGTCACGGCCTGGGACGAGATTCGGCGTCTTCTATATCCGTGGCGCGCTCGGGTGGCTTTGATCGCAGGCCTGGTACTCGCATCCGAGGCACTGGGCGCAGTTCCTCCCCTGGTGTTGCAGCGTATCGTGGATCTCCACCTGACCCCTGGCCTTCCCCAGGGCATTCTGGCTCTGGCCCTGTTCTATCTGGGGCTCATGGTGTTGGCCGATGGCATGCGGTCCGGCATCGGGTACCTGACGTCCTGGGTGGCTCAGCACGCCCTGCGTGATCTGCGCGTGCGCCTCTTCTCCCATCTGCAGCGTCTTCCCCTGGGTTACTACGATCGCACGCCCCTGGGCGATGTGATCAGTCGCTGTACGGCCGACGTGGACACCGTTGACACCCTCTTTGCCACCGGCGCGTCCAACCTGCTGTTACGCCTGGTGCAGGTGGTCACCACCTTTGTGGCGATGGCTTCGCTCAGTCTGCCCCTGGCCCTGGTGGCGCTGCTGTTGATCGCCCCGCTGGCGCTCATCACGCGCTTCTTCCAGATACACATCCGCGACGCGCAACGGGACCGGCGAAAAGCCGTTGGGTTGCTCAATGTATACCTGCAGGAGACGCTTTCGGGCGTTGAGGTGGTGCGGGCGTTTGGCAGAGAGCATGCCTTTCTGACCCGCTTCCGCTATGCTTTGCGAGAGATGGTGGCAGCCTTCTGGCGAGCCGAGTCGTACAACCTGTACTATACCCCGTCGCTGACCGTCATGGTGGCGTTGAGCGTCGCGCTGCTGCTGTGGAGTGGGACCGGCGGGCTGGGGCGGGCATGGGGGCTCTCGATGGGTACGATCGTTGCCTTTATCCTGCTCTTTCAGCGCTTCTTCGATCCCATCCGCAACCTGGGCGAGGATTGGCAAACGGTGCAGAGCGCCCTGGCGGGCATTGAGCGCATCGTGCAGGTCCTGCAGATCCCGCCTGAGGCAGCCCCAGAGGGGAGCGGAGAGCCTCTCCCCGAGGATGATGGGGTCGTGGTGCGGGTGGATGATGTGACCTTTGGTTATCTCCCCGGACGTCCGGTTCTGCAGGGGGTGACGTTGCACGTGCGGCCCGGTGAGCACGTGGCATTGGTTGGGAGGACAGGGGCAGGGAAGAGCAGCCTGGTGCACCTTTTGGGGGGATTGTACGCGCCGTGGGCGGGCGAGATTCGGGTGGCAGGGGTGGACCCACGTCGGCTCGCCGACGATCAGCGCCGCCGCGTGGTAGGCGTAGTCCCCCAGGCCGTGCAGCTATTCAGTGGCACAGTCTGGGAGAACCTGACCCTGGGCGATCCCACGGCCTCGCGCAAGGCCGTGGAGCGTGCGGCCCGGATGACCGGAGTGGATCGGTTTGTTGCGGCCCTGCCGCAGGGTTATGACACCTGGTTGAGCGGTGTGGGACACGGTCAGGGGATTCGACTTTCTGAGGGGCAGCGGCAACTGCTCTCTCTGGCACGTGCGCTGGTCTGGGACCCCGCCGTGCTCCTGCTGGATGAGGCGACGGCCGCGGTGGACAGTGCCAGCGAGGTCAAGTTCCAGGCGGCTCTGCAGGCCGCAATCCGAGGGGATGACGGGAGGCAGCGCGCGGCTATTACAGTCGCTCATCGTCTGTCTACAGCGCGGGCGGCTGATAGGGTGGTCCTCCTGGAGGCTGGCCGTATTGTCGAGGAGGGCCCCCCGACGGTGCTGATCCAGCAGGGCGGTCGGTTTGCGGCCCTGGTTGAGCTGGAAGAGGCAGGATGGGATTGGCGGGAGAGTGTCTAGCGGGGGAGCCCGGCGCTGGGTCCTGGGGCCCTGGCTATGGATCGCCCTGGGATACCATGGCAGAGGATACCATGTGAGTGCCCCGGAGAGGACTCGAACCTCTAGCCTTGTGCTTAGAAGGCACTTGCTCTGTCCAATTGAGCTACCGGGGCGATGTGTCTTGTCTTAGCTCTCAGGTGTCAAAACCGGACGCAGCCCCAAGCGGACACGACGCCCAGACAGCACACGCAGGATCTGTTCTGGCGGATATCCCACGAGTGCGCTGAGATCTCTCGGCGTCAACGGCTGGTTGCCGTTGCTCAAGAAAGCTCGGAAAACTGCCTCAACGAGCGTGGGGGCCTGACGGATATACCCTGGCTCTTTGCTGCAGTGGGTAGTGATCACGTACTGCAGGCCATCCACCGCCCGGACCTCTCCTGTTTCCCAGTCGATCCAGTCGATAACCTCGGGCAGTTGCTGCCCAGTGTAGGCCTCACGATGCTGAGGGCACAGATGAGAGATCAGCTTCACGTTCACGTCGAGGCCGTGCTCTTCCCACCAGGAGAGATCGATATGGAACGGCGTGTCCAATGTGGGTTTGATGAAGTATGTCAGAGTAGGATTTGGTGGAAGCGTTGCCATCACTTCTCCCCTCGATAGGCCCAATAGTCATCGCCCAGTGAGACGTACCGGGGCGACACTGCGAGCGTCGCCAGCATCGGGGCCGGCGGTACGCGTCGCATGAGATTCAACACACTGTAAAGGGTCATGGCGTGTACAGCCCGTTGCAGGCTCAGCCCCGCCAGGCCGCTGAAGGCCCGCTCCAGTAGAGCTTCGAGCGAAGCACGGCTGAACTGGGGCCGCAGGGCATCCAGGGCGTCTGGATTCTTCACGGCCACCGCTGCAAGCTCATCGAATTCACAGGCGACGGGCACCCGGGTGACCTCGAAGAGCAGGTTGTCCTTCTCGACGGTTACGGTGCGCAACCACTCACCGCGCTGAGTCCTGAAGGGTCGCACGCCGATGCGAATAACGCCGGGCTCATCCCCCGGCCTCAGATCAATGAGGGTGCCTACGAGCACCTGCTTGGCGGCGAACCAATCTTTGAGGCCATAGACATAGCGCCCGCTCCGCACTACCCACCCGGGGAAGGTCTCCCCGGTGTCGTCATCCACAAAGGTGAAACGGATCCGATTGGCCAGGTGCGCCGTCGGGAACAGATGCGCGACGTGAGGCGCCAGGGGAAGCGTGCCACTCCGCCAGTGTGGGTAGTTCAAGACGATCGTGGCCGATTCGTCCGGTGACTCGGTTGCCGGAAGTTCAGACCATTCGTCCGATGCGCGCCGCTCAAGACTGAGCATCGCCTCGTCCAGCACCTGACGGTTGTACGGGATCGGCACATACTGCAGAAGCGGCGGCGTCTCCAATACTTCCTTGGGCTCCAGACTGCGCAGGTACCACAGGGCATAACCGGCTGGCCCTACTTCGTCGAAACGAGAGTCACGCAACAGGGCGTACTCCAGCGAGAACTTGCGCAACTCCTCCGGAACCTCAGGCGGCAGGTCGATCTCCTCCATCAGTTCTTCGGTGCGCATGGGGCCTCCACCGGCCATGTCGAGCATCGCCTCCGCGATGTTCAGGGACCCCGGTGAGATCTCGACCAACAGCCCCTGGAGGAACCACATGTGAGCCACATTGACGAACTGGGGATCCTGCTCCAGCGCCTCGAGCAAGACGCTGCGAATATGATCGCCACAACATGCGAAGATCTCCTCGGGGCTGGCCTCATTGGCCGGGAGAAGCGTGAGCTCATTGAGCTTGTGGGGATGCTGAAGCTCCGCGACGAACTCCCGCTCGTCGTCCTCCAATTGCACTTTGATGACGGAGAACGGCTCATATTCGGGATTGCGTCCCGCGCGGACCGCAATGACCTCACCAAGGGCGTTGCCCAGGTGCGGAAAGATCAGTTGCTCCCCGACGTGGTAAGCCTCAGCCGGATGATAGACCCGTCCCTGAGAGAGCGAACGCCTGGCCAGTTCAGTTAGCTGTTCCTGGCGGTATCGCACGAGCTCACGGGCAAGCTCGTCCACTGTGTGGGGACGCTCGCGTTCCATCAGGAAGTTGGCGAGATAATCCAGGTCTGAGGGCTGGATCGTAAACTGCTGCCAGTATTGATATTGGCTTGATGCGCTGTCTGTGCTCATAGGCTTCTACGGTTGCTCCCCTGCGGCCTTTTCGGCCTGAATACCATGGGCCATTATACCAGGACTAAACCGTGTTGACAAATGGACAATCTGCGCCAAACTTAGTGTGAAATGGCCCAGTAGATGAGGAGGTGGTCGCGTGGACAGGCAAAGGCGGGTGACGGATTTGGTGACTGTCTATGTGGTACAGGGACTGCTACGGGCCAACGTCATTCGAGGGGCGCTGGAAAGCGCCGGTATCCCGGTCGTGTTGAAGTATGAATCCGTAGGGCCTGTCATAGGTATCACAGTCAATGGCCTGGGGCGTGTGGAGGTTCAGGTCCCCGCGGAATGGGAGAGCGAGGCGCGGGATCTTCTGAACGCCGAGCCGAGGACAGGGGAGATCTTCTCTGTCCCACCCGATGTGACGAAAGATTGACCGTTCCGCGGCGCGGTTGGCCGTTGATATCCTCATGCCAGGCACTTTCGCCTGGCATGAGGTGTTTCTGATGGGGCATGCGTGCGGGGGATGAGCCGTCGTCGATCCCTGGGCTATGAGCGAGTACGTAGAGGGAGCGTTGGTGTGAGCCGTATCATCGTGATTGGTGGAGGATTGGCAGGCTGTGAGGCGGCCTGGCAGGCGGCCGAGGCAGGGGCTGAGGTTCTGCTGTACGAGATGCGGCCGCGGACGATGACGCCGGCCCATACCACGGGTGCGCTGGCTGAGCTCGTGTGCTCCAACTCGTTGGGGTCGAACGTGGTGGGCCGGGCGCCGGGCTTGCTGAAGGAGGAGCTGCGCCGGCTGGGGTCGTTGCTCATCCGGATCGCCGATCAGCACCGGCTGCCGGCTGGGAGCGCGCTGGCGGTGGATCGGGAAGCGTTCGCTGCCGCGGTCACCACGGCGGTGGAGCAACACCCCAGGATCACGGTGGTGCGTGAGGAGGTGAAGGAAATCCCAGATGAGGGACCGGTGGTGGTCGCCAGCGGCCCGCTTACGTCGTCTGCCCTGTCGCAGGCCCTGCAGGCCCTGACCGGTGAGGACAGTCTCTATTTTTATGACGCCATCGCCCCTATCGTGGAGGCCGAGAGCATCGATATGCGGATCGCATTTCGGGCCTCGCGGTACGGGCGTGGCGAAAACGAGGGCGGGGACTACATCAACTGTCCCATGACCGAGCAGGAGTATCGGGCGTTTTATGAGGCCCTGCTCAGCGCACAGCGGATTGAGCTTCGTGAGTTCGAGCGCGAGGATCCTCATTTCTTCGAGGGCTGTCTGCCCATTGAGGTATTGGCTGCGCGAGGGGAGCAGGCGTTGGCCTTCGGGCCCCTGAGGCCGGTGGGCCTCAAGGACCCTCGCACCGGCAGGCGTCCCTATGCAGTGGTTCAGTTGCGCCAGGACAACGCTGCTGCCACCCTCTACAATATCGTGGGGTTTCAGACCAACCTGCGGTACGGGGAGCAGGAGCGGGTCCTCCGGATGATCCCAGGCCTGGAGAGGGCGCGTTTTGTCCGCTACGGCTCCATGCACCGCAATACCTACATCAACAGCCCGCGTCTCCTGCTGCCAACTCTACAATATCGAGAGCGGCCGGATCTCTTCTTCGCCGGGCAGATCGCCGGACTTGAGGGGTACGTCGGCAACATCGCGGGCGGTTGGCTCGCCGGGGTCAACGCCTCACGCCTCCTGAGGGGGCAATCTCCTGTTCTCCCCCCGCGCGAGACCATGATCGGCGCTTTGATGCACTACATCACACATGCCGCGGCCGACGTTTTTCAGCCCATGAAGGCCAACTTCGGCCTTCTGCCCCCCCTGCCTCGTCGTGTGCGGGGCAAACGGGCACGGGGTGAGGCCCACGCCGAACGCGCCCTTGCCACGCTGGAGGCGTGGACGCGGCAGCTTTCGGACTGAGGGGGGTCCACAGGTACCCCAACGGCGGTCGCTATCATCTGTGCCAGTCTCCGCTCTGGGCAGTGTGCCAGGCGTCGTATCCCGTTGGACTTGAGGCCCAGAGTGCGTATACTCCCCGAAGGGCACAGTTGTGTCGCGTTATCTGCAAGGAGTGGATAGGGAGGACATGGAGACAGAGAGATTTCCTGGCTGGGGTAAGGTCGCCATCGTGCGCACCACGCCTGAGACGGTGCTGGATGACTACGCGCGTCTGATGACGCTGGCGGGTTATCAAGAGGCCCTGCCTAAGGGGAAGCGCACGTTACTCAAGATCAACATCAGTTGGCAGACATGGTACCCTGCGTGTTCGACGACCCCGTGGCAGCTCGAGGGTGTGATCCGGGTGCTTCAGGGGGCGGGATATGAGCTGGTCGGTGTTCACAACGATACCGTGGTCGTGGACACAGGCCAGGGCGAGGTCAACAACAAGCAGCGCTATGTGACCGACAAGTACGGGGTGCCGTGTATCTATATCTACAAACCCGAAGTCAAGTGGGTCCGTTACGAACCTGAGGAACCCTTCCTGGTCCTGGACAAGGTCTATCCGGAGGGCGTCTATATCCCGGAACCGCTGATTGGGGCTAATATCGTCCAACTGCCCACGGTGAAGACCCATGTGTTTACGACGATCACCGGCGCGATGAAGAACGCCTTTGGCGGGCTCCTGGGGCGCAGGCGTCACTGGACCCACAGCGTGATCCATGAGACTTTGGTTGATCTGCTGAACATCCAGCGCGCTATCCATCCTGGTGTTTTTGCGGTGATGGATGGGACCTTTGCCGGTGATGGGCCTGGACCACGTGCCATGCGCTGGCATGAGAAGAACATCTTGCTGGCATCGGCGGACCAGGTGGCCATCGATGCCGCTTCGGCCATGCTGCAGGGATTTGACCCGTTGAGCATCCCCTTCCTCCGCCTGGGTCACGAGCTGGGTATGGGGGTCGCCGATCCGAAGGAGATCGAGTTTGTCGGAGACGTGGATGCGGCTGAGGAACGTTGGGGCTTCGTGCAGGAGGACACGTTCGCCAGTCGGGGACAGAAGGCCATCTACCACGGGATGCTGAAGCCGTTCGAGTCTCTGCTCCTGCGGAGTCCCCTTGTGCCATGGTCGTACTTCGCCAGCAACTTCTATCACAACGTCTATTGGTACCCGGTGGTGGGCCGCAAACGGGTGGAGGCTGCACTGAAGACACCCTGGGGGCAGCTCTTCGCGCGCTACGGTGCTGAGGCTGGGTTTGAGGGTGCGGTGCTGCCCAGTGTTGAAACCAAGACGCTGCTTCAGGGCGTGGCGCTGCTTGCCGGCGCCAGTGTGGCGGGCGCGGCCGGCCTGTCGCTGTTGCGCAGGCTCTCGTCCCGCTAACCTGTTGCCAAACGGCAGCCCGAGCAGCCCGGAGAAGTCTATTGCAGGGATGAAAGGGGTCAGGTGATACCGGCACTCCTC